>NZ_LXJP01000010.1:0-150811 GCF_001728855.1 Pseudomonas sp. AP19 | reverse complement strand
CTCGCATAACTCTTTGTTTACCAAGGAGTTTTACGTTTCGACTGCGCCGGAAGTGGGGCGAATTATAGACGTCCAGAATCTGCCGTCAACCGTTTATTTGGATTCTCTATCAAACAATCGAAAATCTACAAACCGCTTCTATGAAGAACGCCAAAACCCATCAGCTGAGCAATATATTGCTCAAACCCAGCCAGTTAAGCATCATATGCGTTCTGCTTCTCTACTATGACTTCGGACGAACACCCCCAATGACCACCCCACCGCGCAGCCTGGCCTCGGCATTGTTTCCTGTCGGCCTGCTGTTGATCGCCATGGCTTCCATCCAGTCCGGTGCCTCGCTGGCCAAAAGCATGTTTCCCATCGTCGGCGCACAGGGCACCACCACCCTGCGCCTGATTTTTGCCAGCGTAATCATGCTGCTTCTATTACGCCCATGGCGCGCCAGGCTGACGGCAAAGTCCCTGCGCACAGTCATCGTCTATGGAATGGCGTTGGGCGGCATGAACTTCCTCTTCTATATGTCATTGCGCACAGTCCCTTTGGGCATCGCGGTAGCGCTGGAATTCACAGGCCCCCTCGCCGTGGCTATCTACGCCTCACGCAGAGCTGTGGATTTTTTATGGATTGGCCTTGCGATTGCGGGCCTTCTGTTGCTGATCCCGACGGGCGAAGCCAGCAGCGGTATCGACTTGACCGGCGCCGCCTACGCATTGGGCGCAGGGGTGTGCTGGGCACTCTATATTTTGTTCGGCCAGAAAGCCGGCAATGACAATGGCGTGCAAACTGCGGCACTCGGGGTAATGATCGCTGCCTTGTTCGTAGCACCGATCGGCATCGTGCATGCCGGCAGCGCATTACTGACGCCTGCGCTGATTCCCGTCGCGCTGGGTGTTGCCATTCTATCCACTGCCCTGCCCTACACCCTGGAAATGGTCGCCCTCACTCGCCTTCCTGCCCGCACCTTCGGTACGTTGATGAGCATCGAGCCCGCATTCGGCGCGCTCTCCGGCCTGTTTTTCCTGCAAGAACACTTGTCCCTCGCGCAATGGATGGCGATCTCTTGCATCATTCTGGCCTCCGTCGGCGCCACGCTGACCATGCGCAATGAATCCAAACCACTGGTGCCAGCCGATTGATCGTCATCGCAGGTAGCTCTGGTATTTGCCGCTCATTTAGGCCATGTTTAGGCCGTAAGCGAATGTCTTTCATGGAGAATTTCGACACGGACAGCTGAACGCTACAATCGAGAGCGCGTAAAGCCTGCATCGAGCCTTTTTGCGAAGCGGCTATTAAGGATAGTGATGAAAAGAATTTTGATACTGTTAATGGTCGTGGGCATAGCAGGCTGCGCTGCGACCACCAAGACAGAAGTGAAACGCGGCAAAAAAGGGCTACATATCAACTGTTCTGGCCTGTCCTCCTCCTGGGACCAGTGCTACACCAGTGCAACCAATTCCTGCGGTGCCAAGGGCTACCGGGTTATCGCCAAGTCCGGCGACAACTCCGAAGAGCCGGGGGACTATCCTTTCGGCATCAACCCGGCCGGCTACACCAGCCGCAGCATGATCGTCATCTGTAAATGACCGCCCGAGCAGTCCCCCCCCGACTGCTCCGCCCTTCTTAAATTCCCACCCCAACCGGCCATTCGCGACGCCACGGCTACACTCCAGCTCGACAATCGAGCCAATGGAGTTGCCATGACACATAACAAGAAAATCGTATTGGTAGTGGGTGCCGGTGATGCTACCGGCGGCGCCATTGCCAAGCGCTTTGCCCGCGAAGGTTACGTGGCCTGCGTCACCCGTCGCAGTGCCGACAAGTTGCAGCCCCTTGTGGACAGTATCCAATCGACGGGGGGTGAAGCTCATGGCTTTGCCTGTGATGCACGTAAAGAGGAAGACGTGATCGCACTGATTGAACAGATCGAAACCGAGCTGGGGCCCATCGAAGCGTTCGTGTTTAACATCGGCGCCAATGTGCCATGCAGCATCCTGGAAGAGACCGCCCGCAAATACTTCAAGATATGGGAGATGGCCTGCTTCTCCGGTTTCCTGAATGCTCGCGAAGTTGCCAAACGTATGGTGACCCGCAATAGAGGCACGATCCTGTTCACCGGCGCCACCGCCGGTTTGCGCGGAGCAGCCGGATTTGCCGCATTCGCCGGCGCCAAGCACGGCATCCGCGCCCTCGCGCAAAGCATGGCGCGAGAACTGGGCCCCAGGAATATCCACGTGGCCCATGTGGTGGTCGACGGTGCAATCGACACTGACTTCATTCGCGACAATTTTCCGCAGAAATACGCCCTGAAAGATCAGGACGGCATCCTCAATCCGGAACACGTCGCCGACAACTATTGGTACCTGCACAGCCAACCACGTGACGCCTGGACCTTTGAGCTGGACCTGCGTCCCTGGAATGAAGCCTGGTAAGCGCTATCCCCCCAATAATAAGCAGCGAGTATCGCCATGAGTAAAACCCTGGAGTTCTTCTTTGACCTCGGCAGCCCGGCCACTTACCTGGCCTATACCCAATTGCCTGCCTTATGCGCCGAAACCGGCACGCAACTGGTCTATCAGCCGATGTTGCTGGGTGGCGTGTTCAAGGCCACAGGCAACGCCTCGCCAATCACCGTGCCGGCCAAAGGTCGTTACATGTTCAATGACTTGGCGCGGTACGCAAAACGCTACAACGTGACGCTCAAGTTCAACCCGCACTTCCCCATCAACACCTTGGTGCTGATGCGCGCCGTTACCGGTATTCAACTACGTCAGCCAGAACGCTTCCAGGCGTTTATTGACTGCCTGTTCCGCGCCATCTGGGTTGAAGGCCGCAACCTGGGCGATCCCGCGGGGGTGGCTGCGGTTCTGACCGAAGCAGGCTTCGACCCTGACGAAGTGCTGGCCCTGGCCAATGATGAACGCACAAAAACAGCGCTCAAGGACAAAACCGAAGAGGCTATTCAGCGCGGCGTTTTCGGTGCGCCCAGCATGTTTGTAGGCAATGACATGTTCTTCGGTCAGGACCGTCTGGATTTTGTGCGCGAAGCGCTCAGCTAGGCGTTGAACGCCCACCGCCCTTGAACGCCGCTTGCGAGCACTTCGCAAGCGGCGCATGCCGATCAAATAGCCGCGGTACGCACCTGCAGCCACTCCAATGCAGCACCGTTGAGCAACGGGCTTAAACGCTCACGCACTTCGGCGTGGTAGGCGTTGAACCACGCGCGTTCGTCCACCGTCAGCAACGATGGCTCCAGGCAACGCGTGTCGATTGGGCACAAGGTCAGCGTTTCAAACTTGAGGAACTCACCGAACTCGGTCTTGCCGGCTTCACGGTTCAATACCAGGTTCTCAATACGCACACCCCAGCGACCTGGGCGATAAGTGCCCGGTTCAATCGAAGTAATCATTCCCGGCTGCATCGCGGTCTGTGGCGCAGTGGCGGCCTGGTAGGCGATCACCTGCGGGCCTTCATGCACATTCAGGAAATAGCCTACGCCGTGGCCCGTACCATGGCCGTAGTCCACACCTTCAGCCCAGATCGGCGCACGCGCAATCGCATCCAGCAACGGCGACAGAATGCCCTTGGGGAAGTGTGCACGAGACAGCGCAATCACGCCCTTAAGGACCCGCGTGCAGTCGCGCTTCTGCTCCTCACTCGGCGTACCGATCGGCACCATCCGCGTGATATCGGTGGTGCCGCCGAGGTACTGGCCGCCCGAGTCGATCAACAGCAAACCATCGCCCTCGATCAGCGCATGCTCTTCTTCAGTGGCGTGGTAATGCGGCATCGCGCCATTGGCATTGAATGCAGCAATGGTGTTGAAACTCAGCGATACATAATCGGGGCGACGGGTGCGTGCCGCCGTCAGGTGTTCGTCGATAGTCAGCTCGGTGATGCGCTCGCGGCCCAACGCACCGTCCAACCAAGCGAAGAATTCGCACAGCGCCGCACCATCCTGCTCCATGGCCCGGCGAATATGCTCCGCGTCAGCCAGGCTTTTGCGGGATTTGGCCAGCGTAGTCGGGTTCAGCCCCTCGACCAGCTTGACCCCCGCATCGAGATTCTCCAGCAACCCTGTGGTCACGCGAGCCGGGTCAACTTGCAAGCTGGCACCCGACGGCACGGCACGCAGCGCATCAGCCACTTCGCTGTAGTCGCGCAAGGTCACACCATCCTGCTCCAGGATTGCGCGCAGTTGCGCGTCGACCTTGCTCAGCGCGACAAACAAAGTGGCCTGCTGCTGATTGATCAGGGCAAAGGACACGAACACCGGGTTGAACGACACATCACCGCCACGCAGGTTGAACAACCAGGCGATGTCATCCAGGGTGGCGATGAAATGCCAGTCGGCGCCCTTCTCTTTCAAGCTGGCGCGCAGCGCGCTGAGTTTTTCGCCGCGGCTGACGGTGGCCTGCGGAGGCAGGTGTTGGTAAATCGGCTGGGACGGTAACGCGGGACGGTCGTGCCAGACTTCATTCAGCACATCGATATCGGTACGCAAGCGCGCGCCGCGCTCCGTCAGCTTGCCGCCCAGGGTACGCGCCGAGGCCACGGCCATCACCGCACCATCCACCGCCACCACAGCGCCTTGCGGAGTGTTTTCAGCCAGCCACTCCAGCGGGCCAGGTTGGCCCGGTTGCAACTTCACCAACTCGATACCACTGCCCTTGAGTTCCTTGGTCGCCTGCTCCCAATAACGGCTGTCGGCCCAGACACCGGCGAAATCTGCGGTGACAATCAACGTCCCCACCGAGCCATAAAACCCGGACAACCACTGCCGCCCCTGCCAGTAACCCGGCAAATACTCGGACAAATGCGGGTCGGCCGACGGCACCAGCAGGGCGTGGATACCCTCGCGGCTCATCAGTTCGCGGGTCAGCGCCAGGCGCTGGGGAACGGATCCATGGGTCAAAGGCTGAGTACTCATTGTGTCTCCTGCTAACCACTAATAATTGTTATGTGCTGCGAATGAAAAATCAGACGGACCAGAATGCCGGTGCACTGGCGAGTGCGGCCTTGATCAATTGCACGGCTTGGTCGATGTCCTGTTCGGTGGTAAACCGACCCAGGCTCAAGCGAATGGTGCGGCCCGCGCTGCGTGCGTCATGGCCCAGGGCCAGAAGCACGTGGGACGGCGCATTGCTCGCCGAGTTGCACGCCGAGGTTGCCGAAAAGGCGATGCCTGCGCTCAATGCGGCGGAATTGAACTCACCTTCACTGAACGTGAGGCTGAGCGTATGGGGAATGCGTTGTGTAGGGCTGCCATTGAGGCGCACACCCGCCACCGATTCCAACTGATCCAACAGGCGCTGACGCAAGGCGACGATCGTGGCCTTTTCTGCAGAGAACGACGCTGCCGCCAGGGCGAACGCGGTGCCCATACCCGCAATCTGGTGGGTCGCCAGCGTCCCGGAGCGCAACCCACCCTCGTGACCACCGCCGTGAATCTGCGCCAACACTTTCTGTTGCGCACGCGGGCCGACATACAGCGCGCCAATGCCCTTGGGACCGTAAAGCTTGTGGGCGGAAAACGACATCAAATCCACTGGCCACTCAGCCAGGTCGATCGCTACCTTGCCCGCACCTTGCGCCGCATCCACGTGCAGCAGCGCGCCATGCTCACGCACCCGCGCGCCGATGGCGGGGATATCGTTCAGGGTGCCCAGCTCATTGTTCACCAGCATCAAGGACACCAGAAAGGTGTCTTCGCGCAGCGCCTCGCTGACCGCTTCGGCGCTGATCAGCCCTTCGGCATCAGGCACCAGGTAGGTCACGGCCACCCCGGCTTCCTGCAGTTGCCGCGCGGTGTCCAGCGTGGCTTTGTGCTCGATCTGGCTGGTGATGATATGCCCACCCGCCACCCCACGCGCCTGGGCCACACCCTTGATCGCGAGGTTGTTGGACTCCGTAGCGCCGGAGGTCCAGACGATCTGCTCGGGTTGGGCACCGACCAACTCGGCCACCTGACGGCGCGACTGTTCTACCGTTTGCCGGGCGGCTTGGCCGAACGCATGGGAACTGGACGCAGGGTTACCAAAGTTGGCATTGAAGCCCAGGCACTCGACCATCACCTGGATGACCCGCTCATCCACCGGCGTGGTGGCGGCGTAGTCGAAATACAACGGACGTTTATTCATGACGTTTAAGACTCGCAGAGCGTATTCCCAAGAGCAGTGTCTCAGGGGCATCGACCGGAACAGAGGTCGTCAGGTTTAACCGATCGAATGCCATTAAAGAAGGACCACTTTATTTAAATGTGCGTAGGAACGCTCCTGAAATCCAGCTTAACAGGCTGAAGTAACCCCATGGCAAACAAAAAGCCCGAGGTTCCTTAAGGGAATCCTCGGGCTTTTTACCGCTCGGCGCGAACTCAACTGGGACGACCATGCAACACCACACTGCGTTCAGCGTTCATTTCACCCTGGTGATCAAAGCCGAAGGGCTTCGGTGGCTGGCCGGTGAGTGCAGCACGCTGCTGCTGATACTCATCAAACGACAGGCCGCGACGGCCCAAGGCTTCCAACGCCAACTGCTTGGTTTCTTCTGCGGTGTAGGGGCGCGATTCGGGCGATGGATGGGTCGCACAACCGGCGAGGACGGAGCTGACAACTATTAAGGAAACAGCCAGAAAATGCTTCATGGTGGAGGCCCTGCGAAGGAGGTTTCGAGTCAATGAACACAGGCTACTCCCGCCCTCGCACGGTGAAAAATCACCCGCCGTGATAGTCGCTATCAACCATTAAGGCATCCTCGATAGCAGGCAATACATATTCCTTTAAGATCTATAAATATGGAAATACGTTCATTTACGGAATAAACGTAACCCTCTATAACTGCCTGCACAGCGAACGACACTGTTCGCCCTGCAACTGTTGCTCACGCAACAGTCATTCAACAAAACACCAGGTCGACAACAGCAACTTTCTCAGCAGTGAGCGCGCAGCCTATGTAAATCAAGGCTTGCAGCCGTTGGTACGGCGCTTGCTCAAGACGTTTCACTTCTCTTGCAATGAACCACTGTTGAAAAAGGAACTGTTTATGACCCGTCCCCTGAATGTTGTTGCCCTCTCCGGCGGAACCTGGCGCCCATCCCGCACATTGGTGCTGACCCAAGCCGTACTGGCCGAACTGGCGAGCCTGCTGCCAATCCAGACCACGCTGATCGAACTGGGTGACATCGCCCGGCCTTTGGGCGGTGCCCTGTCCCGTGATGAACTGCCGGCCGAGGTCGAAGCCCAACTGTTGGCCATCGAACAGGCCGACCTGCTAGTCGTTGCCGCACCGGTCTATCGCGGTTCCTACCCGGGCTTGCTCAAGCACCTGTTCGATCTGGTCGGCCTGAACGCGCTGATCAACACACCGGTGTTGCTCGCGGCCACTGGCGGTAGCGAACGCCACGCACTGGTCCTTGATCACCAACTGCGCCCGCTGTTCAGCTTCTTCCAAGCGCTGACCCTGCCGATCGGCGTGTACGCCACTGAAGCCGATTTCACCGATTACCACATAACCAGTGAGCCCTTGAAGGGCCGTATCCGCCTTGCCGCAGAACGCGCAGCGCCACTGTTTGCTGCGCACTCTCCTTCTCTGCTGAAAATCGCTTAAGGATTTGTCATGGATGTTTTCTGGTTTCTGCCAACCCACGGCGACGGTCATTACCTGGGCACCACCCAAGGCGCACGGCCGGTCACCCTCCACTATCTGAAACAAGTCGCACAAGCAGCTGACAGCCTCGGTTACTACGGCGTGTTGATTCCTACCGGCCGCTCGTGCGAAGACTCCTGGGTTATCGCCTCGGCGCTGGTACCGCTGACTGAACGCCTGCGTTATCTGGTAGCGATCCGCCCGGGCATTATCTCGCCCACGGTCTCGGCACGCATGGCCGCTACCCTGGATCGCCTGTCCAACGGCCGCTTGCTGATCAACGTGGTGACCGGCGGCGACCCCGACGAAAACCGAGGCGACGGCAGTTTCCTCGACCACAGCGAACGCTACGAAGTCTCCGACGAGTTCCTGCAGATCTGGCGTCGTGTGTTGCAGGGCGAATCGGTGGACTTCGAAGGCAAGCACTTGCGCGTACAGAACGCCAAGGCCCTTTACCCGCCGGTGCAGAAGCCGTATCCGCCGCTGTACTTCGGCGGTTCTTCCGACGCCGCCCACGACCTTGCCGCCGAACAGGTGGACGTGTACCTGACCTGGGGCGAGCCGCCCGCCGCCGTTGCGGAAAAACTCGCGGATGTCCGCGAGCGTGCCGCGCGTAAAGGCCGCACCGTGAAGTTCGGTATCCGCCTGCACGTGATCGTGCGCGAGACCGAAGAAGACGCCTGGAAAGCCGCCGACAAACTGATCGAGCACATCAGCGACGACACCATCGCAGCGGCGCAAAAATCCTTCTCGCGCTTTGACTCCGAAGGCCAGCGCCGCATGGCCGCCTTGCACGACGGGCGCCGCGACAACCTGGAAATCGCCCCCAACCTGTGGGCCGGCGTCGGCCTGGTACGCGGCGGTGCTGGTACGGCACTGGTCGGTAACCCGCAGCAGGTCGCCGAGCGCATCAAAGAGTACGCCGACTTGGGCATCGAGAGCTTCATCTTCTCCGGCTACCCGCACCTGGAAGAAGCCTATCGCTTTGCTGAGTTGGTGTTCCCGCTGTTGCCGGAACCCTACGCCAGCCTTGCCGGGCGTGGTGTCACCAACCTCACGGGCCCGTTTGGCGAAATGATTGCCAACGATGTGTTGCCCACAACCAAGGCCTGAGCGCGCTGAGTCTGCTTGATGTGGGAGCGGGCTTGCTCGCGAATGCGTCCGTTCAGTCAATTCATTTGCGATCTGACACACCGCTTTCGCGAGCAAGCCCGCGTCCACCTTTGGCCTTCTTTGCCCAACCGATATTGAGGAACATCGTGTGACAGCCAAACCCCACAGCGTGCTGCCATCGCCATTGCAGACCGCCAAACTGCTGGCCGCCGAATTTGCCCTCACCGCCGTCGAACGTGATGAGCGTGGCGGCACCCCGAAAGCCGAACGAGACGCCCTGCGCCAAAGCGGCCTGCTGGCCCTGAGCATTCCCACCCAATACGGTGGCCTCGGCGCACGCTGGAGTGAAACCCTGGGTATCGTTCGCGAGTTCGCCAAGGTCGACAGCTCCCTCGCGCACGTTTTCGGTTTCCACCACTTGATGCTCGCCACCGTGCGCCTGTTTGCGCGCCCGGATCAATGGCAACCCTGGTTCGAACAAACCGCCCGCAAAAACTGGTTCTGGGGCAATGCCCTCAACCCGCTGGACACACGCACGGTGGTCAAGGATTTTGGTGGCTGGCGTGAATTCTCCGGCAAGAAGAGCTTCTGCTCCGGCGCCAGCGATTCGGAAATGCTGATTGCCTCTGCCGTGGATGACAGCGCTGGCGGCAAACTGCTGATTGCTGCCATCCCCAGCGGTCGCAGCGGCATCACCCTGCACAATGACTGGAACAATATCGGCCAGCGCCAGACTGACAGCGGCAGCGCCAGCTTCGAACGGGTACGCGTCGAGGAGTCGGAATTGCTGCTCGACCCAGGCCCACTGAGTACGCCGTTCGCCTGCCTGCGCCCACTGATCGCACAGCTGACCTTCACGCATATGTTTCTCGGCATTGCCGAGGGCGCGTTTGAAGAAGCGCGCAACTACACCCTGACCGAAACCCGTTCATGGCATAAATCCTCGGCCGACGACGTACGCCAGGACCCTTATGTTCTGCACCATTACGGCGAGTTCTGGGTGGCCTTGGAAGGCGTGCGCCTGCTGGTGGAACGCGCTGCCGATCTGCTCGATCAGGCCTGGGCCAAAGGCCCTAACCTCAGTGAACACCAACGCGGCCAACTGGCCATTGCGATCGCCACCGCGAAAGTCGCCGCCACGCGCCAAGGCCTGGAGTTGTGCAGCCGCCTGTTTGAAGTCACCGGCGCGCGCTCCACCCACGCCTCGCTGCGCCTGGACCGCCACTGGCGCAACCTGCGCACACAAACCTTGCACGATCCGGTGGACTACAAGCTCCACGAACTCGGGGACTGGGCGTTGAACCATTCCCTGCCAATACCGACGTTCTACTCTTAAGAGAGGTGCCCATGCAGCTTTTAACCTTACCGCCCTCGCCCGCCCTCGCGACGTCGATTCGCGCCACGGCCCAAGTCTTCGAAGACCCGAAATCCCAGGCGCTGCTCGACCACATCCAGCAAGTGGCGCCCAGCGAGGCCAGCGTGCTGATCATCGGCGAGACCGGCACCGGTAAAGAGCTGGTAGCGCGTCACATTCATAACCTCAGCGCACGGCGCAACCGACCGTTCGTGGCGGTGAACTGCGGGGCGTTTTCCGAATCGCTGGTGGAGGCCGAGCTGTTCGGCCATGAAAAAGGCGCCTTTACCGGCGCGCTCAGTGCCAAGGCCGGTTGGTTCGAAGAAGCCGACGGCGGCACGTTGTTCCTGGATGAGATCGGCGACTTGCCGATGGCGATCCAAGTCAAACTGTTGCGTGTATTACAGGAACGCGAGGTGGTGCGCCTGGGCTCGCGCAAGAGCATCCCCATCGACGTGCGCGTGCTGGCCGCGACCAACGTGCAACTGGAAAAGGCGATTAATGCCGGGCATTTTCGCGAAGACCTCTACTACCGCCTTGACGTCGTCAGCCTTGAGCTCAGCCCGCTGCGCGAGCGCCCCGGCGACATCCTGCCGCTGACCCGGCATTTCATTGAAGCTTACAGCCAGCGCCTGGGCTATGGCCCCATCACCATCAGCCGCGAGGCCGAACACAAGCTCAAAAGCTACAGCTGGCCAGGCAATATTCGCGAGCTGGAAAACGTGATTCACCACACCCTGCTGATCTGCCGCAACGGCGTGATCGAACGCGATGATCTGCGCCTGTCGAACCTGCGCATCGAGCGTCAGGACGACAGCCAGCACACCAGCGATAACAGCGCAGAAGCGTTGCTGGCGCGCGCGTTTCAAAAGCTGTTCGAGGAACAGGCCGGCGCCCTGCACGAAAAGGTCGAGGACGCGTTATTGCGCGCCGCCTACCGCTTCAGCCATTACAACCAGGTGCACACCGCCAGCCTGCTGGGCTTGAGCCGCAACGTCACGCGCACACGCCTGATCAAGATCGGCGAGCTGGCGGTGAACAAGCGCCGCCCTGGGGAAAACGTGCAAGGTGAGCGGATGCTGCACCTATCCATTTAGGCGGCAGTGCAAGGCGTTGTCATGGCTGCGCTCAAAGCTGCGCAGCACCTGGAACGAACCAAACGTCACCGCCGTGGCCTGGTGAGCGCGGATCAGCGTCCAGAAATCTTCCTCGCCGTGCTCAAAACATTCAAACGCCGCCTCACCGTCCTCACGGGAACGCCATTGCAGGTAATTGAGCACCCGCCGCCCGTCCTCGCTGACCTGCACACTCGCATTGATAAAGCCGCCATGGCCTTGGGCCAGGCGCTCGCTTTGGATGGACAAGGCCGCCACCAGGGCAGACTGCTGCCGGGGCTCGATCTGAAACTCGATCAATTGAGTGAAGCTGCGACTCTTCTCTGATACCTGCATGAACACTCCCCTTTCTCTGTAGGCAGAATCTTGCGATTCGATGCCACGCAGGGTAAAACCTCTAGTTAAGTCAAGGTCAAGCATTGATTCGGAGTTTTTCATGCTCAACAAAGCACTCACCGTCGGCCAACTGGCCGCCCGCAGTGGCGTAGCGGTCACGGCGCTGCACTTCTATGAGTCCAAGGGGCTGATCAAGAGCAACCGCAATGCGGGCAACCAGCGCCGCTACCCACGGGATGTGTTGCGGCGGGTGGTGGTGATCAAGATTGCCCAACGCTTGGGGATTCCGCTGGCGACCATTGGCGAAGCATTGCAGACCTTGCCGAATGAGCGCACGCCTACGAAGCAGGATTGGGAACGTCTGTCCGCGCTGTGGCGAGAGGACCTGGACGATCGCATCAACAAATTGTTGCTGCTGCGCGACAAACTCAGTGGGTGCATTGGGTGTGGGTGCCTGTCGTTGGACGCGTGCCCTTTGCGTAATCAGGATGATCAACTCGGCGAGCGTGGGCCGGGTGCCCATTTGCTGGACCCCACCACCGCATCTTGACTTGGGAATGCGATCAATGTGGGAGCGGGCTTGCTCGCGAATGCGTTGTATCAGTAACAAAATTGTTGGCTGACACTCCGCATTCGCGAGCAAGCCCGCTCCCACATTTAGTGATTTGCCAGGCTCAGAAGCCTGGGGCAATCTGGCCTTTGTAGCGCGCCAAAATGAACTGGCGCACTGCCTCGGAATTCAACGCCTTGGCCAACTTCTGAATACCCGGGTCGTTGATATTGTCCGGTCGCGCAACCAGGTACTCGACGTACAGCGATTTACCCTTCTCCACAATCAACGCGCTGTTGGTATCGATCCCCGCTTCCAACGCGTAATTGGCAAACACAAACGCCAAGTCCACCTGGCTCACCGAGCGCGCCAGCAAGGCGCCTTCCAGTTCGCGGATTTTCAGGTGCTTGGGGTTCTGCGCGATATCGCGCGGTGTGCTCAAGGTGTTGCTTGGATCCTTGAGTTTGATCAGCCCGGCTTCATCCAGCAGCACCAGCGCGCGCCCGGTGTTGACCGGGTCGTTGGGGATCGACACAGTGGCGCCGTCCTTGAGCTCAGCAATGTTTTTGATCCGCGTCGAGTAAGCACCAAACGGTTCGATATGCACACCCACCACCGGCACCAGGTCGGTGTGGCGAGTCTTGTTGTAATCATCCAGAAACGGGCGGTACTGGTAATAGTTGGCGTCGATGTTTTTCAGCGCCAATTGCTGGTTGGGCTGGATAAAGTCGGTGAAGACTTTGATTTGCAAATCCACACCTTCCTTGGCCAATACCGGTTTGACGAACTCGAGGATTTCCGCGTGAGGTACAGGGGTCGCGCCCACCACCAATTTCTCGTTGGCGAACGCATTGAACGACAGGACAGCAGCCAAAATGGCCAGGGACTTTTTCATGCATGCTCCAAGGTTAGCTTTATAAGAATTAACGGCGGCTATAACGCGCTACCAAACGGTCACCCGTCATCTGAAGGGCCTGCACCAGCACCAGCAAAAGCACCACGGTGACCACCATCACGTCGGTCTGGAAACGCTGATAGCCATAGCGAATCGCCAGGTCACCGAGGCCACCGCCACCGATCACCCCGGCCATGGCGGTGTAGTCCACCAGCACAATTGCGGTCACGGTCACCGCCGCCAGCAACCCGCCGCGAGCCTCCGGCAACAGCGTGTGGCGGACCACCTGCCAGGTACTGGCGCCCATGGACTGGGTTGCCTCCACCACACCGCGGTCCACCTCGCGCAACGCGGTTTCCACCAGCCGCGCAAAAAACGGGGTGCAGCCCACCACCAGCGGCGGGATGGTGCCCGGCACGCCGAGGGACGTGCCGACCAGCAACGTGGTCAGCGGGATCAACACAATCAGCAGGATGATGAACGGCAGCGACCGCAGCACGTTGACCACCACTGACAGCAACCGATACACCACCAGCGCTTCGTGCAACTGGCGCTTGCCGGTGAGAAACAGCAGCACGCCGAGCGGCAACCCCAGCAGCACGGTAAAACCCAGCGCGGCGCCGAGCATGCTCAGGGTTTCCAGGCAGGCTTGGCCGATGTCAGCCCAATAGATGTTTTTAAATAACTCGGCCATGCGTTATGACCAGTCGTGACGTGGCGGCTTGACGCCATTGAGCAACCAGTTGCCCACCACGTGGTATTTCCAGCGCACCGGGTCGTGCAGGGTGTGCACCCGCGCGTTGCGCCAGTGGCGGTCGAAGTTGTGCTTCTTCAGCGTCGAACGAGTACCGCCAAGTTCGAACAGTTTGTTGCTGGCTTCTATGGCGATTTCAGTCGTCAACACCTTGGCCCGAGCCACGGCCAGAGACGCGTGGGCGACGTTGTCTTCATTCGGTGCCGGGCGTGCGGCGTCCAGGGCAAAACCAGCGCGTTGCAACAGGGCTTCGGCGGCTTCCAGGCGAATATCCAGGGCGCCGACCTGGATGATGGTCAGCGGGTCTTCACTGGCTTTTTGCACCCCTGCGTCGATCCACGGCCGGGCAAATTGCTGCACGAACTGCACAGTGTCGCGCAACGCGGCACGGGCAATTCCGGCGTCGATGGCGGCGGTGGTCAGTTGTGCGAAAGGACCGGCCAGAGTCGGGGAATCGTAGGATTTATGCGTAGGAAACAGATTGAAAGCCGGCACCCGCAGGTTTTCCGCGAGCACGCTGCCGCTGCTGGTGGTGCGCTGGCCCATGCTGTCCCAGTCGTCGACCACCACCAGCCCTTTCGTGCCACGCTTGACGAAGGCCAGTTGCGCATTTTGCTGCTCATCCAGCGCCAGCACCGCCAGCCAGTGGGCGTACAGCGAACCGGTGCAATAGCCTTTGCGGCCGTTGATCACATAACCGTCGCCTTCGCGTCGAACAGTGGCCTGGATGTCCTGCACGTGCTTGCCGCCGGTTTCCGACAGCGCATTGGCAAAACGATGGCCTTGCAGCGCCAGGCCGAAGAAATGCGCCTGCTGCTCGGGCGTGCCTTGCAGGCGAATATCCTCCAGCAGGCAGTAGTGGTTCTGCGGGATCTGCCCCAGCGATGGGTCGGCCGCCGAGATAATCGCAATCACCTGGGCCAGCACCGCATAGGAGACTTGGGCGCCACCAAACTCGCGCGGCACGCTGATGCCCCACAGGCCGCTGTTGGAATACAGGTCGACCACCTCGGCGGGGACCTGGCGGGTGCGGTCGCGTTCGGCGTCCTGCTCCAGCAGCACGGCGGCGACGCGATGGGCGACGGCAATCGCCTGGGCTTCATCGCGGATCAGTTCGGCATGGGGTGCGTGAATGGGGTAATCGGCAGACACAGGCAGTACAGACATACAACGCTCTTGGGCGAATGGTTTGTCTGCTCTATTGCAGCTTCTGTGCCGTGCCCCGAAACAGGCGGCCTGGCCACCAAACCGAGATCGAAAACCGCCTTTGGCGCAGCAATCTGCCGGTTCACTGTTGCCGGGCCAACACCTCGTCGGCTACCCGCAAGGCGCGCGATACGTGGCCTATAGTGAATAACCCGTACCTCCATAACCCCAATCAAGGAGAACGACATGAGTGCCAAACCTATCCCCGAGGGTTATCACAGCGTTACGCCTTATATGGGCATCGACAACGCCGCCGAAGCCATCGCGTTCTACAAGAAAGCCTTCGGCGCCACGCAAGTCATGCGCCTGGACATGCCCGACGGCAAGGTCGGCCACGCCGAACTGCGCATCGGTGACTCGGCGCTCATGCTGGGCTCGCCCTGCGCTGAAATGGCATTGCGCAATCCGGATGAACACACCAGTGTCGGTCTGCACCTGTATGTGCACGACGTGGATGCGCAATTCGAACGCGCCGTTGCGGCCGGCGCCAGTGTAGTGTCAGAGCCCAAGGATCAGTTCTACGGCGACCGGTCGGCGAGCGTAAAAGATCCATTCGGCCACCTGTGGTTCCTGGCCACACGCAAAGAAGACCTGACCGAAGCACAGATCCGCCAGCGCGCCGAAGCGATGTTCACGCAAGGCTGAGATCGCGCCTGCCCCCCATCTGGTTTGCCTGCGATGCAGATACCTCGGCGTATCCGGGTCTATCGCGTCGATACCATCGCCGGCAAGCCCGCGCCCACAGGGGCCTCGTTGTTTGAACAATAGAGCCTGGCCGGCAGGCTCCTACACACTTCATGAACAACCCCTACACGCTTTCCCCCTTGCCCCAAATGCTGCGTGATTCCAGGATGCAGGCAATCATCACGAGGAGTCATTCCATGTTCGCCGGATTCCAAAAAGACCAGTGCCACGTCAACGGCGTGGACATCAGCTACCGCAAAGGCGGTACAGGTCCGGGTCTGCTCCTGCTGCACGGGCACCCGCAAACCCACGTCATCTGGCACAAAGTCGCCGAACAGTTGGCCGAGCATTTCAGCGTGGTGGCAGCCGACCTGCGCGGCTATGGCGACAGCAGCAAGCCGCCGGCCAACGATCACCACAGCAACTACTCGAAGCGGGAAATGGCCCGCGACGGCGTCGAACTGATGAAGGCGCTGGGCTTTGACACGTTCTCGGTACTGGCCCACGACCGTGGTGCCCGGGTCGCCCATCGCCTGGCGCTGGACCATCCCAAGGCCGTGCAACGCATGGTGCTGCTGGATATTGCGCCAACCCTGGCGATGTACGCCCAAACCGACGAGACCTTCGCCCGCGCCTACTGGCACTGGTTCTTCCTGATCCGCCCGGCGCCGCTGCCGGAGGCGTTGATCGAGAGCAACCCGCAACTCTACCTGCGCAGCGTGATGGGCAGCCGCAGTGCCGGGCTCAAGCCGTTTACCGATGAAGCCTTCGCCGAGTACCTGCGCTGCCTGCAACTGCCAGGTACGGCTCGCGGTATCTGCGAAGACTACCGCGCTGCCGCCGGTATCGACCTTGAGCACGACCAGGCGGATATCGACGCCGGCCACCACCTGAACCTGCCGTTGCTGGTGATGTGGGGCGCCGAAGGCACTGTCGGCCGCTGTTTCGAACCGCTTGAGGAATGGCAGAAAGTCGCCACCGATGTCCGTGGCAAAGCCCTGCCCGCCGGCCACTACATCGCCGAAGAAGTGCCTGAACTGTTGCTTGGCGAAGTCCTCGACTTCCTGCGCTGAGCCGTATGCCCCCGTGACCTGACGGACCCGCCTCGCCGGCTGAAAATGCCTGCGACGGGTTCGCTTTGCCCAAAAAAAGCCCCTCGAGATAATAACAATGACAATCCGAAAACTGCTGGGAACCCTCTACGTACAGGTGCTCATCGCGATCGCGCTGGGTGTATTGATCGGCCACGTATGGCCGCAAATCGGTATCGACCTCAAGCCGCTGGGCGACGGGTTTATCAAGCTGATCAAGATGATCATCGGCCCGATCATCTTCTGCACGGTGGTTTCCGGCATCACCAGCATGCACGATGTAAAACAGGTCGGCCGCGTGGGCGGCAAAGCGCTGCTGTACTTCGAGATCGTTTCGACCATCGCGCTGCTGATCGGCATTCTCGCTGCACACCTGCTGCACCCCGGCGTGGGTTTCAATATCGACGTGAAGACCCTCGACAGTTCAGCCATCGCCGGCTTTGTCGGCCAGGCGCAGCACAGTGAGGGCGTGACCGGGTTTCTGCTGAATGTCATCCCCGGGACCTTTTTCGATGCCTTCGCCAAAGGTGAAATTCTGCCGGTGCTGTTTATTTCCGTGCTGTTCGGCCTCGGCCTGGTGATGGTCGGTGAGAAAGCGCGGCCGCTGGTGAGTGTCATCAACCAGGCCAGCGAGGTGTTTTTCCGCATCGTGGCGATGATCAGCCGAGTAGCGCCTATCGGTGCCTTCGGCGCGATTGCGTTCACCATCGGCAAGTACGGCGTGGGCTCATTGCTGCCGCTGCTGAAGCTGGTCGGCACCTTCTATATCACCGCGTTGTTTTTTGTCGCGGTGGTACTGGGCAGCATCGCCCGTTACGCCGGCTTCAGCATTTTCAAGTTGATGGGTTACATCAAGTCGGAACTGCTGATCGTGCTCGGCACCAGCTCGTCGGAGTCGGCGCTGCCGCAACTGATCCAGAAACTCGAAAGCCTCGGCGCGTCCAAAGGCGTGGTGGGTATCGTGGTGCCGACCGGCTACACCTTCAACCTGGACGGCACCAACATCTATATGACCTTGGCGGTGTTGTTCCTGGCCCAGGCCACCAATATCGACCTGCCGCTGGAGCAACAATTGACGTTGCTGGCCGTGGCCATGCTCACCTCCAAAGGCGCCGGTGCCGTCGTCGGTGCCGGCTTTGTGGCATTGGCGGCGAGCCTGGCGGTGGTGCCGACCGTACCGGTGGCAGCGATGGTGCTGATCCTCGGTGTCGACCGCTTCATGGCTGAATGCCGCTCGCTGACCAATATCATCGGTAACGCCGTCGCCACGCTGGTGGTGGCCGCCTGGGAAGGTGAACTGGATCGCGACAAGATGGCGCCGATTGCCCTCAAACATGGCCGGCATGCGCGTGCCGCGCAAGCGAAGATTGCTGCCGAATAGGCATTCACGCCCAGCCGCGCCGGAAGGTGCGCGCATCCGGTGCTATGCTGGCGGCTCATGCCGCCACGCTTGTTTTCTGATGACTAACAAGAAAGATAACGTGCCCCTACCCGAAGACCTGCGGGTGTTCCTGACCGTGATTCGCAAGGCGGGTTTCGCCGCCGCTGCCGATGAGTTGGGGCTGTCGCCTGCGTATGTCAGCAAGCGCATCCAGATCCTCGAAACCACCCTGGCCACTCGCCTGCTGCACCGCACCAGCCGGCGCATCGCCCTCACCGAAGACGGTGAACGGGTGCAGCGCTGGGCCGTGCGCATCCTCGAAGACTTCCAGCAACTTTCCGATGAACTCTGCGACGCCCACGACAGCCCCCGTGGGCATCTGCATATGTGCAGCAGCTTCGGCTTTGGGCGCAACCATGTGGCGCCGGCCCTGTCGTTGCTGGCCGAACAATACCCGGACCTGGAAATCCGCCTGGACCTGTTCGACCGCGTGGTGGACATCGTCAGCGAAGGCTTCGACCTGGAAATTCGCGTGGGCGATGACATTCCCGGTCAACACATCGGCCGACGCTTGGTGAGCAACCGCCGAGTGCTGTGCGCGGCGCCGGCTTACCTGAAGCGTCGGGGCACCCCGCAACAGTTGAGTGACCTGGAGCAGCACGACTGCCTGGTGCTCAAGGAGCGTGACAACGCCTTTGGCATCTGGAACCTGGAGCGTGATGGCAGCGCGCAAAGTGTTCGCGTACGCGGGCCGCTGTCCTCCAACAATGGCGAGATCGTGTTGCAGTGGGCCCTGGACGGACGCGGGGTGTTGCTGCGCTCGATGTGGGATGTGAAGCCGCTGCTCGAACAAGGCAAGCTGGTACAGGTGTTGCACGGCTACACCCAGAGCGCCAACGTGTGGGCGGTATACCCGACGCGGTTGGCCTACTCCGGGAAATTAAGAGCGTGTGTGGAATTTTTGCAGGAGCACTTCAAGGGGTTGTCGATCTGACGCCCCGATTGGCGCTGTAACCCAGCCATAGGCCCATGACCACCAGGGCGGTCAACGGCAGCCCGTGGAACAACACAATCACTTGGGCCGGCGCCCACGTCAGGTAGAACGGCCCGACCACGAGCATGCCTACGCCAAAGCCGGCCATCTGGATCAGGGTCAATAAACTGAACAGCGGCAGGCGCAGGCTATCCGGTTCACTCTGCGCGCGGGAAACCAAGGCCACCTCGGAAATACCATCTCCCAACCCCGCCCACACCACCCACACCAGCGCCAGCCACAGTTCGCTTTGTTGGAAGGTCAGGATAAAGCCGCTGGACATCAGCGCCACACCGGCCATAAACAGGCGCTCCATGCCTGCGGTACCACGATTTTTCAACACGGCACTGGCCAGCCGCGCGCCCACGAACTTGCCACAGGCCCAAACCGCCAGCAGGTAGCCCATCACGGTTTTTGCCGTATCGGGCGAAATGTACTGGGACAACACCGGCCAGCCGACGTTATGCGCAGCGCTGCCAAGGGTGTCGAGCAGGCTGATCAATAACATCGCGGCCAGCACCGGCGCGCTCCGCAGGCCTTTCTTCAGTTCATGCCATTCAGCCGCGAGGCCTCGATGCACGGACATCGCACCTGAGTACAACGCCCGCAACGGCAGGATCAGGCAGGCGGCAACGATATAGGTGCCGATGTTCACGGCAAACACGGCTTCGAATCCCGCCGTGGCAATCAGCCCCCCGGACAACAAGCTGCCAAACACCGCACCGGTGGCGGCTGCAGAAGTAATCCATGCATTGGTGGAAACCCGCTGCTCCAGCGCTACCCAGGTGGGCAACTGACTGTTCAGGCCAATCGCAAACAACGAATTGCACAAGCCGATGCCAAACGCGATGAAGGGCAGCACGCTGAGCTGCTGTGTCGGTATCAACACCAGCAGCGGCACCAGCAATAAGGCTCGGGCAAGGTCCAGCCCGGCCAACGTGCCTCGTCCGGCAAAGCGCCTGAAAAAAGCAATCCCGAACAGGCTCGCAAGGATTCCACCGGTAACGCGGCACGCCAGGAAGACACTGACAAACATCACGCTGTGGCTGAGCCAATACACGTAAGTGGACAACGCCACCATGTTGAGGAACGCGCCGAAATCCGACACCCCGCGCGCGAAGATGATCAAGCGTGCATTGCGGGTCGAGCGCGTTGATTCAGGCTCAACGTTCAGCACGTGCATGGCAGAGACTTCCTTTTCTTATAATGAGCCGACGTCCTTGTCGGTCCCACTTAAGTCTACGGCGCCCGGTGTGTCAACCAAGCCAGGGGTTGGCCGCCAGGTGCCTGCGCTCGAACGCCTGGATCTGGTCACTGCGCTGCAAAGTGCTGCCAATCGCATCCAGGCCGAGCAGCAGCGCGGTCTTGCGCAAGGTGTCGATCTGGAAGGGGATCACCTGGCCGTCCGCGAGGCGAATCTGCTGCGCCTGCAGATCCACACTGATCTGCGCCTGTTCAGGCTGGCTTACGGTCTGCCCGAGCGCCTGCAGCAGCGCATCGTCCAGAGTGATCAACAACACGCCGTTACGCTGGCAGTTGTCATAAAAAATCCCGGCAAAGCGGCTGCCGATCAGCGCGCGAATCCCCATTTGCTTCAAGCCCCACACCGCATGCTCACGGCTGGAGCCACAGCCGAAGTTCGGCCCGACCACCATAAAGCACGCGCCCTGCCAGGCCGGCTGGTTGAGCACGAATGCCGGGTTGGGCTCGCCTGACGCGAGGAAGCGCAGGTCGAAGAACAACCCTCGGTCGAGACCGCTGCGGTCGATGCCCTTGAGAAATTGCTTGGGCATGATCACGTCGGTGTCGATATTCGCTGCAAGCATCGGCGCAGCCTTGCCGGTGACCTGGGTGAACGGTTGCAGGCTCATGCGCGGTCTCCAAAGTGACGAATATCGGTGAGGCGGCCGGTGATGGCGGCGGCGGCGACCATGGCCGGGCTCATCAGGTGAGTGCGGGCGCCGGCGCCCTGGCGCCCTTCGAAGTTGCGGTTGGTGCTGGACGCGCAGCGGTCGCCGGGGGCCAGCACATCGTCGTTCATCGCCAGGCACATCGAGCAGCCGGACTGGCGCCATTCGAAGCCGGCGTCGATAAAGATCGCCGCGAGCCCTTCGGCTTCGGCCTGGTCGCGCACGGCGGTGGAGCCGGGGACAATCATCGCCCGTACGTGGTCGGCCACGTGTTTGCCGCGCACCACACTGGCAGCGTCGCGCAGGTCCTCGATGCGGGCATTGGTGCAAGAGCCGATAAACGCATGGCTGATCACGATATCGCTCAGCGGCATGCCGGCCTCCAGGCCCATGTAATTCAGCGCGCGGCGCATGTCCTGGCGCAGGATCAGGTCGCTCACCTCTTGCGGGTCGGGCACGCGGGCGCCGATGGGGGCGGCCTGGTCGGGGCTGGTGCCCCAAGTGACCATGGGTTCCAGGGTGCTGGCATCGAGCTGCACTTCTTGATCAAACACGGCGTCGGCATCCGAATGCAGCTGGCGCCAGCCGACCAGTGCCTGTTCCCACAACGCGCCTTTCGGCGCGCGAGGCTTGCCCTTGAGGTAGGCGAAAACTTTTTCGTCCGGCGCCATGAATGCGCCGCGCGCACCGGCTTCCACGGCCATGTTGCAGATGGTCATGCGCGCTTCGACACTCAGCGCATCCACGGTGGAACCGCGAAACTCAATGGCGTAGCCGGTGGCACCGGACGCGCCGATCTTGCCGATCAGCGCCATGATCACGTCCTTGGAGGTCAGGCCGCGCGCCAGTTTGCCGTCGAC
Source organism: Pseudomonas sp. AP19 (assembly GCF_001728855.1). NCBI lineage: Bacteria > Pseudomonadati > Pseudomonadota > Gammaproteobacteria > Pseudomonadales > Pseudomonadaceae > Pseudomonas > Pseudomonas sp. AP19. The sequence goes on along the minus strand of NZ_LXJP01000010.1, from coordinate 128,888 downwards.
GGTCACACGCATGCTTTTCAGGCGCTTGTAGACCAGGGTCTGCGAGGCCAGCAGGTGCTCGATTTCGGAGGTGCCGATGCCAAACCCGAACGCGCCCAATGCGCCGTAGGTGGTGGTGTGGCTATCACCGGCGGCGATCACCATGCCCGGCAAAATGAAGCCCTGCTCCGGCGCAATCACGTGTTCGATGCCTTGGCGCTTGTCGAGGATATCCAGCAGCTCGATGCCGAAATCCTGGCAGTTTTCCGCCAGGTACGACACCTGCCGCGCGCCGCCCGCATCGGGCATCGCCGCGATACGCGTGGGCGTGGTGGGGTTTACATGGTCAACCACCGCCAGCGCCGTGCCAGGGCGCCAAACCTTACGCCCGGCCTCGCGCAAGCCGCTGAACGCCTGGGGGCTGGTGTATTCGTTGATCACCTGGCGGTCAATGTACAGAAGGACATGGCCCTGGTCGTCCAGGGGGCACACCGTATGGGAATCGATGTGTTTGTCGTAGAGGGTTCTGGCAGTCATTTTTTCTTCGGGCTCACTCAACGGTGTGCCCCCATCCTACGCAGCCCCCCGGCCCCATCAATGGCACCTGGGTGATGGCTTGGAACATGTTTCGTGTTCGATCAAGGCGCGAAAAGCCCAGTGAATGCGAACCTGAAACATTTTCTTTCATTTGCGGCTTGGGGATTTCTCATGCTCATCCGTCTTAACTTAGATACAGCCCGTCGCGTCAGCAAAAGCTACGACCGGCCTTTTCCGGGCCTCCATCGCCCTCCTTCGTTCAAGACCCGTATTCACATGTCTAACGTTCACACGTCAAAGAAGTCACGTTCAAAACTCTGGTTTCTGGTGCACAGCTGGCTGGCGTTACCCATCTGGTTTTTTGTGCTGATCGTCTGCGTGACCGGCACCCTGGCGGTGGTCAGCCAGGAAATCGTGTGGCTGGCCAACCCGGATATCCGTGCAAGCAAGCCGTCGGAAGATGCCCGGATGCTGAGCTTTGACCAGGTGATCGCCGCGATCAAACGCGAAGAGCCCCAAGTGATTGTGCAGTCGATCATCCGCCCGGACGAAACGCACTTCGCCCTCAGTGTCGACCTCAGCTACCCGGATGGGCGCTCCGTCGAGGCCTACGTCAACCCCTACACCGGGGCGATCCAGGGCATCAGCCCAGCCTTCGATTTCAAGCAATTTACCCGCGCCCTGCACGGCTGGTGGCTGGTGCCGTTCACGAATGGCTTCAGTTGGGGCTGGTACCTGGTCTCGGCGCTCGGCCTGCCGTTGCTGGCGTCACTGGTGACCGGGCTGGTGGTCTACAAGCGTTTCTGGAAGGGTTTTCTGCGACCGACCCTGCGTATCCGTCACGGTGCGCGAATCTTCTGGGGGGACTTCCATCGCCTGAGCGGGATCTGGTCAATCTGGTTTATCGCGGTGATTTCCATCACCGGCACCTGGTTCCTGATCCAGGCGATCCTGGGGGACAACCAGATTTCCATCTCCAGCGAACCGATCGTCCCCGTGATCGCCCGTGAGAAGGTGCCGATGTCCACGCCGGGTGTGCCGGCACCGATGATCCCACTGGACGACGCCATCGAGATTGCCAGCCAACGCATTCCCGGGCTGGATGCGACGTTTGTGTTCCTGCCGCTCAACGCCTATAGCCACCTGCAAATCGGCGGGCGCGGCTGGTACCCGCTGATGTTCCAGACGGCCCAACTCAACCCGTACAGCGGCGAGATCGCGGTGTCGCACTTGCTGTCCGACCGCTCAACGCTGGAGTTCGTCACCGAATCCATGCGCCCGCTGCACACCGGCGACTTTGGCGGGCTGTGGATCAAGCTGATCTGGGCGTTCTTCGGCCTGGTGCTGAGCATGATGGTGTTGAGTGGCCTGCTGATCTGGACCAAGCGCACCGCCCTGGCCACCCTCAATGCACTCAAGCGCAGCAATAAGGCCTCGCGCCAACCGGCCGCCCTCCCCGCCAGGCAGGCTGAAACCTCGGAGGCCAACGGATGAGCAAGGTCACTGCTGCTACACCGCCTTCGAGGCTGCGCGCTGTTTGGCTGAAATGGCGGTTCCATATCAACATCCTGCTGTTGCTGGTACCCCTGGGGTTCATGCCCAAATACTTCGCCGATTCCGCACTGTTTCGCGGTGACACCGGGATTGGCGAGCGGGTCGTCGGCGACGTGCAGGTCGGGCCCTGGAGCCTGACACTCGCCGAATTCCGCAACGAAGGCCCGAGCCCGGACCCGGCCGGCCCGATGAAATTCTTCAACGCCGCCCTGTGTGACACCTGTGCCGCGCAGGTCAAGGCCACCTACCTGCGTATCGGCAAACCACGCAGCTTGCGCGCCGCCGGGGTGATCTTCTTTGGTACGCCTTACCGCATGGGCGCCGCATTGCCGGTGCCTGAGCGCACGCCGGTCGATGCCGAACTGTGGGTCACCATGGAAGGCTGGGACGGCACGATGCACCAGGGTTCCATCCCGCTAAGCCAGGCCTCGCCTGCCACCATTGCCTGGCTGAACAAGCAAGGAGTTAAACCATGACGTTCAAGCACCTGACCCACTCCGCTGCGGCGCTATTGCTTTGCGCAGGTTTCAGTACCACCGCCCTGGCCCACAACCCGATGTGCGAATGCAAGGAAATCCCCGGCGAGCAGATCCAGTGCACCGGCGGTTTCTCCGACGGCAGCGGCGCCCCGGGCGTGACCCTGGACGTCATCGGCTACGACGAAACCATCCTGCTGCCCGGCAAACTCGGCCAGGACTCGACCCTGACCTTCAAAAAGCCCGCCGCCGAGTTCTATGTGCTGTTTGATGCGGGCCCCGGCCACGTCGTTGAAATCGACCAAGCGGATATCCAGCCTCAATGAGCACGACGCAGGTTGTACGCCCCGCCGGTGCCGGCCACGAAACCCTCTACGTGTTGCTGCTGTGCCTGATCATCCTCGCGGTGGCCGGTTCGGTGGTGGCCCTGCACAGTGAAACCCAGGAAGTCGCGGCGCTGCCCAGCCACCAGTTGGACGCCCGTCGCGACCTCAGCGCATCCGAACAAGGCATCTACGCCGACCTGCGGGTGACCCTGGATGAAATCCAGCTGCTGCAACAGGAGCACAGTGCCCTGCCGACGCCTGCGCAACTGGCCGAAGCAGGTTTTGCACCGTTTGCCCAGGACGCCAGTTCGGTCAGCCGTGGCGGCCACCGCTGGACGTTGCTGGCGCCTGCTGCCTATTTGGGCCTGAGCCAGACGCCGAGCGCCAGCGGCTCGCTGCTGATGCGCGTGCACGGTGCCGAGGCGGATATCTGGCTCAACCGCCAAGCCCATCTCGCCCCCCCTTCCGACCTCACTGACCAGGCGCTGATCGCCGCCGGCTGGCAACAGGTGGTCGCGCAATTCGATGCCGGCGTTACGCGCCAGCACCGTCACTGAACGAGAAGACCGAGTGCCCATGTCTATTTCATCTCCCCTGTTGCGCCTGTTGCTGGTTAGCCTGTTCAGCCTGATGCTGGCGCCCTTGGCAAATGCCGAGGCGGCCAAACGCTTGCGTATCGGCATCACCCTGCACCCTTATTACAGTTACGTGGCTAACATTGTCGGCGACAAAGCCGACGTGGTCCCGCTGATTCCGGCAGGCTTCAACCCGCATGCCTACGAGCCTCGCGCCGAAGACATCAAGCGCATCGGCACCCTCGATGTGATCGTGCTCAACGGCGTCGGGCATGACGATTTCGCCGACCGCATGATCGCCACCAGCGAGCGCCCGCACATCCCGGTGATCGAGGCCAACGCCAACGTGCCGTTGCTCGCCGCCACGGGGAATGCCGCGCGTGGCGCGGGCAAGGTGGTCAACCCGCACACCTTCCTGTCGATCAGCGCGTCGATTGCCCAGGTCAACAACATCGCCCGCGAGTTGGGCAAGCTTGACCCGGACAATGCCAAGGCCTACACCCAGAATGCCCGCGCCTACGGCAAGCGCCTGCGCCAGATGCGCGCCGACGCCCTGGCTAAGCTGACCAGCGCGCCCAACCCCGACCTGCGCGTGGCCACCGTGCACGCCGCCTACGACTACCTGCTGCGCGAATTCGGCCTGGAAGTCACCGCCGTAGTCGAGCCCGCCCACGGTATCGAGCCAAGCCCCAGCCAGTTGAAAAAAACCATCGACGAACTGCGCGCCCTGGATGTGAAGGTGATCTTCTCGGAGATGGATTTCCCGTCCACCTACGTCGAGACCATCCAGCGTGAATCCGGGGTCAAGCTGTACCCGCTGTCGCATATTTCCTACGGCGAATACACACCTGAAAAATACGAAGTGGAAATGACCGGCAACCTCAACACCGTGGTGCGGGCGATTCAGGAGTCGGGGGCATGACAGCGGCGGAGCAACTCAAAGCGGCCAGCGTCGGCCCAACCCTGGACTTCGATAACGTGTCACTGACCCTGGGTCGCACGGTGATTCTTGACGCTGTCAGTTTCCAGGTAGAACCGGGCAGCATTCATGCGTTGGTCGGCCCGAACGGCGGCGGCAAAAGTTCGCTGATCAAGACGCTGTTGGGGCAAACGCCGCACCACGGTCAATTGCGCCTGCAATGGCCAACGACGCCCGGCACCATCGGGTACGTGCCCCAGGCGCTGGAATTCGACCGGGGCTTGCCGATGACGGTGGACGACTTCATGGCCGCCATGTGTCAACGCCGCCCGGCGTTTCTGGGCCTGTCCAAACACTACGCCGCCGCGATTGGCGAGGCGCTGGAACGGGTGGGTATGCAGGACAAGCGCAAACGCCGCATGGGCGCGTTATCCGGTGGTGAGCGTCAGCGTGTGTTACTGGCCCAGGGCCTGATCCCGTCGCCCCACCTGCTGGTGCTGGATGAACCGATGTCGGCCCTCGACGAGGCGGGTATCCAGGTGTTCGAACGGCTGCTGAATGACTGGCGGCTGGCCGGGATCACCGTGCTGTGGATCGAACACGACCTGGAAGCCGTCGGCCGTCTCGCCGACCGCGTCACCGGCCTGAACCGCCGCGTGCTGTTCGACGCCACCCCCAACGCGGCGCTGACCCCGGACCGCCTGCTGACCCTGTTCTCCACCCACCCGCGGAGCTCGGCGCCATGAGTTATGAAGCGTTTCGTTTGATGGTCCAGGGCTGGGCCTCGTCCGGGTACCTGCCGGAAGCGTTGGCCTATGGGTTTGTGGTCAATGCCTTGCTCGCCGGTTTGCTGATCGGCCCGGTACTCGGCGGCCTGGGGACGCTGGTGGTGGTCAAACGCTTTGCGTTTTTCTCCGAGGCTGTCGGGCATGCCGCGCTGACCGGCGTGGCCGTGGGCATTCTGCTCGGCGAACCCTATACCGGGCCCTATGGCGCGCTGTTCGGCTACTGCCTGCTGTTCGGCATCCTGCTCAATTACCTGCGCAACCGCACCGGCCTGGCGCCGGACACCTTGATCGGCGTGTTCCTGTCGGTGTCACTGGCATTGGGCGCCAGCCTGCTGTTGATCCTGGCAGGCAAGATCAACGTGCATATCCTGGAAAACGTGCTGTTTGGCTCAGTGTTGACGGTGAACGCCAATGACTTGCTGGTGCTGGGCGTGGTTGGCTCGCTGGTGATGGCCCTGGCGCTGCCACTGTATAACCGCATCATGCTGGCCAGCTTCAACCCGCAACTGGCAGCGGTGCGCGGTGTGGCGGTGAAGACGCTGGACTACTTGTTCGTGATCCTCGTGACACTGATCACCGTGGCGGCCGTCAAGGTGATCGGCGCCATCCTGGTGGGCGCGCTGCTGGTGATTCCGGCCGCCGCGGCGCGCCTGCTGAGCCAGTCGCTCAAAGGGTTTTTCTGGGTATCGGTGGTGATTGCCACACTCAGCACGCTGTGCGGCATCCTGCTGCCGATCATCTTCGACCTGCCCATCCCCTCCGGCGCCGCGATCATTCTGGTCGCCGGTATCGCCTTCGCCTTCGCCGCCATCGCGCGCGGCACCGTGCCCAGCCTCAAAGGGAATCTTGGATAATGCGCCCTGTCGTTCGCCCACTGGCCCTGGCCATCGCTTGTTTGCTCAGCACCTCGGCGCTGGCCGTCGACGGCCTCGACCCCAAGGCATTCAAAGTCAACCAAGGCCTCGGCCATGCCGCCCTGACCCAAACCAAAAAAACGGTCAAGGTCCTGGCTTCTTTGCCCATCACCTACGGGCTGGCCGAGGTGCTGCTCAAGGGCACCGACGTGCAGCTTGAGCGGGCTGCGCCGGCCAACCTGCCCGGCTCGCGCCAGGTGTCCTACTTCACGGGCCGTGGCGCCCCGGCGCTGAATACCCTGGCGCAGGATGCCGACGCCGCCATCGGCCTGCGCTCGCTGTGGGCAGACGACCCGCTGTACCCGGTGGCGCGGCGCAGCAATATCCGTATCGTCGAAGTCGACGCCGCGCGCCCGGTGGACGGCGGTTTGCCAGGCATCGCCGTGCAACCTGGCAGTGCTGATGGCTTGAACAGCCAGCCCTGGCAGTCGGGCAACAATATGGGACGCATGGCCGATGTGATGGCCGCCGACCTTGGCCGCCTGGCGCCCAGCGCCAAACCGAAGATCGACGCCAACCTGGCGGCCCTCAAGCAACGCCTGCTCAAGCTCAGCGCCCACAGCGAGGCGCGGCTGGCCAAGGCGGACAACCTGAGTGTGGTCAGCCTGAGCGATCACTTCGCGTATCTGGTCAGCAGCTTGAACCTGGACGTGGTCGCTACCGATGCACGGCCGGATGCGGACTGGACGCCACAAGCGTTGCAGGCATTCAGTGCGCGCTTGAAGGACAACGACGTGGCAGTGGTGCTGCAGCATCGTCAGCCGAGTGAAGCGGTTAAAGCGGCGGTGACGGCAGGTGGTGCGCAACTGCTGGTGTTGAATGTCGACGGCGCGGACCCGGTGGCAGAGCTGGAAACCAATGTGGATCAGCTCATTAAAACCCTCACCCCTGATACCTGACCGCCAGAGTTTTCGTGGCGAGCGGGCTCGCCACGGGCGTTAAACCACATCAACGCCGACATGAATCGCATCATGCCGCCAGAACTCCAGGTCGCAGTCGATCAAGCGCTGGTGCTGGTCATAGTTGACCCGGGCGATGCGCAAGCCCGGGCTACCCACCGACACGCGCAACGCGCCGGCGGCCTCCACCGGCAATGACGTCGGCACAATTTCGAAGCGCACGCGGCCGTACTGCAAGTCGTACTTGCGCGCATACAGCTCGGTCATTGATTGATTCAGGTCGCATTCCAGAATCCCCGGAAAATACTGCGGGTTCAGGTAGTGCTCCACATACAGCACCAGGCGCCCATCAATCCGTCGGCCCCGGCAAATCTGGATCACCCTCGACAACGCCGGCAACTGCAGCCACGCACACACCGCTGCCGACGCCGGTTGCAGGCGTGCAGAAATCACCTCGGTGGACGCCACGCGGCCCTGGTCGCTGACCATCGCGTGAAAGTGGCTGCGTTGCATCAGGTTGTAAGCCAGCCGTGGCGGCGAGACAAACCACCCACGGCGCTCCTCGCGATAAATCTGGCCTTGGGCCTCCAGTTGTAACAAGGCTTCCCGCACCGTAATTCGAGTGGTACCAAACAACTCGCTGAGCTTGCGCTCGGCGGGCAATTTACTCGCCGGCGGCAACAGGCCGTGGTCGATCTGCTCTTGCAGCGCCAGGCCGATGGAGGTCACCGCCTTGATTGCCTCATCACGCATCAACATTACCTATCTGGACTAGACCAGCACCGTTCAAGTGCACAAACCGCGCTTTATTTGGGCTTCTGCTATTGCCTGCCAGCCTAGGCATTACAGATGACCGACAGATGACAGTCCCTGTCCAGGCCCTGCACCACACCCTGCAATACATCGGCCAAGTCCAGGGCCTGCGGGTACTTGAGCATGGTCTACGCTGAGTCTGCACTGAGCGACAAAAGCGATTTAAAAACGACACAGACATGAAACTGTCATCCATCGAGCCTAGATTGGCTCAGGTATTGCTCTGACCTAGTCCAACACCACCGCAAACGTTCTTAAAAACGCCGCGTTGAAAACGCCCAAAGGAGCTTCGGATGAAAAAGCTTTTCCTGGCATCACTGTTAGGCTCGACCATTGCCATGTGCACCGCTGCCATGGCCGCTGATACCGATCTGAAAACGCTGGAAGCCGCCGCGAAAGCGGAAGGCGCCGTCAACAGCGTCGGCATGCCCGATGACTGGGCCAACTGGAAAGGCACCTGGGAAGACCTGGCCAAGACCTATGGCCTCAAGCACATCGATACCGACATGAGCTCGGCCCAGGAAATCGCCAAGTTCGCTGCCGAAAAAGACAACGCCAGCGCCGATATCGGTGACGTCGGCGCAGCCTTCGGCCCGATCGCGGTGAAACAGGGCGTTGCGCAACCGTACAAGCCAAGCACCTGGGCACAAGTCCCGGATTGGGCGAAAGACAAAGATGGCAACTGGGCCCTGGCCTACACCGGCACCATCGCGTTTATCGTCAACAAAAAGCTGCTGCACGGCTCCGACGCCCCAAAAAGCTGGGCTGACCTGAAGACCGGCAAATACAAGGTTTCCATCGGTGACGTGAGCACTGCCGCACAAGCCGCCAACGGCGTGCTGGCAGCAGCGCTGGCCAATGGTGGCGACGAGAAGAACATTCAGCCGGCACTGCTGATGTTCGCCGAGATCGCCAAGCAAGGCCGCCTGTCACTGGCCAACCCAACCATCGCCACCATGGAAAAAGGCGAAGTGGAAGTGGGCGTGGTCTGGGACTTCAACGGCTTGAGCTACAAAGCCAAGATGGCCAACCCGGATGACTACGTCGTGCTGATCCCATCGGACGGCTCGGTGATTTCCGGCTACACCACCATCATCAACAAATACGCCAAGCACCCGAACGCCGCCAAGCTGACCCGCGAATACATCTTCAGCGACGCCGGCCAGACCAACCTGGCGCGCGGCAACGCCCGTCCGATCCGTGCCGAGCACTTGACCTTGCCTGCCGACGTCCAGGCCAAGCTGCTGCCTAACGAGCAGTACAAGAAAGTCACGCCGATCAAAGATGCCGACGCGTGGGAAAAGACCTCCAAGGCACTGCCGCAGAAGTGGCAGGAAGAAGTCATCATCAATATGCAGTAAGGCTGTAGCCCACATTGGAGATCCAATGTGGGCGCGGGCTTGTGTGGGAGCGGGCTTGCCCGCGCCCACAGTTTTGACCCCGTTCCTCAAGTGAAATTGAGTCAAGCCTATCGTTGCGGAGCGTCTCCCCTTATGAAGCACAACGTCATCCTTGTGGTGCTCGACGGCCTGAACTACGAGGTTGCCCGACACGCCATGGGGCATCTCCAGGCCTATATCGGCGCAGGACGCGCAGCGCTTTACAAACTGGACTGTGAACTGCCGGCCCTGTCCCGGCCGTTGTATGAATGCATCCTCACCGGCGTGCCACCGATCGACAGCGGCATCGTCCACAACAATGTCTCGCGCCTGTCCAACCAGCGCAGCATTTTCCATTACGCCACCGACGCAGGGCTCACTACCGCGGCGGCGGCCTATCACTGGGTCAGCGAGTTGTATAACCGCACGCCCTTTATTGCCGCGCGTGATCGTCATACCGACGACAAGGCGCTGGCGATCCAGCACGGGCATTTCTACTGGAATGACCACTACCCGGATTCGCACCTGTTCGCTGATGCCGAAAGCCTGCGCCGCCAACACGCGCCGAACTTCCTGGTGGTGCACCCGATGAACATTGATGACGCCGGCCACAAGCATGGCCTCGACACGCCGCAATACCGCAACAGCGCACGCTCGGCCGACATCATCCTCGCCGACTACCTGCAAGGCTGGCTCGACGCCGGCTACCAGGTGCTGGTGACTGCGGACCACGGCATGAACAATGATCGCTCCCACAACGGCCTGCTGCCGGAAGAACGTGAAGTGCCACTGTTCGTGCTGGGCTCGGCCTTCACCTTCGACCCTTGCGCCAGCCCCAAGCAAACCGAACTGTGCGGCACTGTCTGCGAACTGCTAGGTGTGCCCCACGACAAACCTGTATGCCGGGAGCTGCTGAAGTGAGCGCCATCATCCGTGGCAAATGGCTGGCGATCCTCTGCCTGCTGCCGTTTGCGCTGTTCTTCATCGTGTTTGAAATCGCCCCGCTGGTGTGGGTGATGATCAACAGCCTGCAATCGGAGGAGTTCGGCTGGGGCCTGGCCAACTTCACCAGGATCTTCAGTTCGAAGTTCTACCTGCAAGCCATCCAGTACAGCCTGGAGATCAGCTTCTATTCCAGCGTGTTCGGCATCATCATTTCAGTGCTCGGCAGCTACTCATTGCGCCGTGTGGATGGGCCGCTGCGCAACTTCGTGACCGCCTTTGCCAACATGACCAGCAACTTTGCCGGCGTGCCCCTGGCCTTCGCGTTCATCATCCTGCTGGGTTTCAACGGCAGCATCACCATCATGCTCAAGCAGGCCGGGATCATTCAGGACTTCAACCTGTATTCCAAGACCGGGCTGATCATTCTCTATACCTACTTCCAGATTCCGCTGGGCGTGCTGCTGCTGTACCCGGCCTTCGATGCGTTGCGTGAAGACTGGCGCGAATCGGCCTCGCTGCTCGGCGCCAGCGGCTGGCAGTTCTGGCGGCACATCGGCCTGCCGGTGCTCACCCCTGCCCTGCTCGGCACCTTCGTGATCCTGCTGGCCAACGCCCTCGGCGCCTATGCCACGGTCTACGCGCTGACCACCGGCAACTTCAACGTCTTGCCGATTCGCATCGCAGCGATGGTCTCCGGCGACATCTCCCTGGACCCGAACATGGCCAGTGCCCTGGCCGTGGTGCTGGTGGCGCTGATGACGGTGGTCACCGTGGTCCATCAACTGCTGCTCAAGAGGAGCTACCATGTCTCGCGCTGAAGCCGGCTCGGCCTCCCTCTACCATCGGATAGTGGTGTGTGTGTTATTCGCGATCCTGGTGTTGCCGCTGGTGGGCACCTTTGTCTACTCCATTGCCAGCAGTTGGTCGGCGACGATCTTGCCCGCCGGCTTCACCTTCAAATGGTACGTGCAGCTCTGGAGCGACCCGCGCTTCCTGGCGGCCTTCGGCCAGTCGCTGCTGGTGTGCGTGGGCGCGCTGATCCTGTCGGTGGTGCTGATCTTGCCGCTGCTGTTCGTGGTGCATTACCACTTCCCCAAACTCGACGCGCTGATGAACATTTTGATCCTGCTGCCCTTCGCGGTGCCGCCGGTGGTGTCATCGGTGGGCTTGCTGCAGTTATATGGCTCCGGGCCATTTGCGATGGTGGGCACGCCGTGGATTCTGATCGGCTGCTACTTCACCGTGGCTCTGCCCTTCATGTACCGCGCGATCACCAACAACCTTCAAGCGATCAACCTGCGCGACCTGATGGACGCCTCGCAACTGCTGGGTGCCAGCACCTGGCAGGCAGCGATCCTGGTGGTGCTGCCAAACCTGCGCAAAGGCCTGATGGTGGCGCTGCTGCTGTCGTTCTCGTTCCTGTTCGGTGAGTTCGTGTTCGCCAATATTCTGGTCGGCACCCGCTACGAAACCCTGCAGGTCTACCTGAACAACATGCGCAACACGAGCGGCCACTTCACCAGCGCCATCGTCATTTCCTATTTCTTCTTTGTGCTGGTGCTGACCTGGGCCGCCAATATCTTGAACAAGGACAAAAGCCAATGAGCTTCGTCAGCGTCCAACACCTGCAAAAAGGCTACGCCGGCACCCCGGTGTTCAGTGACATCAACTGCGAGATCGCCAAGGGCGAGTTCGTCACCCTGCTTGGCCCTTCCGGTTGTGGCAAGTCGACCTTGCTGCGCTGCATCGCTGGGCTGACGTCGGTGGACAGTGGGAAAATTCTGCTGGATGGCCAGGACATCGTCCCCCTCAGCCCGCAGAAACGGCATATCGGCATGGTGTTCCAAAGTTATGCGCTGTTCCCCAACATGACCGTGGAACAGAACGTCGCCTTCGGCCTGCGCATGCAGAAGGTCAACGCCGACGACAGCCACAAGCGTGTGCAGGAAGTGCTGCAACTGGTGGAACTCAAGGAGCTCGCCGGTCGTTACCCGCACCAGATGTCCGGCGGCCAGTGCCAGCGGGTGGCACTCGCCCGCTCGCTGGTGACCCGCCCGCGCCTGTTGCTGCTGGATGAGCCGCTGTCGGCGCTGGACGCCCGGATTCGCAAGCACTTGCGCGAACAGATCCGCCAGATCCAGCGTGAACTGGGGCTGACCACGATCTTCGTGACCCATGACCAGGAAGAAGCCCTGACCATGTCGGACCGCATCTTCCTGATGAACCAGGGCAAGATTGTGCAGAGCGGCGATGCCGAGACCCTCTACACCGCGCCGGTGGATGTATTCGCCGCGGGGTTTATCGGCAACTACAACCTGCTCGACGCCGACAAGGCCAGCCAGTTGCTGCAACGCCCGATCAACGGGCGCATCGCAATTCGCCCGGAAGCCATCGAACTGAGCCGCAGCGGCGAGCTGGATGCGTTGGTGCGCAGCCACAGCTTGCTGGGCAATGTGATTCGCTATCGCATCGAAGCGCGCGGTGTGGAGTTGGTGGTCGACGTGCTCAACCGGTCCGCCGACGACTTGCACCCGGATGGGCAGCGCCTGGCACTTTCCATCGACCCAAGTGCGTTGTGTGAAGTAGCCTGACGCAACGAATTAATTCAGAGAGCATGACGGATGGCATTGGTAATTTTTGATCTGGACGACACCTTGATCCACGGCGACTGCGCCACGTTGTGGAGCGAGCAGATGGGCCGCCTGGGCTGGGTCGACCCTGAGTCGTTCATGCGCAAGAACAACGAACTGATGGACGCCTACAGCCAGGGCAAGCTGTTGATGGAAGACTTCATGGACTTCAGCCTGGAGCCCATGATCGGGCGCACGCAGGAGGAAATCGACCACCTGGTAGAGCCATGGGTCGAGGATGTGATTGAGCCACTGATCTACAGCGACGCCACCAAAACCATCGCCCGGCACCGTGCAAATGGCGATCGGATTCTGGTGATTTCCGCCTCGGGTACGCACTTGGTCACACCGATTGCCGCACGTATCGGTATTGATGAAGTGCTGGGGATTGATCTGGAAGTCAGCCATGGCGCTTACAGCGGCCGAACCGTGGGCGTACTGACTTACCGTGAAGGCAAGATCACCCGGTTGCTGGAATGGCTGGAGCAGGAAGGTGAATCACTGGAAGGGGCGTACTTTTACTCGGATTCGCGCAATGATTTGCCATTGCTGCTGAAGGTCGATCACCCGCAGGTGGTGAACCCCGACCCGGTGTTGCGCGAGCATGCTGAAAAAGCCGGCTGGCCGATCCACAACTGGGTCTGACCCCAACCTCTTTGAATTGAATCCAATCAAAATGTGGGAGGGGGCTTGCTCCCGATAGCGGTATGACAGTGAAGAATTCTTCATCTGACACACTGCGATCGGGAGCAAGCCCCCTCCCACACCGGGTTACATTTCAACTTGAGATCAGACCAAGCGCTCGTCAATCACCAACACCAATTTCCCGGAAATCTGGTTGCTCGCCAATTCGGCAAAGGCCGCCTCGGCATCCCTGATCAAGAAAGTCTTGGCCAGTTGCGGACTCAAACGGCCCTCAACAAAAAGCGGCCACACCTGCTGGCTCAAATCACTCAACAGGCCCGCCTTGAACTCATCACTGCGGCTGCGCAAGGTCGAGCCGAGCAACTGAATGCGCTTGCCCAGCACCTGCGCCAGGTCGAGCTGAGCATCACGCCCACCCATCAAGCCGATCAGCACCCAACGACCATCCAGGGCCAACAGCTTCAGGTCCAGGCCAGCATAGTTGCCGCCGACCGGGTCGAGGATCACATCGAACGGCCCAAAATCGCGCAGCCCTTCAATGCCGTCGGTGCGTACCACGCCGCCCTGGGCGCCAAGTGCCTCGCAGTAGGCCAGCCGTTCCGCCGAGCCGACACTGACCCAGCACGGGCTGCCAAATGCCTTGCACAACTGGATCGCCGCCGAGCCGACGCCACTGGCGCCGGCATGCAACAAGACTTTTTCGCCGGGTTTGAGGCCCGCCAACTGGAACAGATTCAGCCACGCCGTGCTGTACACCTCTGGCAGCGCCGCGGCTTCAGCCAGCGACAAACCTTCCGGCACCGGCAGCACGTGGCGCGCGTCCACCACCACTTCTTCGGCCATGCCGCCACCGGCCAGCAGCGCGCAGACGCGATCGCCGACTTGCCAGGACGAACCTGCGCCCACTTCGCTGATCACCCCGGAACACTCCAGGCCGAGCACATGGCTAGCCCCCGGAGGCGGCGGATAGAGCCCGGCGCGCTGTAACAAATCAGCGCGATTAAGGCCAGCGGCCGCCACACGAATGCGAACTTGGCCTACATCGCAGGTAGGACTGGGCTCTTCCAACCACTCCACATGACCTTCAACGCCTTGCAATGCTTTCACAGTGCCTCCATAGTGAGTCTGGACTGAGCCCGTAGCTGTAGCGCCGGGCTTTTTGCATTATGCGACCGGATCATATGGAACCGGCTCCCTCAAAGACGGCCTAATATGCGTTATCAATTGCCCCCGCGTCGAATCAGCATGAAGCATCTGTTCCCCAGCACCGCCCTCGCTTTTTTCATTGGTCTCGGCTTCGCGTCGATGTCGACCAATACGTTCGCAGCCAATAGCTGGGACAATCTTCAGCCTGATCGCGATGAGGTGATTGCCAGCCTTAACGTCGTCGAGTTGCTCAAGCGCCATCACTACAGCAAGCCGCCGCTGGACGACGCTCGCTCGGTGATCATTTACGACAGCTACCTCAAGCTGTTGGACCCGTCGCGCAGCTACTTCCTGGCCAGCGATATCGCTGAGTTCGACAAGTGGAAGACACAGTTCGACGACCTCCTCAAAAGCGGCGACCTGCAGCCTGCGTTCACCATCTACAAGCGTTACCTGGACCGCGTCAAAGCGCGTCTGGACTTCGCCTTGGGTGAGTTGAACAAGGGCGTCGACAAGCTCGACTTCACGCAGAAGGAAACCCTTCTGGTGGACCGCAAGGACGCCCCTTGGCTGACCAGCACCGCCGCGCTGGATGACCTGTGGCGCAAACGCGTCAAGGACGAAGTGCTGCGCTTGAAGATCGCCGGCAAAGAGCCGAAGGCCATTCAAGAGCTGTTGACCAAGCGCTACAAGAATCAGTTGGCGCGTCTGGACCAGACCCGTGCCGAAGATATCTTCCAGGCCTACATCAACACCTTCGCGATGTCCTACGACCCGCACACCAATTATCTGTCGCCAGATAACGCGGAAAACTTTGATATCAACATGAGTCTGTCGCTGGAAGGCATTGGTGCCGTCCTGCAAAGCGACAATGACCAGGTGAAGATCGTGCGTCTGGTGCCGGCAGGTCCTGCCGACAAGACCAAGCAGGTCGCCCCGGCGGACAAGATCATCGGCGTGGCCCAGGGCGACAAAGAGATGGTCGATGTGGTCGGCTGGCGTCTGGACGAAGTGGTCAAGCTGATCCGTGGTCCGAAAGGCAGCGTGGTGCGCCTGGAAGTGATTCCGCACACCAATGCGCCGAACGACCAGACCAGCAAGATCGTGTCCATCACCCGTGAAGCGGTGAAGCTCGAAGATCAGGCCGTGCAGAAGCAAGTCCTCAAGCTCAAGCAGGATGGCAAGGATTACAAACTGGGCGTGGTGGTGATCCCGGCGTTCTATCTGGACTTCAAGGCGTTCCGCGCCGGTGACCCGGACTACAAGAGCACCACCCGCGACGTTAAGAAAATCCTGACAGAGCTGCAGAAGGAAAAAGTCGACGGCGTGGTCATCGACCTGCGCAACAACGGCGGCGGCTCCCTGCAGGAAGCCACCGAGCTGACCAGCCTGTTTATCGACAAGGGCCCGACCGTGTTGGTCCGCAACGCTGACGGCCGTGTCGACGTGCTCGAAGACGAGAACCCTGGCGCCTTCTACAAAGGTCCGATGGCGTTGCTGGTCAACCGCCTCTCGGCCTCGGCTTCGGAGATTTTCGCTGGCGCCATGCAGGACTACCACCGCGCGTTGATCGTCGGCGGCCAGACCTTCGGTAAAGGCACCGTGCAGACCATTCAGCCGCTCAACCATGGCGAACTGAAGCTGACCATTGCCAAGTTCTACCGGGTTTCCGGGCAGAGCACCCAGCATCAGGGCGTACTGCCGGATGTTGATTTCCCGTCGATCATCGACACCAAGGAAATCGGCGAAAGCGCGCTGCCTGAAGCGATGCCGTGGGACACCATTCGCCCTGCGATCAAACCTGCTTCGGACCCGTTCAAGCCGTACCTGGCGCAGCTCAAAGCTGACCATGACACTCGCTCCGCCAAGGATGCCGAGTTCGTGTTTATCCGTGACAAACTGGCCTTGGCCAAGAAGCTGATGGAAGAAAAAACCGTCAGCCTCAATGAAGCGGATCGCCGTGCGCAGCACACCGACATCGAGAATCAGCAGCTTGTGCTGGAAAACGCCCGCCGCAAGGCCAAGGGCGAAGACCCGCTCAAAGAGCTGAAGAAAGAAGATGAAGATGCACTGCCAACCGAGCCTGAAAAAACCAAGCCGGAAGACGACGCCTACCTGTCCGAGACTGGCCGGGTCCTGCTGGACTACCTGAAAATCAGCAAGCAGGTGGCCAAGCAGTAAATGATGACAATTTAATGTGAGCGCTCCCTGGAGTGTCATCATATAGACATCATTCTGTCGTGAAATGAAGGACCGCAGGCTTAATGCCTGCGGTCCTTTTTTTTCGATCGAGATCGCCATGACCATGACCGAACAGCTGAATGCATTGGGCTCAATCCTGGCTCAAGGCAGTTTGCACAGCTTGTTCCAACCGATCATTTGCCTGTCCGAGCGGCGCATCCTCGGCTACGAAGCCCTCAGCCGTGGCCCGTCCAACAGCCCACTGCACTCCCCCGTCGCCCTGTTCTCGGTGGCCAGCCATGCCGGGCGCCTCAGTGAACTGGAAATCGCCTGCCGTGAAAGCGCATGCCGGCGCTTCAGTGAACAGAAACTGCCGGGCAAACTGTTCTTGAACATCTCGCCGGAATCCTTGATGGAGACGGCGCATCAGCCGGGTCGCACGCTGCAACTGTTGCGCGACTTCGGTATCCCACCCAGCCAGGTGGTGATCGAACTCACCGAGCAGACGCCCACCGACGATTTCGACTTGCTGCAAACTGCGCTGCATCATTACCGCGACATGGGCTTCGCCATCGCGCTGGATGACTTGGGCGCCGGCTATTCCAGCCTGCGTTTATGGTCGGAACTGCGCCCGGATTACGTGAAGATCGACCGGCATTTTATCGACGGCATCCACCAGGACGCGCTCAAGCGTGAGTTTGTCGGCTCAATCCTGCAAATCGCCCGCGCCTCGCGTGCGCAGGTGATTGCAGAGGGCATTGAGCTGCCGGAAGAACTGGCGGTGTTAACCGAGATGGGCGTTGATCTGGTCCAGGGCTACCTGCTTTGCCGTCCGCAGGAACAGCCGCCCCAGGAAGCACGCCTGATGCTGCCCAAGCAAGACAATGCCAACCTCGCCCTCAGCGAAGAAGGCAGCGACCTCAGCGCCCTGCTCAACGAGCAACCGGCGGTGGATCAGGACACCGCCACTGCGTTGGTCCTGGAATCCTTCCGTCGCCAGGCCAACCTCAACTCCCTGGCCGTGCTGGATGGCCGCGGCCACCCGGTCGGCATCGTGCACCGGCATTCCTTGTCGGACGCGCTGCTCAAGCCGTTCGCCACCGACCTGTTCGCGCGCAAACCCATCAGCCGCTTGATGAGCGATGACTTTCTGGCCGTGGAATTGAGCCAGTCCCTGCAGCAAGTCAGCCGCTTGTTGACCAGCCGCGCACGCCAGCGAATTGAAGAAGATTTCATCATCACCCTCAACGGCGATTACCTCGGCCTGGGTCGGGTCATTGATGTGCTTAAGCTGATCACCGAGCTGAAGATCCAACAAGCGCGTTACGCCAACCCACTGACGCTGCTACCCGGCAATGTGCCGATTCAGCAATGCCTGACGCGCTTGCTGCAACAACGGCGCGAGTCAGTGATCTGCTACGTCGATATCGACAGTTTCAAGCCGTTCAACGATATCTATGGCTACGGGCGCGGGGATGAAGTGTTGCTGTGCCTGGCGCAGTGCCTGAACGACCGGGTCGACCCGAGCCGCGACTTTGTCGGCCATATCGGCGGGGATGATTTTTTACTGGTGCTGGGCCCGCAGGATTGGCGCAAGCGGCTCAACCAGTTATTGGACGATTTCCACACCCAATGCCGGCGCTTCTATCGCACCGAACACATCGACGCCGGCTGCTTCGTGGCGTTGAACCGCCAGGGCGTGCGCCAGGAGTTCGCCTTGTTGTCGCTGTCGATCGGTGTGGTGCATTTGTATCCACAGGCCTGTGGACAACTGGATGCCAGCCAGTTGGCGGAGCTGGCCTCACAGGCCAAGCACCACGCCAAGGATGTGGCCGGTTACAGCATTCATGTCATCGACAGCATGGACAGCGTGCCGCAGCCGCTTTAAGCCTCGGCGGATTCCGGGTACTCGTATTCGAACACTCGCACCACTTCCGAGGCATGCCAGGATGCCGCCGCCACACCATCGGATGGCCCACTGAAACGCCCCAGGCGCTCCACACACTCAAAGAAGCCGGTACGCGGCAAGCGGCTGGCGCCCTGGCTGATGACCAGCGAGCTGCGCAATGGCTGCTCGGCCTTGGCGTCCAGTGCGGCCAGGTGTTCAAGGGCCGCGGCCAGCGTCTGCATCGCCGGCGTGGGGAACTGCAGGCGCTCCAGCAGCGCGCGGTAGGTCAGCAGATGGCGCTGGCGGCGCGCCTGGTCCAGTTCGTTGAGTAACCCATCCCAGTGTTGACGACTGATTCGTAGGCTCAAGATTCATCCCTCCAACCTGCAACGCCCAATTCCCAGGCCAGGCTGCGGCGTATGGCGGCATCCGGCTGGCGTTCACCACGTTCAATCAATCCAAGATAGGACGGGCTGATACCCACCGTGCGGGCCAGGGTTTCGATGGCCAGGCCCTTGGCTTCACGCAGGCTGCTCAGGTCTGCGAGCGGGCGCAGGCCCTGGTCAATCGCGAGGGGTGCGGCGGGGGAAGAAGCGAGCGTGGGTTGCGGCTGACCGGCAGCTTTTAGCAGCGCCTGGTACTGATCCCATGGCAACACCGCATACTCGGGCTCGCCATTGCGTGAAATTATCTGAATATCCATGACTGCCCCGTAGGATTACAACACTTACTAAGTAAGTTCTTTCCTTAGAAGTGTAATCCTAACAGCCGCAAAGGTCGCAGGGGATATAAGAGTCATCAATTTTTTTGTGGGTTTTCCTGGGTCAGCAGCGCAGCCGTCGCAGGCAGTCGCTCAACCACGGCGAGTTTTTCCGGGCGCTGGGCGTCGCGCCAGGCGCGAAAGGCGCTCAGCTCGCCGTTCAAGGTCTTCATGACCCATGCCAGCACAGCGATGTCATCGAGCATGCCGAACATAGGGATAAAGTCCGGGATCGCATCGATCGGGCTGAGGAAATACATCAACCCCGCCACCACCGAGATCAGCGCCTTGGGGCTGATCGCCCGGTACTCTCCGCGCCAGTAAGCCAGGCACAGGGCCTGGAGCAACTTGAGGTCATCCTTGAGATTACCCAGCCGGTTGCCTTGGCTTGAGCCTTTGGCGGCAACCGCGAACAGCAGGGTCGGTAAACGCCCACGGCCCAACAAGCGCGCAGCCATGGGCAGGAAGCGGGTGAAATTGAAAGGTGGTTTCATGCGTCACTCCAGTTCCAGGCGACATAAAAGGTTATCCACACAAATTGTGGATAACCTTGTGAACAGAGCCTGTTTTATCGGCTGAAAGCCACGGACTACAAGGCTTTCAGTCAGATCGGGCGTTTTTTGCGCACATAAAAAAAACCCAAGATTTCATTGACTTGGCGCTTCGGTGCGGCTACCCGTGCTCGAGTCTTATATCAGACTGTTTCAGATTGCAGGGGTTCGTTTGGATTTGCATCAGGTTTGATTGGCGCAATTTTGCCATACGCCAGATACGACAACGCCCCGTCGAAACGGGGCGTCGTGTGTTCAGGTGCCGATTACTTCTTGGCAGCCGGAGCAGCAGGCGCGTCAGGGGCTTCAGCCTTGGCTGGGTCCTTGATGCCGAGCAGTTCCAGATCGAATACCAGCACGGAGTTGGCTGGAATCGCCGGGCTCGGGCTCTGCGCGCCGTAGGCCAGATCGGACGGGATGTACAACTCGACCTTCTCGCCCACGTGCATCAGTTGCAGGCCTTCGACCCAACCCGGGATCACGCCGCTGACCGGCAGGTCAATCGGGCTACCGCGATCCACGGAGCTGTCAAAGGTAGTGCCGTTGGTGAGCTTGCCGGTGTAGTGAACAGTCACCACGTCGGTCGGCTTAGGCTGAGCGCCATCAGCCTTCTTCACGATCTTGTACTGCAGACCGGAAGCTGTGGTCACTACGCCGTCTTTCTTGGCGTTTTCTTCAAGGAATTTCTTGCCGGCGGCTGCCGACTCTTCGCTCATTTTGGTCATGCGTTCTTCAGCACGCTTTTGCAGTGCGGCAAACGCTTCAACCAGCTCGTCGTCTTTGAGCTTCTGTTCTTTCTTGCCAACGGCATCTTCGATGCCCTGAGCTACCGCTTTGGAGTCCAGGTCATCCATGCCTTCTTGAGCAAGGCTTTTGCCCATGTTCAGGCCGATGCCGTAGGAAGCTTTCTGCGCCGGGGTTTTCAGCTCTACGCTGGTCTGCGAATCACAACCCGCAAGTACCAGGCTAACCAGGGCCACCGCCGCCGCCAACCGATGCTGTTTCATGCTATTTCCTTGTTCGTGCGCCAAAAGGGCATTCGAGTAAAGTCGCGAGCTTATCAGGCGGCCACGACCAATGGCTACCGGCATCTGAGCAGGAAACTTCTGATAAGTTCACGTGTTTAAAAGCATTTTCATTCATTATGGTGTTCCGCGAAGGATCGCGGACGACCTGCAACCAGCCTACTGGCCACTTGCCGCACCTGAGGCGCAATGGCATAAGAACGCTACAACTCGACAAGGATAGTTATCTTGCGCATTTTTTCCCGTGTTTTACTCCTGATACTGGCGGTGCTGGGCATAGCCCTCACCGTGGTGCTCTATTACACCGTCAACCCCAAGCTGCCGGACTACGTGCCCGTGGAGCAGGTGCACTACCAGGATCAATGGAGTGCGGCTGATCGCCAGACGTATTACTTCACGCCCCAGGGCACCCAGGTAAAAGGCCTGCATTACGACTGGTTTACCGCACTGGAACTGCCGTTTTCGGCGCAGCGGTTTGCCACGCCCGAATACCTCGCGCGCTTCGGTTTCCTGGTCGACCCCAAGCAAGTTCCTACCGCGCAGAACCCCGGCAACCTGCCGGTAGGTTTCGCGCGGCACCAGAACGCCGGCAGTCGTGTTGAATACCTGGATATCACCTGCGCCGCCTGCCACACCGGCGAATTGCACGTCAACAACCAGGCCCTGCGCATCGACGGTGGCTCCGCTCAGCACGTGCTGCCCTCCAGCGTGCCGACCCTGCGTGGCGGCAGTTTCGGTCAAGCCCTGGTGGCCAGTCTTGCCGCCACCTATTACCTGCCGTGGAAGTTCGACCGCTTCGCCCACAGCGTGCTCGGTCACGACTATGACGAGCACAACAAGCAACAATTGCGTCAGGACTTCAAAGCATCGCTGAACCAATTCCTGCGCGTTGCCTGGAACGACACACACCGCGGCCTCTACCCCACCGAAGAAGGACCAGGGCGCACCGATGCGTTTGGCCGCATCGCCAATGCCAGTTTCGGCGACGCCATTTCAGCGGAAAACTATCGCGTCGCCAATGCGCCGGTGGACTACCCACACTTGTGGGATATCTGGACCTTCGACTGGGTGCAGTGGAACGGCTCAGCCCAGCAACCCATGGCGCGCAATATCGGTGAAGCCCTTGGTGTGGGCGCCACCCTGGATTTCTTCGACAGCGCCGGCCAGCCTCTTCAGGGCGACGCGCGCTACCCGTCAAGCGTACGGGTGCGTGACCTCAACCGAATCGAGGAGACCCTGCAACGCCTCAAACCACCCACCTGGCCGGAGGACCTGTTCGGGGCCATCGACAAGCCCCTCGCCGCCCAAGGCCGTGCATTGTTCGCCGAGAACTGCGCCGGTTGCCATGTGCCCGCCGTCAGTCAGGTCAATGGTCGCCCGGTGCAGCAACTGAAGATGCTGCCTGTGGACTACATTGGCACCGACCCCGGCGCCGCCAATAACATCGCCGATCAACGCTACGACCTCAGCGCCCTGCAATGGGACGCGGCGGAATTGGCCACACTCAACGTCGAGTTGCACCCCAAGCCAAGCGCCCCGCTGGACCTGCACAAAATGTCGGTTGCCCAGGGCCTCGCCTACGTCACCGCCTTTGTCGAGGACCACGCCTACCGCGCGGCCGGAGTGACCCCGGCCGAGCGCCCCAGCCTGGACGGGTTCGGCCTGCCCATTGGCGTGCGCGAATTGCGCGCGTACAAGGCGCGGCCATTGGCCGGCGTGTGGGCCACCCCGCCGTTCCTGCATAACGGCTCGGTGCCGACGATTTTCCAATTGCTCTCGCCTCAGGACGAGCGCAGCACCACCTTTTATAAAGGCACGTTCAACTACGACCCGCGCCACCTGGGCTTTGAGACCGGGGCGTTCAAAAATGCCTTTGTGTTCGACACCACCATCACCGGCAACCACAACAGCGGTCACGAATTCCGTGACGGCAAGCGTGGCAATGGCGTGATCGGCCGCACCTTGCTGCCGCAGGAACGCTGGGCGCTGCTGGAATACCTCAAAGTGCTGGGCGGCCCGCTGGAGCAACAACTGCCATGATGATCCGATCTGAATACAAACAACCTTCAATGCTTGCGCGTCTGTGGCTGCGCCTCGGCGCTTTTCTGGGTAAAACCCTGTCGTGGCTGGTGGGCCTGGGGCTGTTGGGCTGGCTGCTGGCAACGGCCTGGTTTGCCTGGCAACACAGTGGCCCGGTGTCACCCGACGAGCAGGTCCCGCCCGGTGAAGCGGCCATGAGCCAGGGCATCATTCAGACGGCGGTGCGTATCGTCGACCAGCACCGCGAAGGCACCCGCTACCTGCGTGACGCCCACGCCAAGGCGCATGGCTGCGTGAAGGCCGAAGTCAGTGTGCTGAAGGACCTTGATCCGGCCTTGCGCCAGGGCGTTTTCGCCGAACCGGGCAAGACCTGGCAGGCGCTCATGCGCTTGTCCAACGGCAACGCCTATCCGCAGTTCGACAGCATCCGTGATGCGCGCGGCATGGCAATCAAACTGTTGGATGTGCCGGGCAAACAGCTGATGGCGGACCAGCAAACACGCACCGAGCAAGACTTTGTGATGTTCAGCCACCCGAACTTCTTTGTCAGCGACGTAGCGGAGTATGCGCAGAACATTGGCGCCCAGGCCGATGGCAAGAAAGTCCTCGCGTTCTTCCCCCACCTCGACCCACGCAGCTGGCAGGTGCGCCACTTGTTTATTGCCCTGGCGACCCTGGCGCCCCCCCCGGCCAGCCCGACGCAGACCACCTACTTTTCAGTTTCGCCCTACAAGTTTGGCGCGGCGAATGCCAAGTTCCGCGTGGCACCCGATCCGCAAAACTGCCCGGACTATGTGCTGCCAAAGCAGAATCAGGACCTGCCGAATTTCCTGCGCAGCGCCTTGAATCAGCAACTGTCCACCGACCGAGTGCCGGCGTGTTTTGTGTTGCAGATTCAGCGGCAGAACCCGCAGAAATTCATGCCAATCGAAGACACCAGTATCGAATGGAAGGAAAGCGACGCGCCTTATGAAACGGTGGCCAAGATAAACATCCCCGCACAGGATTTCGACACGCCGGCCTTGAACCTCGCTTGCGACAACCAATCGTTCAACCCTTGGTTCGGGCTGGAGGCGCATCGACCGATTGGCGGTATCAACCGGCTGCGCAAGGCCGTGTATGAGGCTGTCAGCGACTATCGGCATAGTCGTAACTTGTAAGGTGGGCGCTGGCTTGCCGGCAATGCTGGCACCTCGGTGTGTCAGCCACGCTGAGTGGCTGCCATCCCTGGCAAGCCAGCTCCCGCTGCTGGACCGCGTTCGATATAAAAGATGCGGTGACCGATTTCGCGTAAAGAATACGTATAGATTGCCCATTCGCCATAACGATTACGTCGTCCCTATTGAGCAACTAAGGCCGCACACTTTACCGTCACTTCCTACCCCCAAAACCCGTAGGAAGTCATCGTGGAAAGTTCAACTTTAGGCATGCTCGTCCTGTCAATGATTGCACTCTTCGGCACCGCCGCGTTTTGCTTCGAACACCTTGCCACCCGCGGCGAGAAGAAAAAGAAAGCCAAATAAGCTGATCATTGAAATCAGCAGAACCCCAGACTTTCAAGGGATACCCCGGCATCGGGCTATCCCTTGTTTTCGTTCGTCCACGCAAAAACCTTCTATATACCGTCTTAATACCGCCGCCTGTAATCAGTGCCCGAGCTTGATACGCCAACGCTTAACCTCGCCGGCTTATTCAACAAGGGGAGTTACACCGTGCTCACACTGACCTTCATCTATGTCGCCAGCGGTTTATGTGCCGTCGGGCTGTTCGCTTACTTGGGCTACGCCCTCATTCGCGCTGAAAAGTTCTAGGGAGTTCGCCATGTACGACGTGATGTTCATGGGGCTTTCCCTGGTGTTTTTTGTTGCGACTGCCATGGCCATTGTTGCCATGGGCAAGATTTGAACGGAGCCACGACATGTTAAGCACTTTGCTGGAATTTGCGCTGGTCCTGGGGTTGATGACCGCGCTTGCCGTGCTGATGGGCAAGTGGCTGGCCCGGGTGTTCACCGGAGCCCGCCATGCCTTGCCGGAACGGTTGACCTATCGCCTGCTGGGCGTCGATCCACTGGAGACCATGGGCTGGGCCCGCTATGGTTCGGCCCTGCTGCTGTCGAACGCGGCGATGATGTTGCTGGGCTATATCGTCCTGCGCTGGCAGGCGGTGATGCCGCTCAACCCACTGGGGTTGGCCGCGCAAACCCCGGACCTGGCGTTCAACACTGCCGCCTCCTTTATTACCAATACCAACTGGCAGGCGTACTCGGGTGAAACCAGCCTGTCGAACTTCAGCCAGATGGCCGTCATCACCTTTCTGATGTTTGTCGGCGCCACTTCGGGCGTCGTTGCCGCCGCAGGCTTTATTCGCGGGTTGAGCCGCTCAAGCACCGCCAATATCGGTAACTTCTGGGTCGACTTCACGCGCACGCTGTACCGGGTAATGCTGCCGCTGTGCGTGGGCATGGCGCTGGTATATGTATGGCAAGGCATGCCGCAGACCTTCGCCTCCCAAGCCTTGGCCACCACGCTGGAAGGTGCGCAGCAACAGTTGATTGTGGGCGCGGTCGCCAGCTTTGAATCAATCAAGCATATCGGCACCAACGGCGGCGGTTTCTTCAGCATGAATGCTGCGCATCCGTTCGAAAACCCGACACCACTGACCAACATCCTGCACATCCTCAGCATGCTGTTGATCCCCTCGGCGCTGACCTACACCTTCGGCAGCATGTTGCTGCAACGCCGTCAGGGCTGGGTGTTTTTCGGCACGTTCCTGGTGATGTTCATCAGCTTCCTGGCGCTGGTGTATGGCGCCGAACAGACCGGCAACCCGCTGCTGACCCAGGCCGGCGCCAACCAGACACTGTCGATTGAGCAAAGCGGCGGCAATATGGAGGGCAAGGAACTGCGCTTCGGCATCGCCGACAGCAGCCTGTTCATCGCCACCACCACGGCGGCGACCACCGGCTCCGTCAACACCATGCATGACTCGCTGACCCCCATGGGCGGCTTCGTGCCCCTGGCGCAGATGATGCTCAACTGCGTATTCGGCGGTGACGGCGTGGGCTTCATCAACCTGATCCAGTACGCGCTGCTCACAGTGTTCCTGGTAGGCATGATGATCGGCCGCAGCCCGGAATTCCTCGGTAAGAAAATCGAGGCCCGTGAGATGAAACTGGTGATGCTCTCGGTGCTCGCACACCCGATCAGCATTCTGGGTTTCACCGCCCTCGCCGCCCTGTGGCCAGACACGATGGCCAGCCTGAACAACCTCGGCCCCCACGGTTTCAGCGAGGTGCTGTACGCCTACACCTCCGGCACCGCCAACAACGGTTCGGCCTTCGCCGGCCTGAACGCCAACACGCCGTTTTTCAACACCACCATTGGTCTGGCGATGCTGATCGGACGCTTCTTCACCATGCTGCCGATGCTCGCTGTGGCCGGCTCCCTGGCGATGAAAAAGACCGTGCCTGCCGGCGCCGGCACCATCCCTACTGCGACCCCGCTGTTCATGCTGCTGGTGGTGTTCGTGGTGCTGGTGGTGGGTGGCCTGACCTTCTTGCCGGCGCTCGCGCTCGGCCCGCTGGTGGAGCAACTGCAGTTGCTGTCCGGCCAGACGTACAACTGAGGACATGTTGATGACGACTCAATCGATATTCAAAGGGCTGCTGCGCCCGGTACTGGTTTCGGCGGTGTTTTTCATGCTGCTGACAGGGTTGGCGTACCCAGCTTTCACCACACTGGCGGCGCAATTGTTGTTCCCGTTTCAGGCACAGGGTTCATTGATTGAACGCGACGGGCTGGTGATCGGCTCCGCGCTGATCGGCCAGGATTTCAGCAAGCCCACGTACTTCCATGGGCGCCCGAGCATGACCCTTGGCGCCGACCCGCAAGACCCGAGCAAAAGCGTGTCGCAGCCCTATAACGCAGGCGCCAGCGGCGCCAGCAACCTGGGCCCGACCAGCCAGAAACTGGTGGACCAGGTCAGCGCACGCGCCAACGCCTATCGCCAGGATAACGACCTGCCCGCCGGTGCACCGGTACCGGTGGACGCAGTCACCGCATCCGCATCGGGCCTGGACCCGCACATCTCGGTGGCCAACGCCCGGTTGCAACTGGCGCGGGTGGCGCGCTTGCGGCAGGTCCCCGAAACCGAACTGCTGCAACTGCTCAACGACCACACCGCCGCCCGCACCCTCGGTTTGCTCGGCGAGCCACGGGTGAATGTGCTGCAACTCAACTTGGCGCTGGATGCGCGTCAGCCCTCTATTGCGGTCAGTGAGTAAGAAATGTCCCTCATGAAGAATGCTCGTTTACCTCTGTTTGATCGGCGCATCGTGCTCACTGCCGGCGTCGATGCGCTAAAGAAATTACTGCCCCAGGCCCAGTGGAAAAACCCGGTGATGTTCGTCGTGTACCTGGGCAGCATCCTCACGACCTTGCTGTGGTTCCAGTCCCTGGGTGGCAAGGGTGAGGCGCCCAGCGGCTTTATCCTCAGCATCACCTTGTGGCTGTGGTTCACCGTGCTGTTCGCCAACTTCGCCGAAGCCCTGGCCGAAGGTCGCAGCCGCGCCCAGGCCGCGAGCCTGCGCGGCATGAAACGCCAGACCCTGGCCAAGCTGCTGCAACAACCGCGTCATGGCGCGGCCTGGTTGCCAATGGAAGCCAGCTTATTGCGCAAGGACAACGTGGTGCTGATCGAAGCCGGCGATCTGGTGCCGCTCGACGGTGTGGTGATTGAAGGCGTGGCCTCGGTGGATGAGAGCGCAATCACCGGTGAATCGGCGCCGGTGATTCGCGAGGCCGGTGGCGATTTCTCCTCGGTTACCGGCGGCACGCGAGTGCTGTCCGATTGGTTGGTGGTGCGCATCAGCGTCAACCCGGGCGAGTCGTTCCTGGACCGCATGATCTCGATGGTCGAATCGGCCAAGCGCCAGAAGACGCCCAATGAAGTCGCACTGACGATTTTACTGGTGGGCCTGACCCTGCTGTTCCTGCTGGTGATTGCCACCCTGAGCCCGTACTCGATCTTCGCCGTGGCCATGAGCGGCAGCGGCAGCGTAATCAGCGCCACGGTGTTGGTGGCGTTGCTGGTCTGCCTGATCCCCACCACCATCGGCGGCCTGCTTTCGGCGATCGGCGTGGCGGGCATGAGCCGGATGATGTCGGCCAATGTCATTGCCACCTCCGGCCGTGCCGTCGAGGCGGCAGGCGATGTGGATGTGTTGCTGCTGGACAAGACCGGCACCATCACGCTGGGCAATCGCCAGGCCAGCAGCTTTTTACCGGCGCCGGGCGTGAAGGAAGCCGAGTTGGCCGATGCCGCGCAGTTGGCGTCCCTGGCCGACGAAACCCCGGAAGGTCGCAGCATCGTGGTGCTGGCCAAGCAGAAGTTCGACATCCGCGCCGGCGACATCAACGCCCTGGGCGCCAGTTTTGTGCACTTCACCGCGCAAACACGCATGAGCGGCGTCGATCTGCCCGAAGGTCGGGCGATTCGCAAGGGCGCAGCGGATGCGATTCGCAGCCACATCGAAGCCCTGGGCGGCAGCTTCCCGGCCGCGCTGCAGGCCAAAGTCGATGAAGTGTCGCGGCGTGGCAGCACACCGCTGGTGGTGTCCGACGGAGCCAAAGCCTTGGGCGTGGTGGAGCTTAAGGACGTCGTCAAAGGCGGCATCAAGGAACGCTTCGCCGAGCTGCGGCGCATGGGCATCAAGACCGTGATGATCACTGGCGACAACCGCCTGACAGCCGCTGCGATTGCAGTGGAAGCCGGGGTGGATGACTTCCTCGCCGAGGCGCGCCCGGAAGACAAGCTACAACTGATCCGCGACTACCAGGCCCAGGGCAAGCTCGTGGCCATGACCGGCGACGGCACCAACGACGCCCCGGCGCTGGCCCAGGCAGACGTCGCGGTGGCGATGAACAGCGGCACCCAGGCCGCCAAAGAAGCCGGCAACATGGTTGACCTCGACAGCAACCCGACCAAGTTGATCGAAGTGGTCGAGGTCGGCAAACAGATGCTGATGACCCGCGGCGCCCTCACCACGTTCAGCGTGGCGAATGACGTGGCCAAGTATTTCGCGATCATCCCCGCCGCGTTTGTCGCGACCTACCCTCAGCTCGGCGCCTTGAACGTGATGCACCTGAGCAGCCCCAACTCGGCGATTCTCAGCGCGGTGATTTTTAATGCGCTGATCATTGTCGCGTTGATCCCGTTGGCCTTGCGCGGCGTGACTTACCGGGCCATCGGCGCGGCGGCGTTGCTCAATCGCAACCTGTTGATCTATGGCCTGGGCGGTGTGTTGGTGCCGTTTGCCGGGATCAAGTTGATCGACATGCTGCTCAGCGGCTTGGGTCTGGTGTAGCACCCTAAACCTCATGTGGGAGCTGGCCTGGCGCCAGCTCCCACAGGCATTTATCAGGAAGACTATGCCCGCATTCAACGACGAACGCCCCGACCCCGACGCCCTATTGGCCCGGGTACAGCTGGAAGAACAGGCCGCCTTGCGCGGCAAATTGCGTATCTACTTCGGCTCAAACGCCGGGGTGGGCAAGACCTGTGCGATGCTCGCTGCGGCGCAACGCGAAGTCGCGTTGGGCCGTGACGTGCTCGCCGGCGTCGTGGAAACCCATGGCCGCGCGGAGACCGCCGCGCTGCTCGACGGCCTCGAACAACTGCCCCGCGCCGCCCTGCTGCACCGCGACTTCGCGCTCAGCGAATTCGACCTCGACGCCGCCTTGCACAGGCGCCCTGCCGTGGTGCTGGTGGACGAACTGGCCCACAGCAACGTGCCCGGCTCGCGTCACCCCAAACGCTGGCAAGATGTAGAGGAATTGCTCAGCGCCGGGATCGACGTATGGACCAGCCTCAACGTCCAGCATCTGGAAAGCCTGAATGATCTGGTCAGTGAAATCATCGGCATCCGCGTGCGCGAAACCGTCCCCGATCACGTCTTCGATAACGCCCACGAAGTGGTGGTGATCGACTTGCCGCCCGATGATCTGCTGCAACGCCTCAAGGACGGCAAGGTCTACCTCGGCCCACACGCCGAACGGGCCTCAAAACATTTCTTCCGCAAGGGCAACCTGCTGGCCTTGCGTGAACTGACGCTGCGGCGCACAGCAGACCGGGTCGACACGCAAATGCGCGTCTACCGCCGCGAACAGTCGATAAAGGCCTTATGGCCGGCGCGCGAACGGCTGCTGGTCGGTGTGGCGGGCGACGCGGGCGATGAGCGCCTGGTGCGCGAAGCTGCGCGCCTGGCGCAAAAACTCGAAGCGGACTGGATCGTGGTGCATGTCGCATCAGCTCAGGGCCGCGGCGCCAAGCGCTATCTGAGCGCCATGAAAACCCTGACCCTGGCCAGCGAGTTTGGCGCCGACACGGCAACGCTGCCGGGCATGGACGTCGCCGACGCGCTGGTCGCCTGTGCCCGCGAGCACAACGCCAATCGCCTGGTGCTCGGTCACCATCCGCGCCAGGCGTGGCGGTTCTGGCATCAGTCGGTCAGTGACCGGATCAGCCGCCATCACCCGCAGATTGATCAGATCGTGATAGCCCACGGAGCAGTGCCGGGGCCTGCGCCTGTGATCGAAAAACCGACGCCTGCACCGGGCAGAGCCCTGGCCTATCTGTGGGCCACACTCGCCTGTTTCGCCGCCAGCGCCATTGCGGCATTGCTGCTGCAGGTGTTCGACCTGGCCAACGTCGTCATGTTGTTTTTGCTCACCGTGGTGCTGGTGGCCCTGCGTTACGGACGCGGCCCGGGCGTCTGGGCCGCGATGCTGGCGGTGCTGTGTTTCGACTTCTTTTTCGTGCAGCCGCGCTACTCGTTTACCGTCACTGACACCCAGTATTTCTTCACCTTTGCGCTGATGCTCGGCATCGCCCTGATCACCGGGCAACTCACCGCACGCCTGCGCCACGAAGCACGTACCGCCGCCGCACGCGAACGGCGCGCCACCTCATTGGCGCGACTGGCGCGCGACCTGTCGGCCGCGCTGACCGTGGAGCAAATCAGTGAAGTCGCGCTGCGCACCTTCAGCGGTGTATTCGAAGCACGCGTCGGCCTGGCGCTGCCGGACGCCGCCGATGGCGTGCACAGCGTCGGCGCGGGCGGGTTGCCGATTGACGAGAGCATCGCCCAATGGACCTACGACCACGGCCGGGCCGCCGGCCACGGCACCGACACCTTGTCGGCGGCCAAAGGGTGCTACTTGCCGCTCAAGGCACCGATGCGCGTGCGCGGCGTGCTGGTGCTGGAATTGGCCCAGAGCGAACGCTTGAGCGACCCGCAGGAACGCCGTCTGCTGGAAGCCTGCATGAGCCAGCTGGCGATTGCGCTGGAGCGCGTGCACTTCGTCGAAGTCGCGCAAAGCACGCTGGTGCAGATGGAAGGCGAGAAGATGCGCAACACCTTGCTCGCGGCAATATCCCACGACCTGCGCACCCCGTTGACCACCCTGATCGGTGCCGCCGACACCGCCCTGCCCCACGCCCCACCCGGCCCGCTGACCGAGTTGCTGCACGGCATCCATGAACAGGCCACCTCAATGCAGCGGCTGATCGAAAACCTGCTGGACATGGCGCGCATGCAGGAGCGCGGCGTGCGCCTGAACCGGCAGTGGCATTCGCTGGAAGAAGTCGTCGGCAGCGCACTGCGCCAGCTACGTGAACCCCTGGCGCGACACAGCGTGCATACCGCGCTGGACCCGCGCTTGCCGCTGGTGGACATTGACGCGCTATTGATCGAACGGGTGCTGGTCAACCTGTTGGACAACGCCGCCAAGTACACCCCGCCAGG
Organism: Pseudomonas sp. AP19; assembly: GCF_001728855.1. Taxonomy (NCBI): domain Bacteria; kingdom Pseudomonadati; phylum Pseudomonadota; class Gammaproteobacteria; order Pseudomonadales; family Pseudomonadaceae; genus Pseudomonas; species Pseudomonas sp. AP19. Next base: position 97,114 of record NZ_LXJP01000010.1, on the reverse strand, counting down.
CAGCAGCATTACCGTCGCCGCCCGTTCCACGGCGGGCGCCATTGTGCTGGACGTCAGCGACAACGGCCCGGGTCGGGCCCCCGCCAACCTGTTCGAACCCTTCACGCGCGGCCAGCAGGAATCCTCCGTCGCCGGCATCGGCCTGGGCCTGGCACTGGCCAAACGCATCGTCGAAGCCCACGGCGGGCACATCGAAGCCAACGCCGTTGAGGCGTGCGGCATGCACTTCATCATCACTTTACCGGCGGGCACACCCCCGTCCATGGAAGCCTTATGAGCACCGCACGCATTTTGATTGTTGAAGACGAAGCCAATATCCGCCGCTTCGTCGGGATCGCCCTGCAAGATGAAGGTTTTCAGGTGTTCGAGGCCGACAGCGTCAAGCGCGCGCTGATCCATGCGGCCAGCCGTCAACCGGACCTGGTGATCGTCGATCTCGGCCTGCCGGATGGCGATGGCAAACACTTGATCAGCGAACTGCGCGGTTGGTTGGCGGTACCGATTCTGGTGTTGTCGGCGCGTGATCGCGAAGAAGAGAAAGTCGCCGCCCTCGACGCCGGCGCCGATGATTACCTGACCAAGCCGTTTGGTGTGCCCGAGCTGCTCGCACGCATCCGCGCCCAACTGCGCAGGCACGGGCAGACCGGCACCGTGGCAGCCACCAGCAAGGTCGCGTTTGGCGAGATTGAAATCGACCTGTCGACCCACGAGGTATGGCGCCAGGGCCAGCCTGTGCATCTCACGCCCATCGAGTACCGCCTGCTCTGCGCGATGATTCGCGGCCAGAGCCGGGTGCTGACCCATCGGCAATTATTGCTGGAGGTGTGGGGCCTGGATTACGTGGACCGCGCCCACTATTTGCGGGTGCACATGGCGCACTTACGGCAAAAGCTGGAAGCAGACCCGGCGCAGCCGCAGCATTTTATTACCGAATTACAGGTGGGGTATCGGTTGATGGGGCTATGAGGAGGCGCAAGCCTGCGCAGGACTTTAACTTTCAATGGCTACTATGAACACGTCAAGCTGAACATAGGAATAACACCCAATCAGCAGTCTATCGCCAAGTAATTTATTTCGAAACCACACAACTCTAACCAAGAAATACTTTATTACCTGAGCACCCTTTCATTGTGCAGCGGTTAATTTATAAACTCTGGCCACCTTGAGTTTAATTGATATAAACCAGCGTAGGATAATGACCATGATTGTTGCCACCTCAGCTTCTGTTCCTCTCGCCGTCGCCCCCCAACATGCTAATTCTTCGCCCACCCCAGCTGACACTAATACACCCGCAGCCGCCGACACTTACTACAACGGCGTCGCTAACCTGGGCCGCAACCCCGTGCGCTGGATCGACAAGGATGGGAATGGAAAAATAGATATCGAAGTGGATTTTTCCGCAGGCCCTGGCAAATATTTCAGGAAACTGGGCTTAACCGGATACTCGCAGCTAAGCCCCGAACAAAAGCGAGAACTCCTCGATCAAATGGCGGACCTCAGCTTCGATACAAACTTGGTTTTTCATGAAAAAGGCGCCATAAAGAACCCGGACGGGAAGATAAATTTTGGTAACTATGCTCACGTGCCATCAAATGGAAAAAACCTGGTACAAGTCGATTTTCCAGACAACACGTCAGACCCACAGAATCCTGACAAGGTAGACGAGCCTGCGGAAGCCTATGTCAGGGGCGATGCCCGCCACTTAAAGGCCAACGCGCGTAATCGGGGCGGTAACGTGCTTGCTCATGCCTTGCTGCATGCGCTGGGTTTGTCTCATACGAACCCTGAGGCTAAGAGCAATAGACCCGCGAGTGCCACAGACTCTCTCGGCTACAGTCTTCTCAGTACCCAGTCGGAAACTACAACGGGCCATGATTTTAAAGGCCACTATGTCACACGTGCGCAAATGCATGATCTAGGCTTACTGACTCAACGCTACGGACATAACAGTCAGTACAGTAACGAAACCACTCGCGTGGTCTACGATTTGAACGGAATGGACGAAGATGACGCGCCCGTCACAACAAGTATTTCAACTGTCCGCGCACACGAAACGCTCAATATCGAAGATGACACCCATGATCAAAATATCAACTTGAACCACGGCACGTTCTCCAGCATTGCAGGATTCAAGAATAATATTTCTATTTTGCGAGGCACGCACGTTGAGGACGTTCTAACAGGTTCCGGCACCAATACTGTCATCGCGAACTTCAAGGCCAATAAAATCACCTTGGGCAGTGGTGCCAACACGGTCACGTTCAATAACTCATGGGACTCTACGCCGAAAGAAACCGACCACCTTGTTGGCTTTAAAAGCGGCATCGACAAAGTCGATATCAGCGGCTTTTCTCAGAAAACCAATGAAGGCACCTTTCTGAAGGGGAACCCTCACCTGGATACCCATACGACACCGGATGGTAAGACCTACGTGAGATATTGGACGTACTTTGATGGTAAAGGTCTTTCAGTGCCCGATTTCTTGTTACGTGCAGATGGAATAAAAATGAGTGACATCATCACACGCACGTAACGTTTTGCAGCGCCGGCGCTGAGTGTGAAGTCACCGGCTTACCCTCTGAAGGGAATGGTTAGATGCCGCACCGCGCCCTGAATGCTGGGCAAAAAAAAGCCCGCTCAATGAGCGGGCTTCTTGTGGTGACCTGGCGTTCAGTGTTCCAGGTTACCGAATATGGCGCAGCGGACGGGACTCGAACCCGCGACCCCCGGCGTGACAGGCCGGTATTCTAACCGACTGAACTACCGCTGCGCGTAACACTTAAAACGAATGGTGGGTGATGACGGGATCGAACCGCCGACATTCTGCTTGTAAGGCAGACGCTCTCCCAGCTGAGCTAATCACCCTTCGTTTCGGTGTGGGCGCATCATACAACAAAAAATCGTAATGTGTTGATTTAAATGCAATTTATTTAAAAAAACTTCATCGTTTGATTATTTGCCGTATTTCGGACAAAAAAAACCCGCTCAATGAGCGGGCTTTCTGTGGTGACCTGGCGTTCAGTGTTCCAGGTTACCGAATATGGCGCAGCGGACGGGACTCGAACCCGCGACCCCCGGCGTGACAGGCCGGTATTCTAACCGACTGAACTACCGCTGCGCGTAACACGTGAAACGAATGGTGGGTGATGACGGGATCGAACCGCCGACATTCTGCTTGTAAGGCAGACGCTCTCCCAGCTGAGCTAATCACCCTTCGCTTCGGTGTGGCGCGCATTCTACGGAGCGACCCTACGTCTGGCAAGCACTTTCTTAAATCTTTTTTTTGAGGCCTTCCAATGGCTTAGGCAGGGTTGGCCTCAGCCCTGATCAAGACAATAATGCCCCCCTTTGTATAAAGGAGAGACTCACCCCATGTGGTTCAAGAACCTGCTTATCTATCGCCTGACCCAAGATCTGCCTGTTGATGCCGAGGCGTTGGAAGCGGCCATGGCCACCAAACTGGCGCGCCCTTGTGCAAGCCAGGAGTTGACCACTTACGGTTTCGTCGCACCGTTCGGTAAAGGTGAAGACGCTCCCCTGGTTCACGTCAGCGGTGATTTCCTGCTGATCGCCGCGCGCAAGGAAGAACGCATCCTGCCGGGTAGCGTGGTGCGTGACGCACTGAAAGAGAAAGTCGAAGAGATCGAGGCCGAGCAAATGCGCAAGGTCTATAAAAAGGAACGGGACCAGATCAAGGATGAAATCATCCAGGCCTTCCTGCCGCGTGCATTTATTCGTCGCTCGTCGACCTTCGCCGCCATCGCGCCGAAACAGGGCCTGATCCTGGTCAACTCGGCCAGCCCGAAACGCGCCGAAGACTTGCTGTCGACCCTGCGCGAAGTGATCGGCACCCTGCCGGTACGCCCGCTGACGGTTAAAACCGCACCGACGGCAATCATGACCGACTGGGTCACCACCCAGAAACCGGCCGATGATTTCTTCGTCCTCGACGAATGCGAACTGCGTGACACCCACGAAGACGGCGGCATTGTGCGCTGCAAGCGCCAGGACCTGACCGGCGAAGAAATCCAGCTGCACCTGACCACCGGCAAAGTCGTGACCCAATTGTCCCTGGCCTGGCAGGACAAGTTGTCCTTCATGCTCGACGACAAAATGACCGTCAAGCGCCTGAAATTCGAAGACCTGCTGCAGGATCAGGCAGAGCAAGACGGCGGCGACGAAGCCTTGGGCCAACTGGACGCCAGCTTTACCCTGATGATGCTGACGTTCGGCGAGTTCCTGCCGGCGCTGGTTGAGGCACTGGGCGGCGAAGAGACTCCACAAGGTATCTAAAGCCATGTGAAGATTAAAATGTGGGAGCGGGCTTGCTCGCGAATGCAGTGGAGCAGTCACCCGATGTATTGACTGACACACCGCATTCGCGAGCAAGCCCGCTCCCATATTTGATGGCATTTGCACTTCCGAAATCTAATAACAAGGACATCCCCATGCGCGCACTCGCCGCCTTGAGCCGCTTCGTCGGCAATACCTTCGCCTACTGGGTGTTGATTTTCGCGGTGCTCGCCTTCCTTGAGCCGGGCTGGTTCATCGGCCTCAAAGGCGCCATCGTGCCGCTGCTGGGCCTGGTGATGTTCGGCATGGGGCTGACCCTCAAACTTGAAGACTTCGCCGAGGTCGCTCGCCATCCGTGGCGAGTGGCCTTGGGCGTGGTCGCGCACTTTGTGATCATGCCGGGCGTGGCCTGGCTGCTGTGCCAGGCGTTCCACCTGCCACCGGAAATTGCCGTCGGCGTGATTCTGGTCGGCTGCTGCCCAAGCGGCACCTCGTCCAACGTGATGACCTGGCTGGCCCGGGGCGATCTGGCGCTGTCGGTGGCCATCGCCGCCGTCACCACCCTCCTCGCCCCACTGCTGACGCCGGCGTTGATCTGGCTGCTGGCGTCAGCCTGGCTGCCGGTGTCGTTCATGGAGTTGTTCTGGTCGATCCTGCAAGTGGTGCTGCTGCCAATCGTGCTCGGCGTGGTGGCGCAACGTGTGCTCGGCGAGCGGGTCCGCCATGCCGTGGAAGTGTTGCCGCTGGTGTCGGTGGTCAGCATCGTGATCATTGTCGCGGCGGTCGTCGCGGCCAGCCAGGCGAAGATCGCCGAGTCCGGCCTGCTGATCATGGCCGTGGTGATGTTGCACAACAGCTTTGGCTATCTGCTGGGCTACTTCACCGGTCGCTTGTTCAAGCTGCCATTGGCACAGCGCAAATCGCTGGCACTGGAAGTGGGCATGCAGAACTCCGGGTTGGGCGCTGCACTGGCCAGCGCGCACTTCTCGCCGCTGGCGGCGGTGCCGAGTGCGCTGTTCAGCGTCTGGCACAATATTTCCGGGGCTTTGCTGTCGACTTACTTCCGCAGAATGAGCGAAAAGGAAGACCGTCGCGCGTTGTAGGACGCGCCAAAAACTTGATCGTCTGATCAATATTCGGCACTCTACCGAACTTCGCGGGGACGACCTCGCGACGCTTTCAAGCGCTAAATCCGGGGACGACCCCAGCTATAGTTTGGAGGTCATCATGTCCTGGATCATTCTGTTTTTTGCCGGGCTGTTTGAAGTCGGCTGGGCGGTCGGCCTGAAGTACACCGACGGGTTCAGCAAACCGCTGCCGACAGCCCTGACCATTGCCGCCATGGCCATCAGCCTCGGCCTGCTGGGGCTGGCCATGAAGGAACTGCCGCTGGGCACCGCGTATGCCATCTGGACGGGTGTGGGTGCGGTGGGCACGGTGATCGCCGGGATTATCCTGTTTGGGGAATCCATGGCGTTGTTTCGATTGGCGAGTGTGGCGTTGATCATTTGCGGGTTGGTAGGCCTCAAGATCAGCGCCTGAGCCACTACCGCTTTCGCGAGCAAGCCCGTTCCCACACTAAACCGCGCTCGATTGAACACCTCGGTCAACTGTAGGAGCGGGCTTGCTCGCGAAGGAGCCCTGACAGGCAACAAAAAACTACCTGACACTCCCCCGCAACACCGCTACTCGCTCCTGCAACTGCGCAGGCGTCGCCGCCTCCACCGCAACAGGCTCACCCGCCACCAACGTGACATGCGACCAGATCCGATGAAACAACCCCTTGTTCGGATCGCGGCTGAAGAAACTCCCCCACAACCCCTGCAACGCCATCGGAATCACCGGCACCGGTGTCTCTTCGAGAATGCGCGTCACACCACCACGGAAGTCATTCATCTCACCGTCGGCCGTCAATTTGCCTTCCGGAAAGATGCACACCAACTCGCCTTCTTTCAGGTACTCGGCAATCCGTGTGAACGCTTTTTCGTAGATCTGGATATCTTCGTTACGCCCGGCAATCGGAATCGCCCCGGCCGTACGGAAGATAAAGTTCAGCACCGGCAAACGGTAGATTTTGTAGTACATCACAAAGCGAATCGGCCGACGCACCGCGCCACCGATCAACAGCGCATCGACGAACGACACGTGGTTGCACACCAGCAAGGCTGCGCCTTCATCCGGAATCAGCTGCAGATTGCGATGCTCCACCCGGTACATGGAATGGCTGAGCAGCCAGATCATGAAACGCATGGTGAACTCGGGGACGATCTTGAAGATGTAGGTGTTGACCGCAATGTTGAGCAGCGACACCACCAGGAACAGTTCGGGGATCGACAGCTTGGCCACACTCAGCAACAGGATCGACACGATGGCCGAGACCACCATGAACAACGCGTTGAGAATATTGTTCGCCGCGATCACCCGCGCGCGCTCGTTCTCGGCGGTGCGCGACTGAATCAGCGCATACAGCGGCACGATATAAAAGCCGCCGAACACGCCCAGCCCAAGGATATCGAACAGCACCCACCAGGCCTGGCCATAACCGAGCACTGCCAGCCAATCGTTCGCCTGGACGTTCTGCGGGAAGCCGCCAGAGTGCCACCACAGCAGCAGGCCGAACACGGTCAGGCCAAATGAACCGAACGGCACCAGGCCGATTTCCACCTTGCGACCTGAGAGTTTTTCACAGAGCATCGAGCCCAGCGCGATCCCCACCGAGAACACCGTGAGGATCAGTGTCACCACGGTTTCGTCGCCGTACAGCCATTCCTTGGCGTAGGCCGGGATCTGCGTCAGGTAGATCGCGCCGACAAACCAGAACCACGAGTTGCCGACAATCGAGCGCGACACTGCCGGCGTCTGCCCCAGGCCCAAACGCAGGGTGGCCCAGGACTCGCTGAAAATATTCCAGTTCAACCGCAGCTCGGGTGTAGACGCCGCCGCACGCGGAATGCTGCGGCTGGCCAGGTAACCCAGCACCGCCACACCGACAATCGCCGCCGCCACGATCGGCGCGTAATGGGTGGACGACATCATGATGCCGGCGCCAATGGTGCCGGCCAGGATTGCCAGGAACGTGCCCATTTCCACCAGGCCGTTACCGCCCACCAGCTCATCGTCGTGCAGGGCCTGGGGCATGATCGAGTACTTGACCGGGCCGAACAGCGCCGAGTGAGTACCCATGGCGAACAGCGCCAGCAGCATCAATTCCAGGTGATTGGACAGGAAGCCCGTGGCGCCTACCGCCATGATCACGATCTCACCGATCTTGATCGCACGGATCAACGCGTCCTTGTTGAATTTCTCGCCAAATTGCCCGGCCAGCGCCGAGAACAGGAAAAACGGCAGGATAAACAGCAGGGCGCACAGGTTGACCCAGATGGAGCGGTCACCGTCGATGGTGAGCTTGTAGAGAATCGCCAGGATCAGCGATTGCTTGAAAATATTGTCGTTGAAGGCGCCCAGTAACTGGGTGACGAAAAACGGCAGGAAACGCCGTGTTCGCAGCAAGGTGAATTGTGAGGGGTGGCTCATCGTCCGTGTTCCTGCGTGGCCTGAAGGCTTGGATTGTCAGGCCACGACTTTACCTAATCCGGCTTACTTATTCGCTAGCCCCGCAATACAAGGCGAAACAAAAAGCTCACCTTTGTAGGCGCCCTGCACGGTGCGCTTGGCGACGATCAGCCACATCAGCGCCAGAGCCACCACCAGCACAGTGCCAAACACGCTGAAAAAACCCAAGTGCAATTGGCTCGCAAGCTTCAGCGTAGCCAAGGCGTACACCCCCAACGGGAAGGTAAAACCCCACCAACCGAGGTTGAATGGAATGCCCGCACGCAGGTAACGCAAGGTGATCAACACGGCGATCAGCATCCACCACAAGCCGAACCCCCACAGGGTGATGCCCGCCACCAGGCCAAGGCCGCTGGCCATCTCGCCGACACCGGGCAAGCCGTTGGCCGAGAAGATTGCCGGTGCATCGCCGCCCAGCAGCAACATGCCGAGGGCACCGGTGCCAATAGGGCCAAGCGCCAACCAGCTCGACGCAGCCATATTAGCGTGGGGCAGTTTGTGCAGGGCCATGCGCAACATCAAGATGGTGAGGATGCTGAACGCCACCGGCAGGGAAAACGCCCACAACACGTAGCTGGTCACCAGCATCACCAGTTGCGAATGGGCGTCGACCAGGTGCGGCGCCAGCAGGCCACCGCTGGCGGCAGCGACTTCGGCCGCGACCACCGGTAACAGCCAGACGGCGGTCATCTGGTCGATGCTGTGTTCCTGGCGGGTGAACATCATGAACGGGATCAGGACCCCGCACGCCATGGCCATCGCCACATCCAACCACCACAGGGTTTGAGCCAACGCGATGACATCGCTGCCCCAGCGTGGCAGGCCGAACAGCAGCAGGCCATTGAGAATCGTCGCCAGCCCCATCGGGATGGTGCCGAAGAACATCGAAACCGTGGAGTGCCCGAAAATCCGTCGTGCCTCGTCGAAGAACATCACCCAGCGGGCGGCATAAAGAAGACTGAACAGCACAAACAAGCCAATGGTGAACAGCCACAGCCCTTCGGCAATGGCATGCGAGCCGGGCACACTCACGGGCAATTGCGCCAAGGCCAGCGCCAGCACGCCGGTGCCCATGGTCGCGGCAAACCAGTTGGGGGTGAACTGGCGAATCACTTCCCGAGGACGGGTCAAGTGACTGAAGGGTTTATAGCTGATGGTATTGGAGCAGGTCATGATGGTCATCCTCTTCCTCGCATGAGGTTGAAGCCATCATAGAACCTGAACGAATATCTATATAACGGGTAATATCTCTAACTGTTATCTGTTTTACCAATATAGAAACTGACCTACACCGCCGTTCTGGCTCGCCCTGAATCCTGCAGCAGCAAACCGACCAGCGCACTGAGGGCCAGCACAATCAGCACGGCGCCGTAGCCATCGGTGGTGGCGATGAGGCCGAACACCCGGCTAAGGTTGCCCGCCAGCAATGCCGGCACGCAGAACGCCAGGTAGCTCAAGGCATAAAACGCAGACATCAAACCGGCGCGTTCATGGGGCAGCGCCAGGCCCACGATACTGCGCACACTGCCCATGAACCCGCCGCCAAAACCCAAGCCTGCGATCACACTGGCGACAAAGAACAGCCACAGACTGGCACTCTGCACAGCGACCAGCAGCAACGCCACACCCGCCGCCAACAGGACCGCCGATAGCCGCATGATCCTGTCTGCCGCACGCGCGCGCAGGCTGTAAATCATCACCGCGCCACTCAGGGTCACGACTGCCACCAGGCCGCCGCCAATCAGATGCGAGGTCGAACCGGTCGCAGCCCGCACAAGCGACGGGGCCAGGGATGAAAAGAACCCGCCCAGCGACCACACCGCCACATTCAGCGGCATCGCCAGCCACAAGGCACGGCGCGCTTGCTGCGGCACATGCAGGGTCGGCGCCAACGACTTCAAGGCCCCGGGTATGCGGCTGACGGTTTCGGGCAAGCGCAACATGCAGACCGCCTGAAGCGCCATCAACCCCAACAGGGTGAAGTAAATCAATTGAGTCGGACGGGGTGCGAACTCCACGAGCAAGCCGCTGCCCAGGCCACCACTGGCCATGCCCAAGAGTGGCGCCAGGCTATTGAGCATGGGGCCGCGCAAACGGTCGGTGTCCAGCAGCGTGGCACTCAGCACTGCGGTTGCCATGCCTGTCGCGAAACCTTGCAGCGCGCGAGCGGCAATCAAGTAGGCGGTGCTGTCAGCGTTGATAAACAGCAGCATCGCCACCATATTCAGGATCAGCGCGACGAAGATCACCGGCTTGCGCCCCAGGTAATCCGAGAGAGAACCCACGGTCAACAACGCGGCCAACAGGCTCACCGCATAAACGCCGAAAATCACCGTCAGCATGGCCGCAGAAAAATGCAGGCTGTCCTGGTAAACCTGATACAGCGGCGTCGGCGCGCTGGACGCAGCGAGGAAGGTCAACATGGTGATGACCAGGAACGCCAGGCTGGAACGTTGAGACATGACGCTAGACATAAGCACACCCCGCTAAAGCTAATATTTTGCTTTTGCAGAGTGTGCTACCGCCGAGCGCTTAAAGCAAATTCTTTGTGTTAAGGTTTTACGCATGGCGATTAAAGAAGGCCTTCGCCCGGGGGGCCGCAGTGCCCGGGTTCAAGAATCAGTGCATAACGCCGCGCGCGAACTGCTGGAAGCCCATGAGCGTTCCAGCGTTACCGTGCCGATGATTGCTGCGCGCGCAGGCGTGACGCCCTCGACGATCTACCGACGCTGGGGCGACTTGTCCGCCCTGCTCGCCGACGTGGCCTTGGAACGCCTGCGCCCGGACAGCGAGCCCGCCAACACCGGCACCCTGCGCGGTGACTTGCGGGCGTGGGGCGAGCAATACCTGGATGAAATGAGCTCCGAGCTGGGGCGCAACATGATGCGTGACGTGCAGTGCAATCGTCCCAGGGACTATTGCAGCAGCATCCTGATGGGCCAGATGCAGGTTATTCTCGACCGCTACCAGGGCAGCGTCGACGTGCTGCCGAGCCTGGACCGGTTGCTGAATCTGATTGCGGCGCCCACGGTGTACCGCAGCCTGTTCGCCAGTGCGCCGCTGCCGGTCGAAGAACTGCATGAATTGATCGAGCTGGCGCTGCAGGGATAAAGCCAAACACACAACCCAATGTGGGAGCGGGCTTGCTCGCGAATACGGAGTGTCAGTCAATACACACTTGACTGATCCACCGCTTTCGCGAGCAAGCCCGCTCCCACATTTTTTTGACTGTGTGTAATCGCTGCTTACGTACGCATGCCGCGCCCGCTCACCAGCAGCCGTGCACAGCCGACATACAGCACCACGGTGGCCACCAGCATAAAGGTGATCGCCACGCTGATCTTGATATCCGATACGCCCAGGATGCCGTAGCGGAAGGCGTTGACCATGTGCAACACCGGGTTGGCCAGCGACACGGTCTGCCAGAACGGCGGCAGCAAGGTGATGGAGTAGAACACCCCGCCCAGGTACGTCAGCGGCGTCAGCACGAATGTCGGGATGATCGAAATATCATCGAAATTGCGCGCAAATACGGCGTTGATAAACCCCAGCAGCGAGAAGATCGTCGCCGTCAGTACCACCACCAGCAGGGTGACCCCAAGGTGATGCACTTGCAGGTGGGTGAAGAACAGCGACAGCAAGGTCACGATCACGCCGACCATCAAGCCACGCAACACGCCACCCAGGGTGTAGCCGATCAGAATGGTGTGGGGTGACACCGGCGACACCATCAATTCTTCGATGGAGCGCTGAAACTTGCTGCCGAAGAAACTGGAGACCACGTTGCCGTAGGAGTTAGTGATCACCGACATCATGATCAGGCCCGGCACGATGTACTCCATGTACGTGAAGCCACCCATGTCGCCGATCTGGCGGCCGATCAGGTTACCGAAGATCACGAAGTACAGGACCATGGTGATCGCCGGCGGCAGCAGGGTCTGCGGCCAGATCCGGGTGAAGCGCTTCACTTCGCGGTAAACGATCGTCTGCAGCGCGACAATGTTGGGTTGCAGTTCGGAACTCATACCGCCACCTTCGCCAGATTTTTCTCCACCAGGGACACGAACAACTCCTCAAGGCGATTGGTTTTATTACGCAGGCTCAGCACTTCAATGTTCTGGGCCGCCAACTGGGTAAACAGCGCAGTGATGCCCATGGCCTTGTCCACCTGGACTTCCAGGGTGTGGTCGTCCACCAGGCGGCTCGGGTAGCCGAGCAAATGCGGCGCCACCGACAGGTTGTTTTTCAGATCAAGCAGGAAGGTTTCCACATGCAACTGGCCCAGCAGGTTACGCATGCTGGTGTTCTCGACGATGGTGCCGTGGTCGATGATGCCGATGTTGCGGCACAGTTGCTCCGCCTCTTCCAGGTAATGGGTGGTGAGGATGATGGTGATGCCCTTCTCGTTCAGCTCGGTGAGGAAGGCCCACATCGATCGACGCAGTTCAATGTCCACGCCTGCGGTCGGTTCATCGAGGATCAGCAGGCGCGGCTCATGCACCAGCGCGCGGGCGATCATCAAGCGGCGCTTCATGCCGCCGGACAGCGAGCGCGAAGGCACATCACGTTTGTCCCACAGGCCCAGTTGAGTGAGGTACTGCTCGGCGCGTTCCTTGGCGATTTTCGCCGGGATGCCGTAGTAGCCCGCCTGGGTCACAACGATGTCGAAGGTCTTTTCGAACTGGTTGAAGTTGAACTCCTGGGGCACCACGCCGATCGAGCGTTTCAGCGCCGCCGGGGATTTGTCCAGGTCATGCCCGAAGATATTCACCGTGCCGCTGGTCTTGTTGACCAGGGTCGAGAGGATACCAATGGTGGTGGATTTGCCGGCACCGTTGGGGCCGAGCAAGGCGAAAAAGTCACCTTCGGCCACGTCCAGATCGATACCACTCAGGGCCTGGAAACCGTTGCCGTAGGTTTTGGTTAGCTGCCGGATGGACAGAGCGGAACTCATATCGGAATACGCACCAAAGAAGGGAATAGAAACAATAGATGAGGGCGCAGCCCAGGTAGTTCAACGGCGGCGCATGACAGGCATGGTGCTTGCCTGCGCCGCACAAGTACAGTCACCCGTATTAATAGTAGGTATTAAGTCAACGCAGTCATCACGGCTTTGCGGTAGGCCGGGCGTTCTTTGAGGCGCTGGTACCAGGCCTCTAGATGGGGCATTGCAGGCCGTTCGATAGGCATTTCAAACCAGGCGTAGATAAAGCTGCCCAACGGGATATCGCCCATGCCGATCGCATTGCCCGACAGGTAAGGCTGCGTCGCCAGCGCTTTGTCCACGGTGCTCAAGGCCTCGATACAGGCCTGGCGCCCGGCATTGATGCTGTCCCAGTTCTGCTTTTCTGCCGGGGTGCGCAGGATGCCCCAGAACACCGCTTTGAAGGGCTCAGCGAGGGTCGAAGTGGTCCAGTCCATCCATTTTTCGGCATTGGCCCGCGCTTTCAGGTCGCTCGGGTACCAGCTCGACGCCTGCTTGGCGCAGAGGTAACGCACGATGGTGTTGGACTCCCACAGCACAAAGTCGCCGTCTTCGATCATCGGCACCCGGCCATTGGGGTTCAACGCTCGGTACTGCGGCGTGTCGACCACACCAAAAGCTCCGCCCGCATCAATTGCCTCATAGTCCAGGCCGAGTTCCTCGGCGCACCAGAGTGCTTTCCTGACATTTGATGAATTTTTACGACCCCAGATTTTCAGCATGACCGCGCCTTATCGTGAATGAACATGGCTTGATGAACGCAGCAGCATACGCCGCTTCACGCGCGGCTTAAATCAGTGTGCAGGTCACCCAATACGATCGGCTTATCCGCGGCGAACAGGTGCGGGTAACACTGCTGAATATGCGCGAAGAAAAAACCCTCGGGCACGTCTGAAAACTGCCCGTGGTCAAGCACATACTCCATCGAGCGCTGCCCCTGGCGATTGAACGCATGGAAGACGCTGTCATGGATCCCATCGAATTCCAGCGGCGGCACATCGAAGACGTCGCACAGTTGCTGATTGAACGCCGGGGTCGCCTTGACCCAACGGCCGCGCAAGTAAAACTCGGTGTAGCCGTGCATGGCGAACACATCACTCTTGAGCAACGCAATCAGGCGTGGCGTCGACAGGTGATTACGCACGTCCGCCAGGCCGATGCGCGCCGGTATCCCGCAATGGCGGGCACAGGCAGCAAGCAAGGTGGCCTTGGGCACACAGTAACTTTCACCGGCCGCCAGCGCGAAGCTGGCGCGCAAGCTGCCGGGGTCGCGGCTGAAGGTGTAAGGGTTGTAGCGAATCGCCTCACGTACGGCGTAATAAAGACTGACTGCCTGGTCACTTGAGTCAGCACTGGGACCCCGGTGTTTTTCGGCGAACTCCACCACCGCAGGGTGGTCACTATCGATGAAGCGGCTGGGATTCAGGTACGTATCCATGAGCTTTATCTCCGAAGGAAGCCTGGAGTGTAACGACAGGTCTGCCAGGGAGATAACGACGAATCGGCCAAATGTCGGCGCCTGGTGATGGTGCGCCCAGTACAACTCGTTACACCCTGATCACCGCGCTTTTTCGGATGCCGACTAAGCTCCATGGTGGTTTCGCCCCTGGTTTCACGGAGGATTGAATATGCTGTTGTTGTGGATACTGGTTCTGGTGGTCGGCATTGCCTACCTGGCACACCGCCGCACCGCGCCCCTGCCCGCCCTGGGCGTGGTCGCCGTTTACCTGCTGGCGATGGGCGCCTGGAGCCATGCACCGGGTTGGCTGCTGCTGATCTTCTGGGTGATGATCGCCGTCGTTGCCTTGCCCTTGCTGCTGCCGGACCTGCGCCGGCAATACTTCACCAAGCCGCTGTTCAGCTGGTTTCAGAAAGTGCTGCCGCCGATGTCCGAAACCGAGCGCGACGCGATCGATGCCGGCACCGTGTGGTGGGACGGCGAACTGTTCAGTGGCCGCCCCGACTGGGACAAGTTGCTGGCCTACCCCAAGGCGCAACTGACTGAAGAAGAGCAGGCATTCATCGATGGCCCCACCGAAGAACTCTGCGCGATGGTCAGCGACTGGGAAATCGGCCAGGCCATGGACCTGCCGCCCGCTGCCTGGGAACACATCAAGACCCATGGCTTCTTCGCGCTGATCATTCCCAAGGAATACGGCGGCAAAGGCTTCTCGGCCTACGCCCACTCCCAGGTTGCGATGAAGCTCGCCACGCGCAGCGGCGACCTGGCCTCCACCGTGATGGTGCCCAACTCCCTCGGCCCGGCCGAACTGCTGCTGCATTACGGCACCGATGAACAACGCAACCACTACCTGCCCCGCCTGGCCCGTGGCGATGATATCCCGTGCTTTGCGCTGACGGGCCCACTGGCCGGCTCCGACGCCGGTGCCATGCCAGACACCGGCGTAATCTGCAAAGGTGAGTGGGAAGGCAAGGAAACCCTCGGCCTGCGCCTGAACTGGGAAAAACGCTACATCACCCTCGGCCCGGTGGCGACGTTGCTCGGCCTGGCCTTCAAGGCCCATGACCCGGATCACCTGCTGGGCGACCAGGAAGACCTGGGTATCAGCCTTGCGCTGATCCCGACCGACACCCCCGGCGTCGAAATCGGCCGGCGTCACCTGCCCCTGGGCGCCGCGTTCATGAACGGCCCCAACTCCGGCAAAGACGTGTTCATCCCCCTGGAATTCCTCATCGGCGGCCAGGAGATGCTCGGCAAGGGCTGGATGATGCTGATGAATTGCCTGTCGGTAGGCCGTTCGATCTCCCTGCCCGCCGTCGGCACCGGCGCTGCCAAGTTCACCAGCCTGGTGACAGGCCAATACGCCCAGGTACGTGAACAGTTCAACGTACCGCTGTCGGCCTTCGAAGGTATTCAGGAAGCCCTCGCGCGCATCGGCGGCAACGCCTGGCTGATGGACAGTGCGCGCATGCTCACCGCCAACGCCGTGGACCTGGGGGAGAAACCCTCGGTGCTGTCGGCGATCCTCAAGTACCACCTGACCGAACGCGGCCGCGAGTGCATCAGCCACGCCATGGATGTACACGGCGGCAAGGGCATCATCATGGGCCCGAACAACTACCTGGGTCGCAGCTGGCAAGGTGCGCCGATCTTCATCACCGTGGAAGGCGCGAATATTCTCTCGCGCAACCTGATGATCTTTGGCCAGGGCGCGATTCGCTGCCATCCGTTCGTGCTCAAGGAAATGGCCCTGGCCGGTCGTGAAGACCATGACCAGGCGCTGAAGGAGTTCGACGGCCTGCTGATGCAGCATATCGGTTTTGCCGTGAGCAATGCCGCCAGCACGCTGGTGCTGAACCTGGGCGTTGGCCACTTTGAGCAAGCCCCGGGCAACCGCTTGAGCCAGGGTTACTTCCGTGCACTGAACCGTCAGGCCGCCGCGTTCGCCCTGCTCGCCGACCTGAGCATGATGCTGCTGGGCGGTGAATTGAAACGTCGCGAACGCCTCTCGGCGCGCCTGGGCGATGTGCTGAGCCATATGTACCTGGCGTCGGCGGCGCTCAAGCGCTATCACGACCTCGACTCACCCGACCATTTGGAACCGCTGTTCGCCTGGGCCATGGAAGAAAGCCTCGGCGAGTCGGAGCGCGCGCTGGATGAACTGCTGAGCAACTTCCCGAACAAGGTGCTCGGCTGCCTGCTGCGGGTCATCGTGTTCCCGTTCGGGCGTCGTCATACCGGGCCGTCGGATGCACTGGACGCCGAAGTGGCCGCGGTGATCGGTCGCGCCAAAGGCGACCCGACCCTTGAAGAGTTGCTGGCCGGCTGCTATCGCCCGCAATCGGCGGAAGATCCGGTCGGTGCCCTGCAACATGCCTACGACCTGCTCGGCGCCAGCCATCCGCTGCAGAAAAAACTGCATGCCGCGTTGAAAAGCGGCCAGGTCAAACCGACTGCCGGCGAGCATGCCATCGACGCCGCCCTGCACGCCGGGGTGCTGCAACCGGGCGAAGCGCAAACCTTGCGCGATGCCGAAGCGGCGCGGCGCAAGGTGATTGATGTGGATGATTTCAGTAAGGAAGAACTGACCCAGGCTGAGGGTAAAGTCCGCTGATACCAGCGGTCATATAAAAACGGGCGCGAGAGGCATATACTCTCGCGCCCGTTTTTGCTTTAGAGGACTTATCTCGTGTCCAACGTCGTTGCCGATCATCTCGTCTTGCTCGACCACCTGCGCAGCATCCTGGTTGCCGTCGGCGAAGCCGAACAGGTGCCCGAGGAAAGCCACACCTTGTTCCTGGAGCGTTTCGACGAGTTGCGTGCCCTGCTGCCGATCGATCCGATTGAAAGCCAATACCTGGGCCAGGACCTGATGAGCCAGGTCATCTTGCGCTACCCGCAAATTGCCCACCTGGTGCCACGCGACCTGCTGTGGTTCTTCGGCGGCGACTGCCTGCACTTCATGCCGGACGAAGAACTGGACCTGTACCAGGCCCTGGAAGAGCGCCGCTTTGAAGCCGAACAGAACGACGAACCGTTCGACTGGAACCAGGAAAAGCAGCTGCTGGCGATGCCGCAAGACCAGAGCACCCACTGATCTCGGCTAAAACGCTGTTTTTCTGTGGAAGCTGGCTTGCCTGCGATGCAGGCGACTCGGTCGGTCATTCAAACCGAGGCGATGTCATCGCAGGCAAGCCAGCTCCCACACAAGCCAGCACCCAGCACTAACGTCGGCGCAATGTCGGCTCACGCGCCATGCACGCCACCAGGTAATCAATGAACACCCGCAGCTTCGGCGGCAGATAGCGCGTGGGCGAGTGCAGCAACCACGCCTCGCCATGGTAGGACGCAATAAAATCCCACTCCGGTAATACCTGCACCAAACGCCCCTCCTCCAACGCATGGCGCGCGGTGAAATACGGCAAACTGCCAATCCCCACATGCTGCAACACCGCATCCAGCCGCACCCCGGTGTGGTTCGCCGCATACCGCCCACGCACGCCGACCGTCACCGCCTTGCCCGCCTGGCGGAATTTCCAGCGAGCATCGCCCGGAGTTTCGCCGAGGTAGATGCAACTATGCTTCAGCAAGTCATGGGGATGGCCTGGCGTGCCATGCTCGGCCAGGTACTGCGGCGTCGCACACAGCAAGTGTTCAATGGGCAATAACTGGCGGCCGACCAATCCGGGCGGAGGGCTATCGGTGATGCGGATGCTCAGGTCGACATTGTCGTCGATCAGGTCCACATGCCGATCCTCAAGGATCAGTTGCACATCGACCTTGGGATAGCGCCGCAAGAACTCCGGCATATGCGGGTGCACCACGAACCGCCCGACGGCCTTGGGCACGCTGACCCGCACCAGGCCCTCGGCTTCATGGGTGAACTGGCCGCTGACTTCCATCACCGAACGCGCCGCGTTGACCATCTCCTGGCAGCGCTTGAACACCTCTTCACCCCCCTCGCTCAAGCGTAACTTGCGCGTGGTGCGTTGCAGCAACCGTGTGGCAAGGGCGTGCTCCAGGCGCGAGATACTGCGGCTTACCGCCGAGGGTGAAACGCTCAGTTGCCGGGCGGCTTCGGAAAAACTGCCGGTTTCCACCACTTTGACGAAAATCGCCATTTCACCCAGCAGCGGCAAAGGTAGATTGATGCTCATGACGCACAGGTCCATTGATAATTGAACGGATTATCACCCACTTGCGCACTATTTATACTGCCCGTAGAACCCTGATGCGGATGTAAATAATGACCGAGCGCCTGTTTTTTACCCACGACCACCTGACGGCCGAGCTGGAAGTGCTCAGTTGTACACCCCACGAAGACCAGTTTGCCGTCGTCCTGCAGTCGACGATTTTCCACCCGCAGGGCGGCGGGCAACCGTTCGACACCGGCTGGCTCGGTGACAGCCAGGTCGTGCGCGTTACCCAAGAAGTCGACCGCGTGGTGCACTACGTCGACCAACCGGCGCAGCCCGGCCCGATCACCGCACGGGTCGATGCACAACGCCGCGCCCTGTACACGCGTCTGCACTCCGCCGGGCATCTGATTGGCAATGCCGGTGAACGCCTGGGCTGGATGCCGATCAAGGCTCATCACTGGCCGGGCGAATGCAAAATCACCTTTATTCGCGGGCAAGCGGCGCAGGCCATAGACGCCGAGACGCTGCAAGCGCAAATCAACCAATGGATCGCCGCCGACTACCCGCGCTATACCGCCTTGGACGACGGCAGCCGCGAAGTCGGCTTCGGCGACCTGCCGGCCTACGCCTGTGGCGGCACCCATGTGCAAACATTGAGCGAGCTGGGCCAGGTGACGATCCTCGCCCTGTCGGAGAAAAAAGGCGCGCTGTCGGTGCGTTACAGTCTCGACTGAGAAGGGGAAACAGCCTTCGTCAGGAGACGAGGGCTGTTATGAAAGCGCCAACCCATCAACACCATCGCGATACCCAGCGCGGTGATCAGGCCCACCCACATCCCTTGCGACCCCCAACCAAGCCCCAACCCCAGCCAGGCCCCCAGGGGCATGCCGATTCCCCAGTAGGAAAACACCGCGATCATCATCGGGACACGGGTATCCTGCAGCCCTCGCAACGCCCCGGACGCGAGCATTTGCAAGCCATCCGGCAATTGCAACAGCGCGGCATACAGCACCGCTCGAAGCCAATGCGATGACCGCAGCATCACGGGTGTACAACTGCGCGATCTCGGCATGGGCAAACAACAATACCGCTGCCGAGAACAACTGAGTGACGCAGACAATGCCGTAACCTGCCATCGTCGCGCGGCGGATACCCGTGCAGTCACCCCGCCCAAGCGCGTGCCCTACCCGCACCGTGGTCGCTTCGGCCACCGCCACCGGCACCATGAAACAGACCTGCGCCACATTGACTGCAATCTGGTGCGCAGCAAGCGGTATGGCACCCAATTGGCCGATCAACAATGAGCTGGCAATGAATAAACCGCCTTGCATCAGAATCGCGACACCTATCGGCATCCCAATACCCAGCAAGCGTTGAAGCTGCGCAAGGTCTGGCCAGTCAAAACGCTGAAACAGGCGCAGATGCGCAAACCGTGGGGTGCGCCACAAGTAGAGCGCGAAGAGGATCGCTTGCAGCCACATCAGGGTGGCCGAGGCAATTCCCAACCCCTGCGCGCCCAGCTCCGGAAGCCCCCACTGACCATGGGTCAACCCGTACCCCAAGGGTGCCAGCACGCACAACCCGCCAAAACCGAACACCATGGTCGGGCGCATCCAGCGCATGCCTTCGCTCAAATAGCGCATGCAAAAAAACACCGTCAGCGCCGGGCTACCCCAGCGCACGGCGGCCAGGAACGCTTGCGTCTGCGGAATGACTTCAGCGGCGATACCGGCGGCTTCAAGCCCAAGCGGCACCAGGCTGAGGAACAGGAACATCAACCCGCCCATTCCCACGGCAAGCCACACTGCCTGGCGAAACACGGCGCCTATTTCAGACTCGCGCCCCGCACCGGACAACGTTGCCACCTGGGCCGTCAACGCGATCAGCGTGCCGATCGGAATCAGCATCGGCAACCACATCAGCGCTGTCCCCAACGTCACGGCTGCGAGGGTGACGGTGCCGTGATGGCCGGCAATCACGTTGTCGACCAAGGCAATCAGCCCCACCGAAACATGCCCCACCAACAACGGCAGCACCAACCTGCCAGTGCTGCTCACTTCCTGAAAATACGCACGACGATAGGCTGACATAAAAGCCGGACTTCCTTGCAGAGTCTTGAGAGGCGAGCATTTATCAATACGCCCCTAGCACCCGGCAAGTCAGACGCTTCCGGTTCTACACGTTGAAATATCCGCTAGAGAGCCATCGCCCCCGGCCGACCCGGTTCCACCGCAAACGACTTGAGCGTCGACACGGTGGCCTGTGGATCACGCGGGTCGGTAATCACCCGGAAGTGGGTGAGCATCCTCGCAGCTGCAAGCTCCACCGACACATAGCCGCGCTGGCGACTGTCGAAAAACTTCACATGCGGGTTGAGCGGCAGGATCTGGCTGAACGCCTCAAAGGGCGGGCCATCGGAGGTCACTGAGCTGCCGACGAACTCGGTGGCGACAATGCGCGAGTCCGGGTTGTTGGCGTCGGCATGCAGGTCGTTAGTCCAGAACGAATGGATATCACCGCCCCAGAACACCGGGTTCTTCACCTGATGACGCTCGATGGACGCCAACATGCGTGAGCGGTTCGCCATGTAGCCGTCCCAGCCGTCTGTCCAGCGGCCCACCTTGTGGCGGGTCAAATCGCGCTGGGTCAGTGGCGCGACCAGCAAGTCCTGAGCGATCACATTCCACTGCGCCTTCGACTGCGCAAACCCCTGGTCAAGCCAGGCTTCCTGCTGCCAGCCGAGCATCGTGCGACGGGGGTCGCGCAGGTCGGCGCAGGTGTTGGCAGCAATATGCCCTTGGTGACTGCCATTGGCCTGGATACAGGGTTGTTCGGAGCGGTACTGTCGGCCATCCAACACATGGAAACGCGCCAGCCGGCCGTAGTCCAGGCGTCGGTAAACGCGCATGTCCGGACCTTTGGGCATGCTGCTGGCGCGCAGCGGCATGTGTTCGTAAAAGGCCTGGTACGCGGCGGCGCGTTGTTGGAGAAATTGGCCTACCGGAATCTTCGGGTCCTGGGACCAACGGTTGGCGTAGTCATTCTGCACCTCGTGGTCATCCCAGGTCACCATGCTCGGTGCTGCGGCATGCAGGGCTTGCAAGTCCGGGTCGGTTTTGTACAGCGCATAACGGTTGCGGTAGTCGCGCAAGCTCACGGCATTGCCGCTGCCATGGGGGCGAATGATCTTGCCCGAGTCCGCGGCATAGGAACTGTCGTAGATGTAGTCGCCAAGGAAGAACACCAGGTCGGGTTGCTCCGCTGCCAGGTGACGATAGGCACTGAAGTAACCCCGCTCCCAATGTGAGCAGGAGACAAACCCCAGCCGTGCCGACGCCATGGCCTGCGGCGGCGGCGTCGTGCGTGCCAGGCCCACCGCGCTCTGTGCGCCAAGGCCGTCAAACTGGTACCAATACGGCCGGCCCGCCTCCAGCCCCGCCACCTCGACATGCACCGAATGGGCGAAACGTTCGGTTGCCATGACCTCACCCTGTTTGACGATGCGCTGCATCGCCGCATCGCTGGCCACCCGCCAGCGCACTGGCACGGCGCGGTTCAAGCCGCCCCGCCCGTCCGCGGCGTTAAACAACGGCGCCAGGCGCGTCCAGATCACAAAGCCATCGGGCAGCGGGTCACCGGATGCGACGCCGAGGGTAAACGGATAATCAACCCCGGCACTGCGCGCAAAGGGGCTGAGAATCGAAAACGCGGTGGCGACTGCAAGACCACTGAGGACCCGCCGCCGATCATGGTCCACTGCGCCACTCACAGGCGGCGCTCCCAGTCGTCACGCACGGTGGCGAAGCCGAGCAAGTCCTCATACACCCCATTTTTCAGAAACGCTTGGCGCATACAGCCCTCGTAACGCAGGCCGATTTTCTCCATGACCCGCGCCGATTCCTTATTGCGCCCAAAACACTGGCTGCCCACCCGCTGCAACCCCAGTTCGGTAAAGCCGAAAGCCATCACTGCGCTCGCCGCTTCAGCCGCGTAACCCTGGTTGCGACAGTGCGCCGCGACCCAGCCACCGAGATGGCCATAGTGATGACGCAGGTTAAGCCGCAGGCTGACGATGCCGATCAACGCAGCAGTTTCAGGCAGGTGCATACCCAAGTTCAACAACTCCCCCGCGCGGTATTTTTCGGCGTTTCCGGCAATAAACCCCTGCGCCGTTTCCAGGGTGTAGGGCGACGGAATATTCGCCGTGTTGTCGGCGATTTTCGGCCCGTTGGCGAGGTGGAACAGTGTTTCGGCCTGGTCCATTTCCAGCGCCCGCAAGAGTAGCCGCGCGGTGGATAGATGAGGCAATGCAGTCGACATACGCGCGGGCTCTCGAGATAAATTCCTCAAGAATGTACGCCCTGCGTGTCAGTTTCATTACGTCATAAAACCGCAAACTGAAACGCCTGTAAGACGTGTCCTAGAGCCTTTAAAACGTAAATTAAAGTTAACCATTCGGTCATTTTTGACTGTTAGCGTGTCGCCCCTAATTCAATGACGGGGTAACAGAATGAGAACCTGGGATGAACCCAAAAAACGCAAGGCGCACATTGAGTTGATCCCAATGATCGACGTGATGATGTTCCTCCTGGTGTTTTTCGTACTGGTAAGCCTGAACGTGATTCCAGCACTCGGCATGAAGACTCAATTGCCCAGCGCGAGCAGCTCACAACAACTCAAGCCACAGAACAAATTCATCCTGACCCTGGGCCTGGGAGGCCAGTTGCAGCTCGACGGCAAGGACCTCGCGGTTGACGCGCTGGTGCCAGCACTGAAGGCCGCAGAAAAGCCTGACACCAAATCGACAATCATCGTCAACAGCGACAAAGGTGTGGAGGTTTCGCGCCTGGTGGAAGTCATGGACACCCTGCGCCTGGGTGGCTTTACCTCCGTGTCCATCGCCACGCGTAAGTCCTGATCATGTATGCACTGTTTCGTACGCGTCGGCTGCTGGGCAGTGTCCCGGCCCTGATCGCCCTGGTGCTGATTGCACTGGGTATCCAGTCCCAACCCTTGAAAATCCAGCCGCAGTACGACGAGTCGGCGGTTGAACTGGCCTTGGTCGAGCCCGAGCCCGAGGTGGTTCCCGAACCCGTGGTGGAGCAAGAGCCGCCACCGCCGGTCATCGAGGATGAAGAGGCCGAACCGGCCCCGCCACCGCCGCCGCCCAAGCCATTGCCAAAACCTGAACCCAAGCCCAAGCCCAAGCCGGTCCCCAAGCCCAAGCCCGTCGTTGCTGCCAAGCCGACACCCACGCCGACGCCGGCACCTGCGGTCGCGGCAAAACCGGTACCGGCTGCTGTGGCACCAACGCCTGCCCCGCCCGCCCCGCCGGCACCGCCCAAAGTGGATGGCCAGGCGTTGGAAGGCGGCTACCTCAAGGGGCTGCGCAACGAGCTGGACACTTACAAGCAATACCCCACCGGGCGCCAGGCGTCCCTCGAACGCCCCAGTGGCGAGGTGGTGGTCTGGTTGATGGTGGATCGACAAGGCCGCGTCCTCGACGCCGGGATTCAGACCCCGGCGCCCAGCATGCTGCTCAATCGGGCCGCTACCAATAGCCTGCGCCGCATCAAGCAGGTCAAGCCGTTCCCCGAACAAGCCTTCGGTGGACGTAACGAGCAACGCTTCACCGCCACCTTCAACTACAGCGTGCAATAAGCACCCGACACCAGGACGACAGTGATGAGGTTCACCCGCATTCATCTGGCACTCGTTGCCGCTACGAGCATGACCCACGGAGTGGTCATGGCAGAGACCAGCGACAGTGACGTCGGCACGATTGGCGTACAGGGCAAGGCAACCGCTGGGGGCGGTTACATGGTCCAGGAAGAGAGTGCCAAAGGCCGCTCGACCATTACCAAGGAAGCGTTGGATAAGCAGGCCGCCACCGGCAACGCCATCGACAAGCTCAAGTACACGCCGGGGCTGAACATCTCCAGCGAGGACAACACCGGCCTTTCGGGCTTTCGCTTCACCATGCGCGGGATGAACTCCGACCAGGTGGGTATGTCGGTCGATGGCATGCCGATCAACGACTCCGGCAACTACGCGCTGTATTCCAACCTGCTGGGCGACCCGGAAAACATCGATCAGATTTTTGTCACCCAGGGCTCATCGGAAGCCGACGGCCCGCACATCGGTTCCAGCGGCGGCAACATCGGCATTGTGACGACTCGTCCAACCAAGGAAACCGGAGCCTTCGTTAAACAGGTGGTGGGCAGCAACGCCACCCGCAAGACATTTGCCCGACTTAACACCGGTGAAGTCAACGGCTTGAGCAACTGGCTGTCGGCCTCCCATACCGAAGGCCAGATGTGGCGCGGCTCGGGTGCGGTGCGCGCCGACAAGGTGGAGTGGAACAGCTTCTTCGACGCCGGCAACGGCAATACGGCCAACCTGATCCTCAAGTACCACGAGCAAGATAACAACAGTTACAGCCAACTGACCAAGGCGCAGTTCCAGCAATTCGGCCGCAAATACGACCCGTACCCGGCAACGCCGGCAGTGGGCTCCAACGGCAAGATCAGCAGCTACTACGACCTGGCGCAGAACCCGTTCCAAACCTTTACCGCCGTGCTCAACACCCAGTACAAGCTGCGCGACAACCTGTCCCTCTCGGTGATCCCGTATTACTACTACGGTAACGGCAGCGGCGTAGGCTCCTCCGCGTATGCGCTGAACAGCGGCTCGAACAAGGGTGGGGTTTTCGACCTCGGCAACCTGCCGACGGCGGCCCAATATAACGCCGACGGCTCCGCCACCACGGGCGTCTACTACCGCCCTTCGCGCACCCAGACCTGGCGCCCGGGCATCACCACCAAACTGAACTGGGACCTGGGCGACCACAGCCTGCAATTCGGCTACTGGTACGAGCGCGCGCGCCAAAGCCAGACCCAACCGTTCATTGCCCTCAAAAACAGCGGCAAACCAAGCGACACCTGGCCGGACGGCAGTTCCGTGGTCGATGCGAACGGCAACACCGTACAGGGTCGCGACCGCTACACCGTGACGCCTGCGCAAAAAGTCTGGACCCAGGACACCTGGTACATCAACTCGGACTGGACGCTGATCGCCGGCATCGCCTACATGAACGTCGAACGTGAAGGCACCAACCACGGCAGCCTCACCGAACAACCGGGCAAAGCCAACCAGACCTACAACAAATTGCTGCCCAACGCCGGCCTGAAATACCAGCTCGACGAGCGTGACCAGTTATTCTACAGCCTGTCGCGCAATATGCGTATTCCGCAGAACTACGTACTGTACGACAAAGGCGTGGGCTCCCTGGACTCCAAGCCGGAACTGAGCTGGAACCAGGAACTGGGCTGGCGCTACACCGGCGAAGACACGACCCTCGCCGCCACCTTGTTCTACATGCAGTTCAAAAATCGCCAGCTCACCTCCCTGGACAGCAACGGGGATTCCGCTGACATCAACGCCGGCACCGTGATCAACAAAGGCCTGGAACTGGAGTGGAGCGGCAAACTGCCCAACCATTTCAACTACTACACCTCCTACACCTACACCAGCTCCAAGCAGCAGGATGACTTGACCGTCTTCAGCGCCGGCAAACCGATCGTGCTGCCCACCAGCGGCAAGCAATTCGCCAACGTGCCGACCAACATGCTGGCGGCCAACCTCGGCTATGACGATGGGCGCTTCTACGGCACGTTCGGTGGCAAGTTCACCAGCAAGCTCTATGGCGACCTGACCAATGACGAAGCCATCTCCGCGCGCACCGTTTTCAACCTCGGCGCCGGTATCTACCTGCCGGTCGACAAGAAAGTGGTCAAGGACGCAACCCTGCGCCTGAACGTCGACAACCTGTTCGACAAGAAGTACCTGGACGGCGTGTACACCACCAAGACCAACTCGGCGAGCTACAGCGGTTTCCGCGATGGCGACCCGGCGTACATCGTTGGCCTGGACCGTACCGTCACGGTTTCGCTGGAAGCGAATTTCTGATTAACCACCTGAGAGGAAAACACTCATGGACATGGACCTGCTTCACCAAATCACCTTTTATGTGATGTATGCCGCGATGGCGATTGCGATCTTTATCACCATCGAACGTGGCATTTACTTCGCCTACGTACGCCGCCAGGCGCGGGCCTTGACCGACGTGCTGGGCGCCAACGTGCACAGCGAGCGCGACCTGCCGCAAGCGCTGACCCGCCGTGACAGCCTGCCGCTGAACATGGTGCTGCCGATCCTGGCACAGAAGGCGTCCCATGGTTCGCGCAAAGACCTGGATGACGAAATCGAAACCCAGTACCTGAAGACCCGCGCACCGCTGTCGCGCAGCCTGTGGATCATCGAAACCATCACCACCGCCGCGCCGTTGCTGGGCCTGTTGGGCACCATCCTTGGCATCATCGACACCTTCAAGGCGCTGGCCAGTGCCGGCGTGTCCGACCCAGGCCAGATTTCCGGTGGCATCGGCACGGCCTTGTTCGCCACGGGTTTGGGTATCGCCATCGCACTGTTCTGCGTGGTGTTCCACAACTTCTTCCAGGACAGCCTGGAGCGCATCAACGATCAGCTGAAAATCCTGCTGATCCGCGCCGCCACCGGGGCCCGTGTACAGGGTGAAGTGCCGCACCTGGTGCCGACCCCGTTGCACACCCGCACTGCATGACCTGCTGGGCGGGCGCAGCAGGCGCCCGCCCTTCTTTTTGCCTGTCGAGACACCTATGTCCCTATCGATGAAGTTGCGTATCGCAGGCCTCGCCGGCCTATTCCTCAGTCCGCTTGCCCAAGCGGACTTTTCGATTCCAGGGTTTGAACTGGTGCACACCGTACCGGTGGACACCGCGTTGGGCACCGCCGATTTGCGCCAGCCTGGCCCGGTGTGGATCGAGTTGTTTGACGGTGCGAAAAGCACCCTTGATATCGCCCAGTTCTACGCGGCCGACCATCCCGGCTCAGTGATGGACAAGGTCATCGAACACCTGGAAGCTGCCGGCAAACGCGGGGTGAAAATTCGCTTCTTGCTCGAAGAAAAAGGCATTCGGCTGTCGGAAGCCTCCACCCTGGAACGCTTGCGGGCGATCCCCAACCTGACCTTCCGCGTGCTGTCGTACGCGCAACTGAGCGGTGGGATCATCCACGCCAAATACATGGTGGTGGATGGCAAGCAGGCGTTTGTCGGCAGCCAGAATTTCGATTGGCGTTCGCTGGAACATATCCACGAGACCGGGCTGCGCATCAGCGATGCCAGCGTGGTCAGCCAGGTTCAGGCGATCTTCAACCAGGACTGGCAAGCCCAGGCCGCCCTTGCGGATAAACAACCGGTGCCACTGCCTGCCGCAAGCCAGGCACCGGCGCGCACCGGCAACTACCTGGTGGCCAGCCCGCAACGCTACAACCCGCCGGGCGTGGGCGACTCACAGCTGGAACTGCCGCGCCTGCTCAGCGAAGCCAAGCACGAAGTGCGTGTGCAATTGCTCGACTACGCGCCACTGTCCTACGGACCGGACAGGACCCGTCCGTACTACGCGGTGATCGACAACGCCGTGCGTGCTGCGGCAGCGCGTGGGGTGTCGATCAAGCTGATGGTGTCCAACTGGAACACCGACACGTTGGAGCTGCCCTACCTCAAAAGCCTGGCCGTGCTGCCCAACGTAGAGATCAAAATCGTCACCCTGCCCGAGGCCAGGCAAGGGTTTATTCCTTATGCGCGGGTGATCCACAGCAAGACGATGGCGATCGACGGGCAAGTCGCCTGGGTCGGCACCAGCAACTGGCTGGGTGGGTATCTGGATAACTCGCGCAACCTGGAAGTGGTGATGCACGACCCGGCGATGGCCAAGCGTGTCGCAGAGCTGCATGAACAGTTGTGGGACGGGCCCTATGCCAAGCCTTTGGACGTAGCGGCGCAGTATCCCGAGCCTCATCCTGGCAAACCCTGATGTGAAACGTGCTTCAACCCCCGCCCCCCTGGGGGCGCGGGCTTGCCCGTGATAGCGATGCACCCGTCAACGCCGGCTTCGACTGACACACCGCCTTCGCGAGCACGCCCGCGCGCACATTTGGATCTGTATATAGTTGGCATTTAAGTACGACATTTCCCACGCCAAGGTCTCCCTCTCCCGTGCTTGGTGATGGTAGTGTGTGGAAATGTTTCTGACAGTTTGATCAGAAACACCTTACTTACTACCTGCAAAGGAATGCCTCCAGCAATGCACTTTCCCCTTAAAAAACTGGTTGCCGCCACGCTGTTCGCCGCCAGCCTTTCGGCCGTCGCCACACCGGCTTCCGCCAACATCAGCGCCGAACAAAGCGCGGCGATCATCAAGCACTTCAACGAAACATCTGTCAGCGATTTTCGTGGTTTCCTCGGCACCCTGGCCAAGGGCGACCTGGCGAAAACCGATGACGTCGGGCCAGCCATCAATGCCTTCCTGGCCAATAAAACCCTGACCGCCGACCAGCAAAATGAAATCAACCGCCTGCTGGGTATTTATACGCGCGTGAAGTACGGCAAAGCCGCCCTCGAAACCCTGCGCGAGCTGGTGGAAATCCCGACCTTTAATGTCGACGGCCTGCCGCAGTACAAGAACCCGGAATTCCTCAAGATCGCCGACAAGATTCAGAGCCTGGCCAAGGCCTTCAACCTGAATTTCCGTAACATCGATAACCGCGTGTACGAAATCTCCCTGGAAGGCAGCGGCGATGAAGTGGTCGGCATTCACGCCCATGCTGATGTGGTACCGGTCACGCCGGAAAACTGGGTGCTCAAGGACGGCACCAAACTCGACCCGTTCAAGGTCACGCTGATCGGCGATCGCATGTATGGCCGTGGCACTGAGGATGACAAAAACGGCATCGTAGTGGCCATGTATGCCATGAAGGTCATCAAGGAAGAGAAGCTGCCGCTGGCGCGCAACTTCAAGCTGCTGGTGGACACCACCGAGGAAACCTCCGGCGACGCGATTCCTTACTACTTCGAACATAACCCGACGCCGCAATACAACCTGGCGCTGGACGGCGGCTACCCGGTGGTGATTGCCGAGAAAGGCTACGGTACGGTCATGGCGACGTTCCCGGTGCGCAAAGGTGAAGGCCACGGCGCGGAAATCATCGCGATGACCGGCGGCATGGCCACCAACCAGATTCCTTCGGTGTCGGTGGCCACCCTGGTCAGCGACACGCCCGCAGAACTTGCCGCCAGCCTGCAAAAAGCCGGCTCGGAATACGCCAAGCGCAATGGCGGCGACTTTGAGGTCAACGCCAAGGTCGATGGCAAGCAGGTCAAACTGACGGTCACCGGCGTGTCCGCTCACTCGTCTGAACCGCAATCGGGCGTCAACCCGGTCGCGCGCATGTTGGAACTGATCCACAGCATCGACGGCAAAATCGCTCTCAAGCACAACCACATCACCGACGCCGCACGTTACGCCGCTGACAACTGGGGCCTGGATTACCTGGGTGGCAAACTGGGCGTTGGCTTCTCCGATGCGTTCATGGGGCCGCTGACCACCTCGCTGACCTTTGTCGGTCTGGATGACAAAGCCTTCAAGCTGGCGGTGAACCTGCGCGTACCAAAGGGCAAATCCCCGGCAGTGCTCAAGGCAGAAATTGCCGACAAACTCAGCGCCTGGGACAAGCAAACCAACGTAGCCGTGAGCTTTACCTACTCGGTCGCCGAGCCAATGTACCGCAACCCTGAAGGGGAATGGGTGAAGGCCTTGTTGGCCGTGGCCAGCGAAAACCTGGGCATGGAACACACGTTCGGCACGTCGGCCGGCGCCACCTCCGTGCATGAACTGCCCAATGGCGTGCAATTCGGTCTGGCGCGGCCGGAGGTCAAATACACCGGGCATACTGACGGTGAATTCAAGACAGTCGACCAGTTCCTGCTGGACTTGCAGATTGTCACTGAAATGATGGGACGTGTCGGGCAATTGCCGAAGCTCTGACTGGCATAGCACCTGCTGTCGCCGTCATCACAACAACGCCGATCATCGCTGATCGGCGTTGTTGTTAAAGAGCCCTGCCAGTGAGCGCATTGCAGGCAGGGTTCAGCACTGCGATGCCACGATGCAGTGGTCAGCGTCGGGCGGGATCAATTCTTGATGCTCACCCAACCCTTGGGTGAAGCGAAGTAGGTGTGCGAGGATAAAATTCAGCACACACAAAAACGCCGATCATCACTGATCGGCGTTTTCGTTAAATATGGAGCGGGAAACGAGACTCGAACTCGCGACCCCGACCTTGGCAAGGTCGTGCTCTACCAACTGAGCTATTCCCGCAAATGGCGTCCCCTAGGGGACTCGAACCCCTGTTACCGCCGTGAAAGGGCGGTGTCCTAGGCCACTAGACGAAGGGGACACGCTACTGAAACACATGGTGTGTATTTCAGTGCCCAGAGGCCTCATCCGAAGACTTGGTCCTGGTTTCACTCAGTGCCGCCCGAAAGCCACACTGCTTGTAAATTGGAGCGGGAAACGAGACTCGAACTCGCGACCCCGACCTTGGCAAGGTCGTGCTCTACCAACTGAGCTATTCCCGCATATGGCGTCCCCTAGGGGACTCGAACCCCTGTTACCGCCGTGAAAGGGCGGTGTCCTAGGCCACTAGACGAAGGGGACACACGTACAACATTCACTCCCTACCGCGTTTCGCTGTGTGCTTTACGCTGTAAGTGGCGCGCATTCTATGGATGGATTGAAAGGTCGTCAACCCCCAAGGATAAATTTATTTAAATCAATGACTTCGCCCTGCTTTCCAGGGCTTTGCGGGCAATCTGCCCGTCCGGGCTTTGACGCCTATATTCTGGCGCCCGACAAGGCGCTATAGTTCGCCCCAGCAAATGATGGCAATGTGCATCTATACAGCGCGCCTTTGCCTATATAGAAGAAACTACCTGGCAACTGGTCGAACAGTCCTATCCGCCGGATGGTCCAGTCACTACACTCCACAGTAAACCCCATAAAGAGGTCACACCGGTGACACCACTCATGATCACCCTGCTGGTAGTAGCCGGGATCGCAATACTGATCGCCATTGGCTACATGAACCACGTGGTGGAAAACAACAAACTGGAAAAGAAACGCACCGAGATCGAACTCAACGACCGGCTGCGTCGTTGCGGTGAAATCACCGAGACCTTCCCCGGCCAGTTGATGACCCCGAAGCTCAAGCTGTTGCTGACCCGCCTGGAGCTCAACGTCAACCAGCGTCTGTTGAACCTCAATAAGTCCAGCGCGCCGCTTAAAGCGCGTATCACTGAGTTGAACGCGCTGATCGGCCAGGGCGAATCCATTCCGGTGACCAACCCGCCGGCGCCGATCCAGACCGAAGCCAAGGCCAAGGACGTGCGTTTCCTGTTGGAAGCCTTGCATGGTCAAGTCACTCGCGCCGCCCAGGACGGTTTCCTGCCGACCAACGAGGCGAAGTACTGGATCAAGGAAATTCGCCATATTCTTGTGCTGCTGCACATCGAGTTCTTCAACAACCTCGGCCAGCATGCCCTGCAACAAGGCCAGCCCGGCCAGGCACGCCTGGCGTTCGAGCGTGGCGTACAGTACTTGCGCAAACAGCCGGAGCCGGTGCTCTATAGCGCGCAGTTGCAATTGCTCGAGAGTCAACTGGCCCGCGCCAACTCTACGGTGCTGACCAACAGCGCGCCCGCCGAGGATGAAGTCAACGAGTTGACGGAAGGCCTGAAAGTAGTCGATGCCGACGCGGAGTGGAAAAAGAAAGCCATCTACGATTGATCGTCCTGCCTGGCATGTGGCGAGTTACTCGGCACATGCCATCACTTTGCACCTATCCCCCCGCCCCCGACTAGCGTAAAAAAGTGCCCCTCACTCCGTGAAGTTAGAGGCCTGCTATGCCTGTTGCCGTGATTGATGGACAACCGCTGCACTATGTCGACCAGGGCACCGGCCCCGTCGTCCTCCTTGGTTCGAGCTACCTGTGGGACCGCGACATGTGGGCACCGCAGATTGACGCCTTGTCGCAACAATACCGCGTCATCGTCCCCGAGTTGTGGGGCCACGGTGAGTCAGGCCCGCTACCGGCCCAGACCCACTCTCTGGATGACCTGGCGCGCCAGGCCCTGGCCCTGCTGGACCAACTGGACATTGCTCAGGTCAACCTGGTGGGCCTGTCGGTCGGTGGCATGTGGGGCGCACGCCTGGCATTGCGGGCACCTGAGCGCATCAACAGCCTGATACTGATGGACACCTACCTGGGCGCCGAGCCCGAGACCACGCGTCAGTATTATTTCTCGCTGTTCAAGATGATCGAAGACGCTGGCGCCATCCCCGAACCGTTGCTGGATGTGGTCGCACCGATCTTCTTCCGCCCGGGTATCGATCGTGAGTCGGCGCTGTATCAGGATTTCCGCAAGGCCCTGCAAGCGTTTTCCAAAGAACGCCTGCTGCAGAGCATCGTGCCCCTGGGGCGCCTGATCTTCAGCCGTGCCGACGTGCTGGATCAACTGCCACACCTGAACGCTGAGACGACCCTGGTGATGTGCGGCGAACAGGACAAGCCTCGGCCACCCGCCGAGTCCCAGGAAATGGCCGAGCTGATCGGTTGCAGCCTGATCCTGATTCCAGAGGCCGGGCATATCTGCGCTCGGGAAAACCCGGACTTCGTCAACGAAGCGCTGCTGACCTTCCTCGCCAACAACGCCTGATCGCCCTTGCGCCCTTTGATCGCGGCCAACACGGCACGATCAAAGGCGGAAGTGCCCCACCATGCCCTTGAGCTCAGCCCCCAACTGCGCGAGCTGAATGCTCGACGCGGCATTACCTTGCATGCTCAGCGCCGATTGATCGGCGCTCGCGCGAATACTGGTGACGCTGCGATTGATCTCCTCAGCCACCGAGCTTTGTTCTTCGGCCGCCGCTGCAATTTGCTGGTTCATTTGCTGAATCAATGACACCGCCACAGCGATGCTGCCCAACGCACTTTCGGTTTCCAGGGCATCACTGACCGCCAACTTGACCAATTCGCCACTCTGCTGGATCTGCTGCACCGATGACTGCGCCGCACTGCGCAAGGTGCTGACCAGCCGCTCGATCTCCTCGGTCGATTGCTGAGTACGCTTGGCCAGCGCCCTCACCTCATCAGCCACCACCGCAAAGCCGCGGCCTTGCTCGCCTGCGCGGGCGGCCTCGATGGCGGCGTTGAGCGCCAGCAGGTTGGTCTGCTCGGCCACGCTTTTGATCACGCCCAAGACGGTGCCGATGTGGTGGATTTCCGCACTCAGGCTCTCGATACTGGCGCTGGCACTGGTGCTCGACGTTGCCAGCAATTCAATGCGCTGCAGGCTCTGGCGCACCACCTGCTGACCGCTTTCAACCTTGTCATCGGCGGTCTGCGCGGCTTGCGCAGCCTCTTCGGCATTGCGCGCCACGTCATGCACCGTGGCTGTCATCTGGTTCATCGCCGTGGCGACCTGTTCGGTCTCTTCCTTCTGGCTGCTGACTTCAACATTGGTTTGTTCGGTGACGCTGGAGAGTGAATGCGCCGAGCTGGCCAATTGCTCGATCCCCGCCTGCAACCCGCTGACCATTTGGCTCAGGCCGTTACCCATCTGCTGCATCGCCTGCATCAACTGGCCGATCTCATCACGACGGCTGACTTCCATGCGCCCACTCAGGTCCCCGGCGGCAATCTGCCGGGCCACGGCGATCACACTGCGCAGGGGCGCGACGATCAACCGGGTAATCACCCATGCGGCAATCAACCCCACCAGCAAGGCCAAGGCCGAGGAACCGATGATCAGCACCGCGCTTTTTTTCAACTGTGCCTGCATCGACTGGTCTTCGGCGTCGTAGGCCTGGTTGACCCGGCTGACCACCTGATCGGCGCGGTCATGCAACTGCTTGTAGACGACTTTTTCCTGGGCCAGCAGCCCGGTGTACTCGCCGAGTTTTTCGCTGAACGCGGCAATATGTCCGGACACTTCGTTGAGCACGGTCTGGTAACCCGGATCCTTGACCGCCGTTTTCAACTGTTCGACCTGAGCCAGGGCCTCGTCGGCCTGCTCGATCTTGCCTTGCTCGGCGTTGTCGGCATCCGCCTTGCGGCTCTGATCCAGGCGCACCCGCGCTTCATTCATGGCTTGCAGCATCAACCGCGACACCTGGCTGACTTGCCCAGCCTGTGCGATAAACTCGGCGCCGTCCTTACCCTGGCTTTCCTTGAGGCCATAGGCCCCATCATCGGCCAAACCGGCCTGCAGCACGTCAAGGTTATTGGCCACACTGGACACCGACCAACTGGCCATCTCCAAGGCCAGGTCCTTGGTCTGGGTCAACTCGACAAATTCGTCGAACGCCTTGCGATAAGCGGCCAATGCCTGCTCAACATCGCTCATCGCCGGCACGTTGGCGGCGGACTGCGCCTTTAGCGTGGCCGCCATGGCCGCCAGGGCATCGACGCTTTCATGCAGGGCATCGACAGCCTTGGGGTCAGCGTGCAGCGCGTAGTCCTGCTCGATCAAGCGCACCTTGAGCAAGCCACTGTTGAGCGAAGACATCGCCTTGAGGCCTTCAAAACGTTGCCCCACGGTTTGCAGGGACCACACGCCAATGGCCGCCACCAGTGCAGTCAACAGCAGCACCAGAGCGAAGCCCAAGCCCAGTTTTTTCGCCATACCGAGGTTGGCAAAACGTCGTTGCACGGCCGAAATCATTGCACTTGAATCCTCTTGGAATGGCAAATGCCATCAAGCCTGGTTTCCATGCTGGGAGATTCGCAACGACGAGCCACCGGCACAAGACGTTGGCGCCACAATAATGGCAAAAAGCTACATGCTCGTCGTTTTCAGAATGGTCGAGGTCGATCCTGCAGGCCCCATGGCGCGGAACAACGCCAGCGCGCGCTGATCATCAGCATAGGCCACATTGATGCGCAGCCAGTCACTGGCTTCACCTTTTGGGTTAAATAGCGCGCCGGGCGACAACAACACGCCGAGTCGCCGGGCACAGGCCTGCAACCGTGAGCGATCGCCTATGCCAGGCCGCGCCCACACAAACATACCGCCGGCGGGCACAGCAAACACTTCCCACTCTTCATCCTCCAGCACCTGCAGGGTCGCGGCCATTTGCGTGTTCAAGCGCTTGCGCAGGCGCTGCACCCACTTGCGGTAGGTGCCATTGGTCAGCAGCGTGGCGACCACCGCTTCGGCAAAACGCGAGGTGCCGATGCCGGTCAGCGTCTTGAGGCTGGCCATTTGCGCAATGATCGCCGCGCCGGCACTGACGTAACCCACGCGCAACGCACTGCTGAGGGTCTTGGAAAAACTCGAGACATAGATCACCCGGCCATCGTGGGGTAACGCCGACAGGCGCGTGCAACTGGCGTGCTGCAAGTCGCCGTAGACGTCCTCTTCAATGATCAGGAAGTCTTCGCTACGCGCCAGTTGCAGCAGCCGCTCGGCTATCGCACGGCACAGGCTGGTACCGGTGGGGTTGTGGTACAGGCAATTGATGAACAGGCACCGCGGGCGATGGCGTTGCAGCAGCGTTTCGAGCACCGGAATATCCGGGCCACCCACGGTGCGCGGGACTTCCAGCAACGTAACGCCGTGGCGCTCCAACTGCCGATAGAGGTTGGCATAGCCCGGCGTCTCGACCACCACGGTGTCGCCGGCCTTGAGCAGTGTGCGTATCAACAGGTCCTGGGCGTGGCCGGCGCCGTGGGTCGTCAGGATGCAATCGAGGTGAGTGGCGACTTTTATCTGCGTCAGGCGCTTGAGCAGTTGCTCACGCAACGCCGGCAGCCCCAGTGGCGTGCTGTAGTTGAAGAGGCCGGCGGTGTCGGTACGGCTGATTTCACGTAGCGCATAACAGAGGTCGTCGCTTTCGCGCCACGCGTCCGGCAACCAGCCGCATCCCAGCTTCAACTCGCCCAACGGGCCTTCGACGAAGGCGCCCCACGTCAGCTCCGCGCCCTCGTACCACTGGCGTTCAAGGGAAACAGGCGGCTGGGCCACCACAAATCCCGAGCCATGCCTTGAGGCCAATAACCCCTGGGCCACCATTCGCTCGAATGCCTCGACCACGCTGGACTGGCTGAGCAGGTTATCGAGGGCCACTTGCCGGATGGATGGCAGGCGCGTGCCGGGGCTCGCGCCGCTCTGGCGTATCCATTGCGCCACCGCGCTGACGATTTGCTGCACCACCGGTACAAGGGCTTGTCGATCGATCCCTAAATCCATGAGCCACTCACTTCAACTGTCTGTTATTACCCCAAACAGTTAAGCACAGAAGCCCGGTAAAACCGGTCGCAAACATTTATTAAAGTATTGATTTTATTGACTTATTTACCTACTGATACACATTCTGACGAGGCCTTGTGCCAGCCATGGAAACGCCCCACAGCGTCCCTGGCCTTTTCGAAGAGTGCGTGACGTTGAGTCCTAGATAGCCGTCGCGCCGCCATCCACCGCCAACGCTTGGCCAGTGGTAAACGCGGCCCCATCGCTGCACAGGTACAGCACGGCGCTGGCGATTTCCTCGACTTTGCCAATGCGCCCGACCGGGTGCATGGCGGCGGCAAAGTCTGCCTTGCGCGGGTCGGCTTCATAGGCACGGCGGAACATGTCGGTGTCGATCACCGCAGGGCACACCGCGTTCACGCGAATTTTCTTCTTCGCGTACTCAATGGCTGCCGACTTGGTCAGGCCGATCACGGCATGCTTGGACGCGGCATAGATGCTCATCTTCGGTGCCGCCCCCAACCCCGCCACTGATGCGGTGTTGACGATCGCCCCGCCGCCCTGCGCCAGCAACAACGGCAGCTGATACTTCATGCACAACCACACGCCCTTGACGTTGACGCCCATGATTGCATCGAACTCGTCCAGTGTGCCGTCGGCCAACTTGCCCTTCTCGATCTCGATCCCGGCGTTGTTGAAGGCATAGTCAAGGCGCCCATAAGCGGCGACGGTCTGCGCCATCAATTGCTGCACGTCCGCATCAAGGGTGACGTTGCAGCGCACGAACAGCGCCTCGCCCCCTGACCGTTGGATCAACGCAACCGTGCCCTCACCGCCCGCCACGTCCAGATCGGCGACCACTACCTTCAAGCCTTCTGCGGCGAACGCCAGCGCGGTAGCGCGGCCAATACCGGCGGCGGCGCCGGTCACCAGGGCGACCTGGCCGGAAAACGTCATGCTCATGGGGGATGTCCTATGCAAGAAATAGCCGTCAGCCGAGTCTAGCCAACGGCGCGGCGGGCGCGTCAGCACTATCAGAAGGCCGGTTGGGGCTGCATGAATCGCAGTGATAAGACCGCAGGCGCCACTATCATCAACGCCTATCGGCAGGCATTCGCCCGCCTCTAACAACCTTGCCCCCAGGCCGTTCAAGGTCTATCAATCAAGATCCACTTCTTGAAGAGTTCTTGCCATGACTGCCCAGACCAACCGCCAGTTCCTGCTCGCCAAACGCCCGGTCGGCGCGGCCACGCGGGAAACCTTCACCTACCAGCAAGTGCCCGTCGGCACGCCGGGAGACGGGCAAGTGCTGGTGCACAACGAATACCTGTCCCTGGACCCGGCCATGCGTGGCTGGATGAATGAGGGCAAATCCTACATTCCGCCGGTAGGCATTGGTGAAGTGATGCGGGCGCTGGGCGTAGGCAAGGTGATTGCTTCAAACCATCCGAACTTTTCAGTCGGCGACTATGTGAATGGCGCGCTGGGCGTACAGGATTATTTCCTGGGCGAGCCACGGGGTTTCTATAAGGTCGACCCGACACTCGCCCCTCTGCCCCGCTACCTGTCAGCCCTCGGCATGACCGGCATGACCGCCTACTTCGCCCTG
The DNA here is from genome assembly GCF_001728855.1 of Pseudomonas sp. AP19. Taxonomy (NCBI): domain Bacteria; kingdom Pseudomonadati; phylum Pseudomonadota; class Gammaproteobacteria; order Pseudomonadales; family Pseudomonadaceae; genus Pseudomonas; species Pseudomonas sp. AP19. The sequence continues at coordinate 58,867 of NZ_LXJP01000010.1, read as the reverse complement.
CTCGATACCGGTGCCCCCAAGGCCGGCGAAACGGTGGTGATTTCCGGCGCCGCCGGTGCGGTCGGCAGCATTGCCGGGCAAATTGCCAAGATCAAAGGCTGCCGCGTGGTGGGCATCGCCGGTGGCACCGACAAGTGCAAGTTCCTGGTGGATGAACTGGGCTTCGACGCCGCCATCGACTACAAAAACGAAGATGTGCCTGCCGCCCTCAAGCGCGAATGCCCCAAAGGCGTGGACGTGTATTTCGATAACGTCGGCGGCGACATTCTCGACGCCGTGCTCAGCCGCCTGGCATTGAAGGCGCGGGTGGTGATCTGCGGTGCGATCAGCCAGTACAACAATAAAGAAGCCGTGAAAGGCCCGGCCAACTATTTGTCGTTGCTGGTTAATCGCGCGCGCATGGAAGGCTTTGTGGTGATGGACCATGCGGCGAACTTTGCTGCGGCCGGCCAGGAAATGGCCGGCTGGATGGCGCAGGGCAAGCTCAAGAGCAAGGAAGATATTGTCGAGGGGCTGGAAACGTTCCCGGAGACGTTGATGAAGCTGTTCAACGGCGAGAACTTTGGGAAGCTGGTGTTGAAGGTCAGCTGACAGACCCCGGAACCGGGTCTGGGCAAGGTCGATGCGCACGCTGGCTTGCCAGCAATAGCATCAACTCAATAGCACTGTAGGACCGAGCTGCCTGCATCGCAGGCAAGCCCGGCGCCCACAGTTGACCGCAAACCGGTCAGGCGATTTCGGCAACCACTGCCGCCAGCGCCTTCGCCGGGTCCGCAGCCTGGCTGATCGGGCGACCGATCACCAGGTAGTCAGAACCTGCATCCAGTGCCTGGCGTGGCGTCAGAATACGACGCTGGTCATCCTGCGCACTGCCCGCCGGACGAATCCCCGGGGTTACCAGTTGCAGCGACGGGTGAGCCGTCTTCAATGCCTCGGCTTCCAGCGCCGAGCACACCAGACCATCAAGGCCGGCTTTCTGCGCCAGGGCCGCCAAGCGCAATACTTGCTCCTGAGGCTCGATATCCAGGCCGATACCGGCCAGGTCTTCGCGCTCCATGCTGGTCAGCACGGTGACACCAATCAACAGCGGTTTAGGGCCGCTGCGCTGCTCCAGCACTTCGCGGCAGGCGGTCATCATGCGCAGGCCGCCGGAGCAGTGCACATTGACCATCCACACGCCCATTTCGGCAGCGGCCTTGACCGCCATGGCCGTGGTATTGGGGATGTCATGGAATTTCAGATCGAGGAATACTTCGAAGCCTTTGTCACGCAATGTGCCGACGATTTCCGCGGCGCAACTGGTGAACAGTTCCTTGCCGACCTTGACCCGGCAAAGCTTCGGGTCCAACTGGTCAGCCAGCTTCAGTGCGGCGTCACGAGTGGGGTAATCCAGGGCGACGATGATAGGAGTCTGGCAGACGGACATTGGAATGGGCTCTCAGGCAAGTCGAAATCGGCGCGGATTGTAGCGCAAGCAGCGCCGTTGCGGGATCCGATGATCGGTAAATACTGTTCAACCACGCTACAGCCGCCATTCAGGCGAATTGTGTCAGAGCTGATACATTCACGACATGCCCCCAACACGCGCCGCCTCTAGCCTCGCGCACATGACCGCCCGTCCAGCACTTACAGCCCAGGAGCTGGGCGCCTATGCTGACAGCAACAACCCAGGCAGATAATCGCACTATGCATACCCCTACCGTCTCTGTAAATGAAGAGCAAAAAGGCGCGGTGATCGCCGAAGACAAGCGCTGGAATACCCGCGCGCTGATCGTCGACGACGATGTTCCGATTCGTGAGCTGCTGATCGATTACCTGGCGCGCTTCAATATTTTCGCCGTCGGCGTGACCGACGGTGCCGCCATGCGCCTGGCCCTGCAAGCCGAAACCTTTGATGTGGTGGTGCTCGACCTGATGCTGCCGGGTGAAGACGGCCTGTCGCTGTGCCGCTGGTTGCGCACTGAATCGGACATCCCGATCCTGATGCTCACCGCCCGTTGTGAGCCCACCGACCGCATTATCGGCCTGGAACTGGGCGCCGATGACTACATGTCCAAACCGTTCGAACCCCGTGAACTGGTAGCACGCATCCAGACCATCCTGCGCCGAGTACGCGATGACCGCACCGAGCAGCGCGCCAACATCCGCTTCGACAACTGGCGCCTGAATAGCGTATTGCGCCAACTGGTGGCCGACGACGGGTTGGTCGTGCCACTGTCCAACGCCGAGTTTCGTCTGTTGTGGGTGTTTATCGAGCGCCCACGTCGCGTGCTGAGCCGCGAACAATTGCTGGACGCTGCCCGGGGGCGCTCCATTGAAGCGTTTGACCGCAGCATCGACTTGCTGGTCTCGCGCCTGCGCCAAAAGCTGGGGGATGACCCCAAAGCTCCGCAATTGATCAAGACCGTGCGTGGCGAAGGCTACCTGTTCGACGCCCGAGACATCGGCTAATGCGCGCCACCTTCAATACGCTGTTCGGAAGGCTGTTCGGTGTATTGCTGGTGGCCATTGTGCTGGCCCATGTGCTGGCATTCTTTTGGTTTCACCACTACGGCCCGCCACCGCCACCGCCTCAGGAAACCTTCGTCGAACAGCCGGACGGCACGATGAAACCCCTGCACCGGCATCGTCGCCCCTGGTTTGGTGGCCCGGTGGTGCCGCTGACGTTCCAGTTTATCTCGCTGATCATCGCCGCCTGGTACGGTGCCAAACTGTTGAGCCGACCGATCCAGCGCCTGAGCGCCGCCGCCGAGCGCTTGAGCCTCGACCTCGACAGCCCACCCCTGGACGAGTCCGGGCCCCGTGAGGCGCGCCAGGCCGCCTCGACCTTCAACCTGATGCAAAAACGCATCCGCGAACAGGTCAGCCAGCGCGCACGCATGCTTGGCGCCGTCTCCCATGACCTGCGCACCCCGCTGTCACGCCTCAAACTGCGCCTGGAACAGATCGAAGACACCAAGCTGCAAGGCCAGATGCGCCAGGACCTGGACGACATGATCGGCATGCTCGACGCCACCCTGAGCTACCTGCATGAACAACGCACCAGCGAAACCCGGCATTGGCTCGACGTACAGGCGTTGGTGGAATCTCTGAGTGAAAACGCCCAGGACCAGGGTTCCGACGTGCAATTTTCCGGCACCTGCGTGCCCTTGCAGGTGCAGCCGATGGCCCTGCGTTCCTGCCTTAACAACCTGATCGACAACGCATTGCGCTATGCCGGTACGGCGCGCATAGAACTGAGCGACAGCCGCGAAGCTCTGGTCATTCGTGTCATTGACCACGGGCCCGGGATTGCAGCGGATAAACGTGAGGCCGTGTTCGAGCCGTTCTTTCGCCTGGAAGGCTCACGCAACCGCAACTCCGGCGGCGTCGGCCTCGGCATGACGATTGCCAAGGACGCAGTCGAGCGCCTGGGCGGCCGCCTGAACCTGGAGGAAACCCCCGGCGGCGGCTTGACCGCCGTGATGTGGCTGCCCCGCGCTTAAGAGCGGCACGGCAGCCCTCCCGTCCTCTACAGCGATTTGTCTTCGCGGCGAACTTGGGCCTGGGTTGCACTCCAATCGGTCAACAGGCTGTAGGCCACCGCCAGCAACGTCGGGCCGATAAACAGGCCAATAAAGCCAAAGGCAATCAGCCCGCCGAACACGCCCAACAGCACGATCACCAGCGGCAAGTTGCCGCCTCGGCTGATCAGGTACGGCTTGAGCACGTTGTCCACGCCGCTGATGATGAACGTGCCCCATACACCGAGGAACACCGCGTAAGTGTAATCGCCCTTCCAGGCCAGCCAGGCCGTGGCCGGTATCCACACCAGCGGGGGGCCCATGGGGATCAGGCTGAGCAGGAAGGTGACGATGCCCAGCACCAGCGCGCCCGGCACGCCGGCGATCAGGAAACCGATCAGCGCCAGCAGGGCCTGGGCGGCGGCCGTACCGATTACACCGTTGACCACGCGCTGCACGGTGCCGGCCACCAGTTCGATGTAGTAACCGGCGCGCTCGCCGATCAAACGCTCCAGCAAGCGATGCACGAACACCGCCAGCCGTGGCCCATCGCGGTAGAAAAAGAACACGAACACCAGGCTCAGCGTCAGCTCGAGGATGCCGCCACCAATCTGCGCACTGCGCGCCAGCAACCAGTTGCCGACCTGCCCCAGGTACGGCTTGATGCTGACCATCAGCGCCGCGCCTTGCTGGTCGATGCTGTCCCACGTCGCCACCAAACGCTCGCCGACAAAGGGAATCGAGCCCAGCCAGGTCGGCGCGGCAGGCAAGCCGTCGACCTGGATATCCTTGATCAGGCTCACGGCGTCACGCACATGGTCTGCCAGGTTAAACCCCAGCCACACCAGCGGCACCGCCACCAGCAATATCCAGCATAAGGTCAGGATGCCGGCCGCCAGAGACTCCCGGCCGCCCAACCAGCGAGTCAGCAAACGCATCAGCGGCCAGCTGGCAAATGCCAGCACCGCGCCCCAGAACAGCGCCGACCAGAACGGCGCCATCACCCAGAAGCTGGCACCAAACAACACCAGCAGCAGGATTTGCACCAGTAGGCGATCGTTATTGAGCATCGGGTATCTCGAGAAGAAGGCTGTAGGAAGAGAGCTTAGGCGAGCGGCGCGGGTCCGCTCGCCTGATAACGGTCAGCGTATCAGATGCAGGTGCAAACCCTTAGCGTCACCGGTGCCGGTTTCCATGCGGGCGGCGCGTACACCGCTGTCGATCAGGCCTTGGCGCCAGGCTTCGGCCGTCGGCCCGGTCAAACTGACGCGCAAGGTGGCGTCGAGGTTCAAGCCGCGGGAAATCAGGGTCAACCAGGTGGCATCAGGCTCAGATCCCAGCGCAGGGAAATCCAGCTCGCCCGTGCTTTTCAACTCACGCAACAAGGTCGCAGAGGTGGGCAGCAAGTCCCCCAGCGGCGCGCTGGCATCGAGTTGCTCCACGTGCAGGTAAGCGCGACGGTTGCCGCGGGTGATGCCGTACAACGCCACCAGGGAGTTGCCCTGCGGCGCAGCGAGGCGCAACAGCAGGTATTCCTGCTGACCATCGGCGCCGACCAGCTTGGCGTTGCCGAAGACTTCATTGGCCCACAGGCTGCTTTCGCCGCAATCGCGGGCCTGGCACCAGAACAACAGCTGCGCGCCCTTGGCCTGTAACGCTTCGCGCGTTGCGGTAAACGCGGCGCTGGAAGTGTGCTCGGCGGGCAGTTCATAGGTGATGGCAGTGGTTTGACCGCGCGCCGTGGCCTGGCCTTCGTAGCGCAGTTGGCCGCTGATCTTGCGGATCGCCCCCATGGGGTAGATGCGTTCCTTTTCTTCTGCGGGGCGATAATCGACGATTTGTGCATCGACCTGGCGGGACACGGCCGGTAAATCCTGGCTACCCGGCACGTCGGCGGCGAACACCAAGGGGCTGAAACAGCACAGCCCGAGGGCGCGGATACATCCTTTACGCAGGCTCATCGGACCAATAAGCCCTGGCCATCGGAGGTTGCTGCTGTTTTAAGAGCGGTGTTCACATCGTTCATGGTTGACTCCCTTTCAATCCGCCCAGCCTCGGCAGTTGACCCCGCCAAGTCAAGGCGTGGAGAAGAACCGATTGAAACAGTCTGCAACAAGGATCGCGCCGGGCTCATCATTAAGGTGTAAATGATGGCCTCCCGGCAGCGTGCTCACCGTAAAGGGTAGCTGAGAAAGCAATTCGGAATGTTTCGCCAGCATGCCATCAGCGGCGACCACCAACTGCGTAGGGCACGCCACACGCCGCACGAAAGCCATTGCCTGCTCATCAGTCAGGCGCATCGGCGAGGCCAGGGTCAGACGGCTGTCCGTACGCCAGGTATAACCACCCGGCACTGGCATCAAACCGCGCTGGGCCAGCAGTTCGGCGGCTTCACGGCTGACCGCCACCACGCCTTTCATCCGCGCTTCAACCGCCCGATCAAGGCTGCTGTAAACCGGCTTGCGTTTGTTCTGCAGGCTCAATTGCGCCTGCAGCGCCATGCCCAGCCGCTCCGCCGCGTTCTCACCAGCGGCGGTCGGCGGGACGACACCGTCGATCAAACCCAGGTGCGTCACACGCTCCGGCAAAGCGCCCGCCAACACCAACGAAACGATAGCGCCAAGGGAGTGGCCAAGTAATGCAAAACGTTTCCAGCCCAGTTGTTCGGCGACTTGCAGCACGTCAAACACATAGTCCCACAAGGCATAACCCGCCCCGGCAGGCCGGTGCGCCGAGTGCCCGTGGCCGGCCATGTCCAACGCGACGATGCGCAACCCCTGCAGCTTCGGCGCCAATCGCGCAAAGCTGTTGGCGTTATCCAGCCAGCCATGCAGGGCGATTACCGGCAAGCCGTCTTCGGGACCAAACAGGTGCGCTGCCAACTCGATGTGCGGCAGGCTCAGGCGCACTTCCTCGACCGGCGCACTCATGCGCAACTGCGCTCGCGGGCTTGCCACCGGGCGAACAGGTTTTTGATCAAGGTCGCCGTGTCCTGAGGGCGTTCCAGGGGGAACATATGGCCACCGGGCATCGTCAGCATTTCGCCCATCGGCAGGCGGTCTACACCATTGGCATGGTGCCGCATGACCACCCGGCTCTGGCGGCCGCGCACCACCGCCAGCGGCACCTTCAACTGGCGAACCTGGCCTGGGCTGGTATGGGGCACGCCACGGTAGATGCTGATTTCGGTGGCGGGGTCGAAGCGCAGACGCAGGCGATCGCCCACTTGTTGCAGGCCATGTTGCAGGTAAGCGTCAAAGCATTCCGGGTCGAAGCCGCGAAACAGGGTCTTACCGGCGAAGTAACTGCGCGCGGCGTCCAGATCGGTGAATTCTTCACGTCGGCCCAAGGTGCGCCCGGCAGGAGTCAGGCGGTCGATAAAACCAAAGCGCTTGGCGGCGCGGATGACCCAGCGATCGGCGCGGGTCAGCACCGGCGAATCCAGCATCACCACACCGCGATACAGCTGTGGGCAGCGCATGGCCGCGTGCAAATGCAACACGCCGCCCAGGGAGTGGCCCACGCCCCACACCGGTTCCGGCTGCTGCTCCAAGTGGTGGATCAACTCGTCCACCAGGTTCTGCCAGTTGTCATCCACCGGAAACCTGGGGTCGTGGCCGTGCTGCGGCAGGTGAGCCACTGCATATTCCGGGGCCAGGGCGGCAAACAACTTGCCGTAAGTGGCCGAAGGGAAGCCATTGGCGTGGGCAAAAAACACGTGCTGCGACATACAGAATCCATCGACAAAAACAGAAGTTGATTGTCACCATGCCTGGCCGCTACAGCAATGACTGTAACCGCCAGGAATGATGACACTCACGCCACGCCTATCGCGCCGGCGGGTTTTCGCCCAACGGCACCACGGCCATGGTCAGGCGCGAGACACAGCTGGCCTTGCCATCGTCGTTGCTCAAGCGAATATCCCAGACCTGGGTGGTACGACCGATATGGATCGCCCGCGCCACTGCCGTCACCCGCCCGCTGCGCACACCCCGCAGGTGGTTGGCATTCACTTCAAGGCCCACGCAATAGAACTTGCTGGCATCAATACACAAATAAGCCGCCATGGAGCCGACGCTTTCCGCCAACACCACCGACGCACCGCCGTGCAACAGGCCATACGGTTGATGCGTACGCTGGTCGACAACCATGCTGGCGGTCAGTGACTCGTCGTCGAAAGATTCGAAACGAATATCCAGCAACTCGCCGATGGTGTTTTTCTGGATAGCGTTGAGTTGCTCGATATTGGGTTGGGTGCGCCACAAGCTCATGGGGTTGTCCTTATTGGTTTTATTACGTGCCTAATCCTGCCACAGAATGGATTCGGTGCGCTCGCTCCACGCCTGGAACTGTGCGCCGTAGGTCGACTCGATCACCGTGCGCTTGATCTTCAGGGTCGGCGTCAGAAAGCCGTTTTCCACCGCCCAACTGTCACTCACCACCACCAATTGGCGCAGACGTTCGTGTTTGTCCAGGCTCAGGTTGACGTGTTCCAGCCAGCGCTCAAGGCTACTGTGCAGCGCTTGTCGGTCCTGATCGCCTGCCGATAGCACACACAAGCCCATCGGCGCAGTGAGGCCATCCCCGACCACGCACACCTGTTCGATCCGCGCGTGCTCGGCCAGGCGGTTTTCGATCGGCGCAGGGGCGACGTATTTGCCCTTGCTGGTCTTGAAGATCTCCTTGAGGCGACCGGTCAGGCGCAAGCGGCCATCGGTGTCCTGCTCGCCCTTGTCGCCGGTGCGCAGGAAGCCATCTTCGGTCAAGGTCTCAGCGGTTTTCTGCGGGTCCTTGAAGTAGCCGAGCATGGTCGCGCCGCTGCGTACTTGCACCTCTCCTGACGCGTCGATGCGCACTTCAACACCGGGGCACGGCCGGCCGATCCAGCCGAGTGTCTGCTGGCCTGGGCGGCACACGTGCGAATAGCCGCAACTTTCGGTCATGCCATACACCTCAAGCACATCCAGCCCCAGGCGCTGATACCAACGCAGCAAGCCCTCGGGAACTGGCGCCGCACCGGACAACGCAATGCGTAGCGCATCCAGACCCAAGCCCGCGAGGACTTTATGGCCCACGCGTTTGCCGATAAATGGCAGGCGCAGCAGCGTGTCGAGGCGCTGTTGCGGGATCTTGCTGTAGACGCCCAGCTGAAATTTGGTCCAGATGCGCGGCACACCAAACAGCGCCGTCGGCCGTGCCCGACGCAAGTCTGTAAGAAACGTATCCAGGCTCTCGGCGAAAAACACCGTTTGCCCGGTGTAGATCGAGGCCAGTTCGACAAACATCCGCTCCGCCACATGGCACAACGGCAGGTAGGACAGCAGCCGATCACCCTCCCCCAAACCGAATAACTGGGTGCCTTGCGTGGCGGCGAAACCCAAGGCGCCAAAGGTCTGCATCACGCCTTTGGGCAAGCCGGTGGTGCCGGAGGTGTAGACGATGGTCGCCAGGCTCGCGGCAGCGGGCGTGGGGTTATCCTGGATCGGAGAACAGGCTTGCAGGTCTGACCAGCTGAAATCAAAGTCGCCGGCCGGGCACAGTGGCAGGCTGATGGTCGGCAGACCGGCCGGGATACCGGCGACCATCGCCGGCCAGTCGTCCAGCTTGCCGATCAACACCAGCGCCGCCTCCGAATGCGTCAACACGTGGGCGACCGAGTCGGCAGTCAGGTTGGGGTACAACGGCACGGAGACATGCCCGGCCATCCAGATGGCCAGGTCGGCGATGATCCAGTGCGCGCAGTTTTTCGAGATCAGGGCAATGTGCGAACCCTGGGGCAACGCCCTGGCGCGCAACCACTGTGCAGCGCAACGGGCCTGGTCACCGACCTCGCCCCAGGTGAGGGTCTGCACCGCCCCGCCGCCGATGGGCTGCACGAGAAAGGGCTTGCGCGGGTGCCGCGCTTCACGTTCGTAGAAGACCTGCAACGGCAAACGAAAAGCGACAGGCATGGGACGCGCTCCTTTGTGATCCGATGATAGCCAACCAAGCACTTGCTTGGTTGACTATATAGCACACAAAACAGCGATGACTTTTCCTACGGGTTCTTCACATCAACCAGGCTCATCAGCCCCGCCAGCGGAAAATCCCCCTCCAGCTCCGCCAGGCTGGCGGTGTGCATCGGTTGCGGCTGACGCAGATGGCCATGCTGCAAAAAGCTGATCAGGCTGCCGACCAACGGCTGGTGACTGACCAGCAGCACGTTGTCATCGGTATCGAGTTTGTCCAGCACCTGCAGCGGGTTACTCTCTGGCGTCAGCCACGGCACCGTGCGGATTGGCGGCTCGAAGCCCAATGCCTCACGCACCAGATGGGCGGTCTGCTGGGCGCGTACATACGGGCTGGCGACGATGGCAGTGATCGGCTGGCCGATCAGGTGCGCGGCACTGCGCAACACTTCGCCACGCCCATGCTCGGTGAGGTTGCGCTCGGCGTCGGTGCGCGCGTGCCCTTCGGCTTCACCGTGTCGCAAAATCCACAGCTTCACAGCTTGGGCTCCTCATCACGTACCGGGTGCGGCGCCGGCGGTACGCTGTGGGCGGCCTCGCCATCCGGTGCGCGCGGGGTCGGCCAGTCGGCGAACGGCCAGGGTTTTTGCTCGGTATGGAAACTGCCGAAACGGCCGATCTGCGCCAGGAATTGGCTGAGGCTGTCACCAAAGTTCATCAGGCCCAGGTTCGGCGCGCCGTAGATCAGGCGATACACCAACTGCACCACCACCAGCGCACCGAGCAGGAACTGCGCCACTTGCCACACCAGCGCAAAGACCAGCATCCACAGGATACGCAGGAGGATGGACTCGTATTGGGGGGCTGCTTTCGGATCGTTCATGGCGCGTTCCTCAGTTGAAACCACTGGTGGAAATGAAGTCGACATCGGTTTTCGGTTCAGCGCGCATCAGCAACTCGATGACTTGATTCAAGGTGCGCCCTTCAAACAGGATCGCGTGCAGCCCGGCGACCAGCGGCATGTACACGCCGACTTCCTGGGCCTTGGCCTTCAACACTTTGAGCGTGTTGACGCCTTCGGCTACTTCACCCAGGCGGGTCACCGCGTCGTCCAGGCTCAGGCCCTGGCCCAGCGCGAAACCGACCTGGTAGTTGCGGCTTTTCGGCGACGAGCAGGTGACGATCAAGTCACCCACGCCCGCCAGCCCCAGGAAGGTCATCGGGTTGGCGCCCTGATTGACCGCAAAGCGGGTCATCTCGGCCAAGGCGCGGGTGATCAGCATGCTCTTGGTGTTTTCACCCATGCCCAAGGCCACCGCCATGCCGGCAATGATCGCGTAGACGTTTTTCAGTGCGCCGCCCAACTCCACGCCGAACCGATCGCTGCTGGCATACACCCGGAACGTGCGGCCATGCAGCACTGCCTGGACGCGCTCGCACAGCGCTTCGTCTTCACTGGCGACCACGGTGGCCGTCAGTGCGTGCTCCGCGACTTCGCGCGCCAGGTTCGGCCCGGACAGCACACCAATACGCGCCTGGGGCGCGATCTCTGCAAGGATTTCGCTCATCAGCTTGAAGGTGTGCGCCTCGATGCCCTTGGTCAGGCTGACCAGCAGCTTGCCCGCCAGGCGCTCGGCATGGGGCGCCAGCACCGAGCGCAACGCGCTGGACGGCAGCGCGACGAAGCACAGGTCGCAGTCAGTGAGCGTTGCCAACAGGTCCGTGACCGGCTCGACCGCCGGATGAATCTTGATGCCTTTAAGGTAACGGGGGTTTTCCCGATGAACGCGGATGGCCTCGGCCTGCTCGGGATCACGCATCCACTGGCGCACCGCATGGCCGTTTTCGGCCAGCAGATTAGCCACGGCGGTACCAAAACTTCCGCCTCCCAGGACCGCAATTGGGCGCTGTTCAGTCATATGCAATCCGTTAATCCATACCAGTGGCGATGGCGGCATTATACGGGGCGACTTGCTTGCGGCCAGCCCCCGCGTCAATTCAAGCGCTTGTCGGAAAATGCCACACTTGTGTGAAGTAATTGCAAGTCCCACGACTGGCAAATGGCCCCACCTCAGTTAACATGGGCGGCTATTCGTAATTATCAAGGCCGTGCCGTGTATCTGGGCCCTCCTCCTCGCTCATCTCTGTTCTGGTTGCTGCCATTGACACTGTCATGCAGTGCAACGGCGCTGGCTGATGATCTGTTCCTGGACAGCCAGCCGCTGCCGCAGGTGCTGACGGCCACACGCCTGAAGCAATCGGCGGCGGCCGTGCCCGGCAGCATGACAGTGATCGACAGCGAGCTGATCAAGGCCAGCGGCGCACGGGACATCGCCGAGCTGCTGCGGCTGGTGCCGGGGATGATGGTCGGTTACACCACCGGCAATCAGGCGGCGGTGAACTACCACGGCACCAGCGCCAGCGATGCACGGCGCATGCAGGTGTTGATCGACGGGCGTTCGGTGTACCGCGCAGGCCTGGCGACGGTGGACTGGAGCGATATTCCGGTCGCCATGGAAGATATCGAGCGTATCGAAGTGTTCCGTGGCCCCAACACCGTCAGTTACGGCGCCAATGCGCTGATGGCGGTGGTCAACATTCTCACGCGCTCACCGGCCAACAGCCACGGCTCGCGGGTCAAAGTCATCCGTGGCGAACGCGGGATCAACGACTTCTACGCCAGCCAGGGCGTGGGTTGGGAGACCGGCGACTTGCGCCTTTCGATGTCGGGGCAACAGGACGATGGTTTTGACAGTGACGCGGTCGGTGCCGACCGCCGTGACGGTCGCCGTCTCAACCGTTTCAGCCTCGCCGTCAGCCAGACCCTGAACGCGCAGCAGAGCATCGACTGGCAATTTAACGCCAAGGAAGGGACCAATCAGCGACCTTATACCTACGCCCCGGTATTCGCCGGGATTACCGAAGGCGGTACTAATTCCGATGTCGTCGCCAAAGACTATTCCGGGTCCATGCGCTGGAACATTGAGTTCAACCCCGAGCACAGTCTGTATATCCAGGGCTCGGCCCAGCAATGGGACCGGCAGCAAGTCTGGAAAGCCTGTGACGCCAAGGTTTCGTTCAGCCCGGAATTGACCCGGCTGTGGCAGTTGAACCCCAACTATGCCGAACGACTGGCCCGACACATGGGCGCTTATAGCCCCGACAATCTGCCCAACGGCAACAGCGCTGAACAGGCGCTGGCCAAACAAGTGCTGGAGCAGTGGCGCGATGGTGCCAACCAGAGCGTATGCGGCGACATCGACCAAAGCACCCGTGAAAGCCGCTACGACCTGGAGATTCAGGACACCCTGAGCCTGTCCGACAGCCTGCGCCTGGTCAGCGGTATGAATTACCGCTACGACCGCGCTGATTCCGACACGTACTTCAACGGCACCCTCGACGACACCACCTGGCGCTTGTTCGGCCACCTGGAATGGCGCGCCAGCGAACACTGGCTGCTGCAAGGCGGTGCCATGTACGAAGACACCTACCTAAGTGGCAACTCGCTGACGCCACGGGTGGCGGTCAATTATCTGATCAACCCGCGCCACGGCCTGCGGGCAGTGTACTCCGAGGCGATCCGCTCGCCGGACATGTTCGAGAACAACGTCAACTGGAGCTATCGCGTCACCAATCTGAGCTCTCCGGCCTACGGGCAGAATTCAGGGCAATATTTTGTGGTAACGCGAGGCCCGGGCAACCTCGATAAAGAGTTGATGCGCTCGCGAGAGCTGGGCTACAACGGTTTCTTTGCCGACCTCGGGCTCAATGTCGACGTGAAACTGTTCTATGACGAAATCACCGCCATGATCAGTTCGCCGCTGCGCAATAATCAGTACATTGCCAGCAACGCCAACAGCGCGCGGTTTACCGGCGCCGAGTCGCAATTTGACTGGCGCATGAGCAGCGCCGACCGCCTGCGGCTGACCTATGCTTACGTCGACGCCACCTCCAGCAACCCGCTGGACAAGGCACAAACTGCCCGCAACAGCGGCTCGGCCGGTTGGTTGCGGGAATGGGGCCACGGCTGGTCCAGTGCCTTGTTCTACTATGGCGACGATGCGCTCAACCAATATCGCTTCGAACGGGTCGACCTGCGGGTGGCCAAGCGCATTGCCCTGGGCAAAGCCAATGTGGAGCTGGCCGGCATGTTGCAACAACGCCTCGATAACCAGCCCACCACCTGGGCCGACAACAATTATGACAGTCGCCACGTCCTCTACTTCAGTGCGGAGTTAGAGTTCTGACATGGGCGATCAGTCACGGATGACCCTCTCTTTTGCCTCAAGGCTTTGGCGGCGTGGTGTGCTGCTGGTGTGCCTGCTGCTGAGCGCGCCGGCGTGGAGTGCGGACATCCTGCTCACCGCCGCCGAAGACGGGGCCGGCGTACAAGTCTTCACCCAGGCGCTGGCCCAGCAGCGCCCCGAAGACCACGTAACCTTCACCCCGCTTAAAGACCTGCCCGCGCCGAGCCAATTGCCTGCCAGCACCCGCCTGATCCTGCTGGACCTGCCCGGTCTCGACTGGCGTCTGCAGGATGCTCAGGGGCCGCCGACCCTGGTATTACGGATCAGCCGGATACAGGCTCGCCAACGCCTGGGCAACACTCACCCGGCCAAAATCAGCCTGCTGTGGAGCGACCCGCCACTGGCGCGCCAACTGAACCTGATTGCCAACATCCTGCCCCAGGCCCGACGCATCGGTGTGCTTTACGGCGCCGACAGTGAATTCCTGCTGCGCGAATTGGCTCAGTACGCCGCGCCCATGGGGCTGGAGATCGTGCCGCAGCTCTGGGACAACGTCAGTGACAGCCGCCCGCTGCAAAACCTGCTGAAGAACAGTGATGTGCTGCTCGGCCTCGACGACCCACAGCTGTACAACCCAAAAACAGTGAAGAACCTGTTGCTCAGCAGCTACTCCCAGCAGTTGCCCCTGGTGGGCCCCAACGCCGGGTTCGTCAAGGCGGGCAGCCTGGCCAGCACCTACAGCGACCAGGCCGACTGGCTCGATGTGCTCGACCGACTGTTGGACCACTCGCCGGCCAGTTGGCCGCGCACCTTGTACCCGGAACACTTCAAAGTCGTGGGCAACCCGCAAGTCGCACGCTCACTGGGGATCGAACAGGTGGACGAAGCCGCCGTCGCCGCCCGATTGGCCGAAGGAGAAAAACGTCCATGACCTTGCGCCGTCGTTGGGACATCAACACCCGCACCCAGCTCATCACGCTGGGCCCGGCACTGTTGCTGACCTTGCTGTTGATCAGCTTCTTTACGTTCGTACGTATCCAGGACCTGCGCCAGGAACTCGACCATACCGGCCAATTGATCGCCAACCAGTTGGCCCCAGCCACCGAGTACGGGGTTATTTCCGGCAACAACGACGTGCTCGAAAGCCTGCTGCGCGCCACCCTGGCCACACCCCATGTGCGCTTCCTCGAGATTCAGGACAGCAGCGAGAACATTCTGGTGTATGTCGAACAGCCGTCGGAAAAGCACGACCGTTCGCTGTCGGTGAAAGTGTTCCAGGCGCCCATCCGCCTGCAACATATCCAACTGGGCAATGATTTTTTCCAGGACAACCTTAATGAGCCCAAGACGCGGCGCCCGGATTACCTGGGCCGGGTGATCGTCGGCATGTCCAATGACGCGTTCAGCCAGCGCCAACAGGAAATTCTGTTCAAGGCCGGCATCCTTGCCCTGTTCGCCCTGCTCTTCACCTTTCTGCTGGCACGGCGCCTCGCCGCCAGCCTGTCGCAGCCGATCAGCGCGATGGGCCATGCGGTGAAGGCCATCCAGCAAGGCGACTACAAGACGCCGCTGCCGATCGTCGATGACTCGGAGCTGGGCGACTTGTCGCGTCATATCAACAACCTTGCCGAAGGCCTCAACCAGGCCAGCCGCGAACAGCATCAGGCCATGGCCCAACTGATCCAGACCCGCGAAGAGGCCGAGCGGGCGAACAATGCCAAGTCCGACTTCCTGGCAATGATGAGCCACGAGCTGCGCACGCCCATGAACGGCGTGCTGGGTATGTTGCAGCTGCTGGAAACCACCGAGATGACCGATGAGCAGACCGAATACGCCGCACTGGCGTCTGAGTCCACGGAGCATTTGCTCAAGGTGATTAATGACATCCTCGACTTCTCGCGCATTGAGCGCGCCGCGCTTGAGCTGGAACATATTCCGTTCAACCTCGCGGACTTGATCAGCAGTTGCGCGCAAGCCTTCCAGCACAGCGCCCAGCAGCGTGGGTTGAGACTGGAACTGCCAATTCCGCTGGGCATGGACTCACTGCGGGTGCAGGGCGACCCGACGCGTATCCGCCAGATCCTGGTGAACCTGATCGGCAACGCGCTCAAGTTCACTGAGCACGGCACCGTGACCGTCGAACCCCATTGGCAAACCCTCGACCATGAACTGGTGTGGTTCACCTGCACCGTGCGCGACAGCGGCATCGGGATTTCCGCCGAGCGCCTGGAGTTGATGTTCGATGCCTTCCAACAGGCCGACAGCTCCATTTCAAGACGTTACGGCGGCACCGGCCTGGGCCTGCCGATTGCCCGTACGCTGGCCGAACGCATGGGCGGCACACTGCGCGCCCAAAGCGAAGAAGGCCGTGGCTCGGTGTTTACCCTGGAAATTCCGCTGGCCATCGATCAGCACAGCCTGCCTGCGATCGCTCAGGACCGCGAAGGCAAAACCGGCGCAGGCGATGGTCGCCGTGTGTTGCTGGTGGAAGACAACCCGGTCAATCGCACCGTGGTCGAAGCCATGCTGCGCAGCCTGGGGTTTGAAGTGAGCCTGGCCATCGATGGCGTCGAGGCAATCCGTAATGCCGAGAGCCTGATATTTACGGCCATCCTGATGGACTGCCGCCTGCCATTGATCGACGGCTACGAAGCCACAAGGCAGATTCGCCAACTGCCGGGCTGCGCCGACGTGCCGATTATTGCCCTGACGGCCAACGCGTTGCAGGGTGATCGCGAAGCCTGCCTGGCAGCCGGAATGAACGATTACCTGGCTAAGCCGTTCAAACGCACGGATTTGCAGCAAATCCTGCAGCGCTGGGTGCAATAGCGCTGCGCCATCAACCAACTGCGACTGGCGTGAAAGACGAAAGTGCGGCAGTCTTAGGCACCCAAACGGGCCGATAACAGGCTCGGTTTAAAATTTCAGTGAACAAGTGTACATTGAGTGCCTTGACGCTGTGACTTTCACTACAACGCAATAGTCTATGTGTAGGCTGCCGATATGAGGCATGAACGCTTCATTCGGTTCGGGAAGATTTGCCCAACCCTGCCGCATGGGATTATTGAGGAGCTCGCATGACCAAACAAAACGCCTTTACTCGGGAAGACCTGCTGCGCTGCAGTCGCGGTGAGCTGTTCGGCCCAGGTAACGCGCAATTGCCCGCCCCGAACATGCTGATGGTGGATCGCATCACCCATATCAGCGAAGAGGGTGGCAAGTACGGCAAAGGTGAATTGGTCGCCGAGCTGGATATCACCCCTGACCTGTGGTTCTTCGCTTGCCATTTCGAAGGCGACCCTGTCATGCCAGGCTGCCTGGGCCTTGACGCCATGTGGCAACTGGTTGGCTTCTACCTGGGCTGGCAAGGCCTGCCGGGCCGCGGTCGTGCCCTGGGTTCGGGCGAAGTGAAGTTCTTTGGCCAAGTCCTGCCGACCGCCAAGAAAGTCACCTATAACATTCAAATCAAGCGCGTCCTCAAGGGCAAGCTGAACCTGGCCATCGCCGACGGTTCGGTGACTGTCGACGGTCGCGAGATCTATACTGCCGAAGGCCTTCGGGTCGGCGTATTCACTTCCACTGACAACTTTTAAGGGTTATCCGCATGCGCCGCGTCGTTATCACTGGTCTGGGCATCGTTTCTTGCCTGGGCAATGACAAAGAGACCGTCACCGCTAACCTGCGTGCAAGTCGCCCTGGCATCCGTTTCAACCCGGAATATGCCGAAATGGGTCTGCGTAGCCAGGTTTCCGGCTCCATCGACCTGCCCCTCGAAGAACTGATCGATCGCAAGATCTATCGCTTCGTCGGCCACGCTGCCGCTTACGCTTACCTGGCCATGAAAGACGCCATTGCCGATTCCGGCCTGAGCGAAGACCAGGTATCGAACGTACGCACCGGCCTGATCGCCGGCTCCGGCGGCGCATCCACCCTGAACCAGATGGAAGCGCTGGACATCCTGCGCGAAAAAGGCGTGAAACGCGTTGGCCCGTACCGTGTAACGCGGACCATGGGCAGCACCGTTTCGGCCTGCCTGGCCACCCCGTTCCAGATCAAGGGTGTGAACTACTCGATCTCCTCCGCCTGCGCCACCAGTGCTCACTGCATCGGTACTGCGGTTGAGCAGATCCAACTGGGCAAACAAGACATCGTGTTCGCCGGTGGTGGTGAAGAAGAGCATTGGAGCCAGTCGTTCTTGTTCGACGCCATGGGCGCCCTGTCCACCCAGTACAACGAAACCCCGGAAAAGGCCTCCCGCGCCTACGACGCCAAGCGTGACGGTTTCGTCATCGCCGGCGGTGGCGGCATGGTAGTGGTCGAGGAGCTGGAACACGCTCTGGCCCGCGGTGCAAAGATCTACGCAGAAATCGTCGGCTACGGCGCCACTTCCGACGGCTACGACATGGTTGCGCCAAGCGGTGAAGGCGCCATCCGCTGCATGCAGATGGCCATGTCCACCGTTGACACCCCAATCGACTACCTGAACACCCACGGCACGTCGACTCCGGTCGGCGACGCCAAGGAAATGGAAGGTGTGCGTGCGGTGTTCGGCGACAAGGCTCCGGCCATCAGCTCTACCAAGAGCCTGTCCGGTCACTCCCTGGGCGCCGCCGGCGTTCACGAAGCGATCTACTGCCTGCTGATGATGGAAGGCAACTTCATGGCCGGTTCGGCCAACATTGAAGAGATCGACCCGGTCGTTGCCGATATGCCGATCCTGACCAAGACCGTTGAAAACGTCAAAATCGACACCGTGATGAGCAACAGCTTCGGCTTCGGTGGCACCAACGCCACCCTGGTACTGAAACGCTGGCAGGGTAAGTAAGCCCCGCAGGTTGATCATTTAAAAAGCCCCGACTGGTTCGGGGCTTTTTTATGGGCAACCGGTTGGCGATCTGCAGCGCGCCTCCTGAAAAGCTATCGGTCCTTCAGCCAATGTGCGAAAGACGACAACGCGATTTCAATGGGCCTGCTCATCGCGAGCGCGTTTCGGCAGAACGGCCAGGAAGTTATCGCGCGCGACCTTGCGGGCCACGTCCTCCGGCAGCGCGTCGAGGAAAGGATCAAAGCGGTGCATTTCCTTACCGAGCTTGTTGAAGCGCCCTACAACGTCCGAACCCACCATGAAGCGCTCAGGGAAGCGTTCTACCAGCTTTAACCACTGTGCGCGGGGCTTGCCTGCCTCATCCAGCAAGTACGGCGTGAGCATGCTCCAGGAGAGGTCGATGTACAGATTGGGATAGGCTTGCAACATACGGCTCAAGGTTGGGAGCAAAAAGTCCATCTGCACCTGATGGCGATGAATCTCTTTACTGGTCCCCGCATGCGCCCAGATAAATCGGGTGTGCGGGTGGTTGCGCAGCGATGCTTCCACCTCTGGCAGGTACAGCGGGTTGCGCTCGCGTTTGGAAGTGATGTTGGAGTGCAGCATCACCGGCAAATCGTTTTCGGCCGCGAGGTGATAGATGCGCGTCATGGCTTCGTTGTTGGCGCGCGGGGTGTCACCTGCCGTCAAGGCCGTCAGGTCGTCATGCCGTGTGAACACTTCACCAATGCCCTGCCAAAGCCCTGGGTTGAGGTCGAGCATGCGCTGGATATGCGCCGCCGAGTTCTTGTCGTTAGGGTTGAACCCCGACAAAAATGGATGAAAATGCCCCCGCTGCTCAGGGGTGAGTGTGTTCACCGCTGCCGCGACGATCACGTCGGTGGCGCTGTACCAATAGGCATCGGCATCATCACCCGCGTAGTAACGTGGGCGTTTGGGCTCATCTTCGTGCCATTTCTTCGCCACGGGAATGCCGGAAATCATCACATGCTCGATGCGATTGTCCGCCATGGCCTTCAGCAGTGTGTCCATGCCTGCCGTTTCCTGGAAGAAGTCGACGTAATGCAGGTGCGCATCGCTGTAGGCATACTCGCGAGCCTGTACGGCAAGGCTGGCGGCGGCAAGCAACAGGGCGAGACTCAGGCGGGTCCAGGGCACGGTAAAACCTCAAAGCGGGTTAATGTGGGTAGACCTTGCGCGATGCAAACCGGTTCACCGCTAAAAAACCCGGAACACCTCAGTGCCAGCATGTTCTATAACTGCATGACCTTCATCCTGCCCATCTGTGAGGTTCACCATGCCTGTTACCGTCAACACCCTGAACCACGACAATTTTCGCCACAGTGTGAATATCAATAACCACGAACTGTTCACCGACCTGCCCAAAAGCCTGGGCGGCGACGACTCGGCGCCCTCCCCCCACGACTATTTCGATGCAGCCCTGGCCTCGTGCAAGGCGCTGACCGTCAAACTGTATGCCCAGAAAAAAGACATTCCCCTCACCGGCGTCACCGTGGAAGTCACCCACGACAGCACTGAAGAGCAAAAAGGCCGATACACGCTCAACGTCAAGTTGACCCTCAAGGGTGTGCTCACCGATGAACAGCGCGAGGAGCTGCACCGCGTGGCCGATCGCTGCCCCGTGCACAAACTGATGACCACCGCAGAAGTCACCATCGAGACGACATTGTCCGAAGGCGCTTTCAGCCAGTAGCGCCATCCACCCGTCGAGCGGGTTATGCTCAGGGCCATCTAACCCGCTCAGACAGGGACGCACCATGACCACCCTCACCGTGATCCGCCCGCGCGCCGAAGATATCGAAGGGCAGCCGATCCTGCGCCCGTTGCCATCGCGAGAATGCCGCAGCGTCGGGCCTTTCGTGTTCTTCGACCACATGTTACTGACGCGTTATGCGCCGGGCACGGGCATGAACATCCGCCAGCACCCGCATATCGGGCTGTCCACCCTCACCTATCTGTTTGAAGGCGCGCTGCAGCACAAGGACAGCCTGGGCTCGGACCAAGTGGTACAGGCCGGAGACGTCAGCTGGATGACGGCCGGCAGCGCGATTGCCCACGTCGAGCGTACGCCCGAAGCCGTCCAAGCCAGCGGTTTCAGCCTGCATGGCCTGCAGGTGTGGCTGGCCTCACCCAAGGACCACGAGCACGGTCCGGGGCATTACAGCCATCACCCGGCGGCGACCCTGCCAATCAGTGACAACCTGGGCGTGCACATTCGCCTGATCGCCGGCACGGGTTTCTGCCTTAAATCGCCGGTGCCGGTGCTGTCGCCCACGCTGTATGCCGAGGTGCAGATGCAAACGGCCACCACGCTGCTGATCCCGGATGAGCACGAGGAACGGGCGGTGTATGTGCTGGATGGCGCGGCGCAGTTGGACGGCGAGCCGCTAGAGGTGCATAGCCTGGTGGTATTGCCTGCCGGGCAGGAAATGACGCTGTTTGCTGATGGCGATTGCCACTTGGTGGTGTTTGGCGGTGCGCCGCTGGATGGGCCACGGCGGATCAATTGGAATTTTGTCGCGAGCGACCCGGCGATGATTGACCAGGCGCGGCAGCGTTGGGCTGCAGGGGATTGGCCGACGGTGCCGGGCGAGTCTGAAAGGATTGAGTTGCCTGTCAGATAGCTATCGCAGGCAAGCCAGCCCCCACATTTAACCGTGTTCACCAATCAAAATGTGGGAGCGGGCTGGCTCGCGAAGAGGCCGGCACAGGCGCTGAAGACTTAGCCCTTGAACACTTCATCCAGCAAGTTATGCATCGACTGGAACGCTCGCGCAGCGGTCTTCGCGTCGTACATCATCTTGCCCGGCACATCGGCATGCGGGTCAGTGAAGGAATGCACCGCACCGCCGTAGCTGAGCAACTGCCAATCCACACCGGCCGCGTTCATTTCATCTTCAAACGCCGGCAACTGCTCCTTGGGCACCAAGGGGTCGGAAGCGCCGTGCAGCACCAGCACTGAGCCTTTGATGTTTTTCGCATCCGCCGGGTTCGGCGTGTCGAGGGTACCGTGGAACGACACGGCGGCCTTCAACGGTGCGCCGGTACGCGCCAGTTCCAGGGTACAGCAACCGCCAAAGCAGAAACCGAACGACGCCAGCTTCGCGGTATCGACAGCGGCTTCAGTCTGGCCCTGCAGTTGCTCAAAGGCTGCCTGCATACGCTTGTTCAGCAACGGCCGGTCGTTTTTCAACGGCATCATTGCCGCGCCCGCTTCATCGCCATTCGATGGCCGCACGGTTTGCCCGTACAGGTCGGCGATCAACACCACGTAGCCTTTACTGGCCACGCTTTTGGCAATTTCTTCGGCACCCGCACTCACACCCATCCAGTTCGGCGCCATCAACAGACCCGGCAGCGGGCCCTTGTGGCTGGCATCAAACGCCAGGCGGCTCTCATAAGACTGGCCATCAATCTGATAGACCACGGAACGCACAGTGACTTGGCTCATCATTTACTCCAGTTGAGGTGCACTAGAACGAAAAAACCCGCCGAAGCGGGTTTTTCTACAACGGTGTTAAACCGACAGTTCAACCAACAGCTTGTTCAGTCGGCGCACATAGGCGGCCGGGTCTTTCAAGCTGTCGCCAGCGGCCAGGGCCGCCTGGTCGAAGAGAATGTGCGACAGGTCGCCAAAACGCTCTTCGCTTTGCTCGCCATCGAGTTTCTCGATCAGCGGGTGAGCCGGGTTGAATTCGAAGATCGGCTTGGAATCCGGAACCTTCTGACCGCTCGCTTCCAGGATCTGACGCATCTGCATGCCCAGGTCCTGCTCGCCGATGGCCAGAATCGCCGGGGAGTCGGTCAGACGGTGCGAAACCCGCACTTCGCTGACAGCCTCGCCCAAGGCGGTCTTGATCCGCTCAACCAGGCCTTCTTTGGCCTTGGCGACTTCTTCGGCTTCCTTCTTCTCTTCTTCGGAGTCCAGGTTACCCAGGTCCAGGTCACCACGGGCCACGTCGACGAAGGTTTTGCCATCGAACTCGCTGAGGTAGCTCATCAGCCACTCATCGATACGGTCGGTCAACAGCAGCACTTCGATGCCTTTCTTGCGGAAGACTTCCAGGTGCGGGCTGTTCTTGACCTGAGCATAGGTTTCGCCGGTCAGGTAGTAGATCTTGTCCTGACCTTCCTTGGCGCGTGCCAGGTACTCGGCCAGCGCCACAACCTGCTCACCGTCTTCACCTTGGGTCGAGGCAAAACGCAGCAGGCCGGCGATTTTTTCCTTGTTGGCAAAATCTTCCGCCGGGCCTTCTTTCATGACCTGGCCGAAGTTTTTCCAGAAGCCCTTGTATTGCTCTGGCTCGTTCTTCGCCAGTTTTTCCAGCATGTCGAGCACGCGCTTGGTCAGCGCCGACTTCATGGAGTCGATGATCGGGTCTTTCTGCAGGATTTCCCGCGACACGTTCAGCGACAGGTCGTTGGAGTCGACCACACCTTTGATGAAGCGCAGGTACAGCGGCAGGAAGGACTCTGCCTGATCCATCACGAACACGCGCTGCACGTACAGCTTCAAGCCTTTGGGCGCTTCTCGCTGGTACAGGTCGAACGGCGCACGCGCCGGTACGTAAAGCAGCGAGCTGTATTCCAGCTTGCCTTCGACCTTGTTGTGGCTCCAGCTCAGCGGGTTTTCGTAGTCGTGCGCGATGTGCTTGTAGAACTCCTGGTATTCCTCGTCTTTGACTTCAGTACGAGGACGCGTCCACAGAGCGCTGGCACGGTTGACCACTTCCCATTCCTGGGCAGGCGGCTCTTCGCCTTCGGCAGCAGCCTGCTCTTTCGGCAACTCGATCGGCAGCGCGATATGGTCGGAGTATTTCTTGATGATATTGCGCAGGCGCCAGCCGTCGGCGAATTCATCTTCAGCCGCTTTGAGGTGCAGCACGATGCGGGTGCCACGGTCAGCCTTGTCGAGGGTGGCGATTTCGAACTCGCCTTCACCTTTGGAAGACCAGTGGACGCCTTCGCTGGCGTCGAGGCCGGCGCGACGGCTGAACACTTCAACCTTGTCGGCAACGATAAAGGCCGAGTAGAAGCCCACACCGAATTGACCGATCAGGTGTGAATCTTTTTTCTGATCGCCCGACAGGTTCTTCATGAAATCTGCGGTGCCGGATTTAGCGATGGTGCCCAAATGGGTGATCGCGTCTTCACGGCTCATGCCGATACCGTTGTCTTCGAGGGTGACGGTCTTGGCGTCCTTGTCGAAGCTCACACGGATTTTCAGTTCGGCGCCACCTTCCAGCAACTCAGGCTTGGACAGGGCTTCGAAACGTAATTTGTCGACAGCGTCAGAGGCGTTCGAGATCAATTCGCGAAGGAAGATTTCCTTGTTGGAATACAGCGAATGGATCATGAGGTGCAGCAGTTGCTTCACCTCGGTCTGGAAGCCCAGGGTTTCCTTTTGAGTTTCCACACTCATGGTCATCAAACTCCAATTGGATGGCAGTGGCCGCGCCCTTCAGGGTTGGCGGCGGGTTGTCATCAAAGTTGGGGGCTAAGACCAGGATTTCAAGGGCGGGCTGTTTCCTCAATCTTGAAATGTGCGCGAGCGGTGGCAATCGGTTCGGCGGGAGTGCTTTGCCAGGCAGTGATTGCCACGTTGGCGACGCGCCGGCCCTGGCGCCATACCTGGCACTTGGCGTAAGTGTCACGAAACTGGCCGGCGCGCAGGTAATCCAGGGAAAAGTCGATGATTTTCGGCAGGCCTGGCGCGCCGGTAAACACCAGCAGGTGCAGCGCCGCCGACAGCTCCATAAACCCGGCAATCACCCCACCGTGCAGCGCCGGCAATATGGGGTTACCAATGTTGTCCTTGTTGGCCGGCAGACGAAACAGCAGTTCATCCCCCAACCTTGTGCATTCAATGCCAATCAGCTTGGCGTAAGGGACCAGGTCGAGCAGCGCCTCGTAATTACCCCGGTGATGGGCCTGTTCGAGGCGGGTCTTGAATCGATGTGTCATGCCTGCTCCCCCTTGAGGGTGCTGCTCAGCCCTTGCGTGCCCTTGAGGCGCTTGCCCATGCGCATGAACGTGCCGACCACGTGGGCAATCGGCTGCTGCGGATCATCCTGGTAGGCGAAGCCGCGGGTGAAGATCACGTCGGTGGTCACCCGATAGCATTGGGCGAAGCCGTACACGGGCTTGTGCGGCTCGGCCGGATGCATGTAGTCGACCCGCAGGTCCAGCGTCGGGCACACCTCGAACTCCGGCAAGACACACAGCGTGGCCATGCCGCAGGCAGTGTCCATCAAGGAGGTCAGCGCGCCACCGTGAATCACCCCGGTTTGAGGATCGCCGACGATGCTCGCGCTGTAAGGCAGGACCAGCGTCATGCCCTCTTCGCTGGCAGCATGGACGGTGATGCCTAATACCTGGCAGTGGCGCAGCGCCGAAACGAAGCGTGTGGCACGCGCTGACAAGGGATTTTCGGTCATGTGTTCAGACTCTTATTAGTGTCGATTAGAGGTGCCTGGGGGTAGGCGCAAAAGTTCCTTGAGCGTCACGTTTTATATATCTTTGAAACAAAAGGAACTAATGCTGGCCGACTAAGCTCGAAAGGCCAGTAGATATCTTCACTAAGGAGAAACACCCCATGCGCAAGACTTTAGCTATTTCCATGATGCTGGCTGCTGCCCTTGGCCTCGCTGCCTGCGATAAGAAATCCGAAGACAAAGCCCAAGATGCTCAAGCGCATTCTGAGCAAGCTCAGAAGGACATGGCAAAAGCACAGGATAAAGTGAACGACGCTGCAAAAGAAAACGCCGATGCTGCCAAAGCTCAGGCTGATGCGAACGCTGAAAAAGCAAAAGAAGACGGTACCGCTACTCCAGTAGCACCTGCCAAGCCTTAATAGCCTGGCAATTGCTGCAAAAAGAAAGCCCGCTTACATAGCGGGCTTTACTTTGTCTGCTGTTTTTTCAGCGCCCAAAAGTTTAATTAACCTTGGCGCCACTGGTTAAGACACGGCTTCTTTAGCCGGCTCCGTCACCGGCATATCGGTTGGCGTGTAGACCATGACCTGCAGTACGTCGGAATGAAACTCGCGGCGATACAGCACCAACACCACCCCGCTGCTCATCAACATGAATAACCACGGGCTGACAAACCAGGCCAGCATGGTCATGCCAAAATAATAAGCACGCAGGCCAAAGTTGAACTGGTTGGCCGCCATCGAAATCACCCGCGCCGCCCGCAGGGCGAAGGCCTTGCGCTCCTGCTCCGACACATGCCGCTCACCAATCATCGGCGCCGACCCCACCAGCACCGCAGCGAAGTTGTATTGGCGCATGCACCAGCTGAAGGTGAAAAACGCATAGACGAACACCAGTGCCAGGCACAGCAGCTTGATTTCCGACATACCCTGGGACGCCTGTTGCACCATGGGGATGTCCGCCAGCAACGATACCGCACGCTCGGAAGCCCCCAGCACCGTCAGGATGCCGGCGAGGATGATCAAGGTACTGGAGGCGAAGAACGAGGCATTGCGTTCCAGGTTACCGATCACACTGGCATCGGCGATACGGTTATCACGCAGCAACATGCGGCGCATCCAGTCTTCACGATACAAATGCAGCACGCTGGCCAGGCACGCGGTGTCACGGGCCTTCCACGTGGCGTATCGGGTATAACCGCCCCAGCACAGGACAAACCAGAGGGCAGCAAGCAGGTGGATCTGATTGGTTTCGACGAACGACATGCGGAGGCCTTTTGCTCGGTGTACGGATATTAATGCGATCTAAATGTGGGAGCGGGCTTGCTCGCGAATGCGGTGTGTCAGTCTCCTGGTGCATGACTGATCCACCGCGTTCGCGAGCAAGCCCGCTCCCACACTGACCGTATTCCACACTTTAGGGGTTGTGGTCTCTCACACAAAAAAAATGCCCCGTATCGATTGATACGGGGCATTTCAGTACAGCGTGAAACCGCGGGTTAAGCGATGGCTTCGCTGCGCTTGCCGAGCATGCGGTCAACCACGACGGCTACGACCAGTGTCATCACCGCAGGTACCAGCCACGCCAGACCTTGCTCGCTCAGCGGCAGATGTGCCAACTGCGCAGGCAGCCAATCCGCCAGGCCCGCGCCCTTGAGCGCATCAATGCAGCCAAAGATGAACGACACCAGCATGACCGGGCCGACAATGCGGCCCTGCTCGAGCCAGAAATCTTTGCAGAAGCTCAGGGCCACCAGCACGATGCACGGCGGGTAGATCGCCGTAAGTACCGGGATCGAGAAAGCAATCAGCTTGGTCAGGCCCAGGTTGGACACGAACAGCGAGAACAGCGCCAGGATCACTACCAGCGTCTTGTAGGACAGCGGCAGGACTTTGCTGAAGTACTCCGCACACGCGCAGGTCAGGCCAACCGCTGTGACCAGGCACGCCAGGGAGATCAGCACAGCGAGGAAGCCGCTGCCCAGGGAGCCGAACGTATGTTGCACGTAAGCATGCAGCACCGCCGCGCCGTTGCTTGCACCGGCGGCCACCGCATGGCTGCCCGAACCCAGACGGAACAGGCTGATGTACACCAGCGCCAGGCCCACCCCGGCAATCAGCCCGGCGATGATCGCATAGCGGGTGATCAGCTGTGGCGATTCAACACCCCGGGAACGGATGGCGTTGACGATGACGATACCGAACACCAGCGCGCCCAGGGTATCCATGGTCAGGTAACCATTGATGAAGCCTTGGGAGAACGGTGCAGCGACGTATTCCGGCGTGGCGACGCCGACATCACCGGCCGGCAAGGCAAACGCGGCGATGCCGAGGATGGCCAGCGCGATGATTTTCAGCGGTGCCAGGAAGCGACCTACGGTATCCAGCAGTCGGCCCGGGTAGAGCGAAACAAAGAACACCACCAGGAAATACACCGAGCTGTAGAGGAACAGCGCCAGTGGGCTTTCGCCGGTCAGCGGCGCCAGGCCTACTTCAAACGACACGGTCGCAGTACGCGGCGTGGCGAACAGTGGCCCTACCGCCAGATACGCCGCCGCTGCGAGCAGGCCCCCGGCGATCTTGCCGATAGGGCTGCTCAACGCGTCCATCCCCCCGCCAACCTTGGCCAGGGCGATCACGGTGACCACCGGCAGACCGACTGCGGTGATCAAGAAGCCCAGCGCTGCCATCCAGACGTGAGGCCCGGACTGCAAACCAACGATAGGCGGAAAGATGATGTTGCCGGCGCCCACGAACAGGGCAAAGGTCATAAAGCCTAACGCCAGGACATCCTGGCTTTTCAACACTTTCATTTAAGGAAATACCACACTACTGAATCGGAATTTAGAGAGGGATTCCCTGTGGATGAGGGAACTGCTGCCGGCCCTTATGGGGACCGACCGGTCTAGCGCGCCGCTTCCTTTTGGGATGCGGACGCATAAAGAGGCGGCTAGAGTACAGAATTAGGCTGACAAACGCACTGTTGCGGGGCGAACTGTCCGATAAGCGACATCACAATGTCGCGTTTTCATACTTAATTTTGACAATACAGCCCCATGTGGGAGCTGGCTTGCCTGCGATGCGAGCGACTCGGCCCATCAGGTAACCCGCGTCGATGCTTTCGCAGGCAAGCCAGCTCCCACCTGTGAACGGGGCATCCAATCTGATGAGCAATACCCAGAACGCACAAAGGCCACCCGAAGGTGGCCTTTGTGTGGATAAAGCGTCAGCTAAGCGCGAGGCTTACTTGACAGCCCAACCGGTCAGCTCAGCCAGGGCTTTGCCGATGTCTGCCAGCGAACGCACGGTTTTAACGCCTGCGTCCTGCAGCGCAGCGAATTTCTCGTCTGCAGTGCCTTTGCCGCCAGAGATGATTGCGCCAGCATGGCCCATGCGCTTGCCAGCAGGGGCAGTCACACCAGCGATGTAGGAAACAACCGGCTTGGTCACGTGTGCCTTGATGTAGGCAGCCGCTTCTTCTTCAGCCGAACCGCCGATCTCACCGATCATGACGATCGCTTCGGTCTTCGGGTCTTCCTGGAACAGTTTCAGGATGTCGATGAAGTTCGAGCCTGGGATCGGGTCACCACCGATGCCGACGCAAGTCGACTGGCCGAAACCGGCGTCAGTCGTTTGCTTAACAGCTTCGTAGGTCAGGGTGCCGGAACGGGAAACGATACCGACTTTACCTGGCAAGTGAATGTGACCTGGCATGATGCCGATCTTGCATTCGCCTGGAGTGATCACGCCTGGGCAGTTAGGGCCGATCAGGACTACGCCCAGCTCGTCGCACTTAACTTTAGCGTCCAGCATGTCCAGGGTAGGAATGCCTTCGGTGATGCAAACGATCAGCTTGATGCCGCCGAAT
This sequence comes from Pseudomonas sp. AP19, assembly GCF_001728855.1. Classification (NCBI taxonomy): domain Bacteria; kingdom Pseudomonadati; phylum Pseudomonadota; class Gammaproteobacteria; order Pseudomonadales; family Pseudomonadaceae; genus Pseudomonas; species Pseudomonas sp. AP19. The sequence goes on along the minus strand of NZ_LXJP01000010.1, from coordinate 30,022 downwards.
GCCGCTTCCAGGATCGAGTCTTTGCAGAAAGGAGCTGGAACGTAGATAACGCTGGCGGTGGCGCCAGTGGCAGCTACAGCGTCTTTCACGGTGTTGAACACTGGCAGACCCAGGTGCTCGGTGCCGCCTTTGCCCGGAGTTACGCCGCCAACCATCTTGGTGCCGTATTCGATGGCTTGCTGGGTGTGGAAACTACCTTGCGAACCGGTAATACCCTGGCAGATAACTTTGGTGTCTTTATTGATCAGGACGCTCATTATTTGCCCTCCGCAGCTTTGACAACTTGTTGAGCAGCGTCGGTCAGGCTGGTAGCCGCGATGATGTTCAAACCGCTTTCTGCCAGTACTTTAGCGCCCAGTTCAGCGTTGTTACCTTCAAGGCGAACAACAACCGGGATTTTAACGCCGACTTCTTTCACTGCACCGATGATGCCTTCGGCAATCATGTCGCAACGAACGATGCCGCCGAAGATGTTGACCAGTACTGCAGCGACGTTGGCGTCGGACAGAATGATCTTGAAGGCTTCGGTAACGCGTTCTTTGGTAGCACCGCCGCCCACGTCGAGGAAGTTGGCTGGCTTGCCGCCATGCAGGTTGACGATGTCCATGGTACCCATGGCCAGGCCAGCACCGTTGACCATGCAACCGATGTTACCTTCCAGGGCTACGTAGTTCAGTTCGAACTTGGCAGCGTGCGCTTCGCGCGGATCGTCTTGCGACGGATCGTGGAAAGTTTTCAGCTTAGGCTGACGGTACATGGCGTTGGCGTCGATGTTGATCTTGGCATCGAGGCAATGCAGATCGCCGTCAGCCTTGATCACCAGCGGGTTCACTTCCAGCAGGGCCAGATCGTGATCCTGGAACAGTTTGGCCAGACCCACGAAGATCTTGGCGAACTGGGCAACTTGCTTGCCTTCCAGACCCAGCTGGAAAGCCAGTTCACGACCCTGGAATGGCTGAGCGCCAACCAGTGGATCGATAGTGGCTTTCAGAATTTTTTCTGGCGTGTCGTGAGCGATCTTCTCGATGTCCACGCCACCTTCGGTGGAAGCCATGAACACGATGCGACGGCTCGAACGGTCAACGACAGCGCCCAGGTACAGCTCTTTAGCGATATCAGTGCACGATTCAACCAGGATCTTGGTGACTGGTTGGCCATTGGCATCAGTCTGGTAAGTCACCAGACGCTTGCCCAGCCACTGCTGTGCGAATGCCTTGGCGTCTTCTTTGCTGCGAACCAGCTTAACGCCGCCCGCTTTACCGCGACCACCAGCGTGGACCTGGGCTTTGACAACCCACTCGGTACCACCGATTTTGTCGCAAGCTTCTGCTGCTGCTTCCGGGGTGTCTACTGCGTAGCCCTGGGATACTGGCAGGCCGTATTCAGCGAACAGCTGCTTACCCTGATACTCGTGAAGATTCATGCTTTTTACCGTCTTCGTTAGGTACTGCGCATTCGGCGCTGCGCTCATTATGAGTGCCGCGCCACCTGTGACTGCTGCTTGCACAACTTGCAGGGCTCAAGGCCCGTAAAGCTGCGCAAGACTGCGTCCGGCGGACATTCCGCGGTGAGTCTTGCGCGCAAGGCTCACGACGGGCAACCGCCGTGGTTTCTTATTATCTCGCTTAGCGCTTCTTGCGGTTGGCGATGTGGATGGCGCCGCCATTCACTGCCAACGCTGCTTCGTGCAACGCTTCGGACAGGGTTGGATGGGAGAAGACCATCATGCCCAGGTCCTCGGCACTGGTGCCGAATTCCATACCGATCGCGCCTTGCTGAACCAGTTCTGCAGCGCTCGGGCCAATCACGTGGACGCCCAATACGCGGTCAGTCTTGGCATCAGCGATGACTTTGACAAAACCACCGGTGTCGTTGGCTGCCATGGCACGGCCAGAAGCGGCAAACGGGAAGGTGCCGACGTTAACTTCAACGCCTTCAGCTTTCAACTGCTGTTCGTTCTTGCCGACCCATGCAATTTCCGGGTGGGTGTAGATAACCGATGGGATCAGGTCGTAGTTCATCTGGGTTTTGTGGCCCTTGATGCGCTCGACAACCATGATGCCTTCTTCGGAAGCCTTGTGCGCCAGCATCATGCCGCGAACCACGTCACCGATGGCGTACACGCCTGGAACGGTGGTAGCGCAGTGATCGTCAACGTGGATGAAACCACGCTCGTCGATGTTCACACCACTGTCGGAAGCCAGCAGGTCAGCGGTCACTGGACGGCGACCAACGGCAACGATCAGCTTGTCGAAAGTGATGGTCTGTTCGCCATCCTTGTCGGTGTAGGTCACGACAACTTCTTCGCCGTTAACCTTCGAGCCGGTCACGCGAGCGCCCAACTTGATGTCCAGACCTTGTTTGGTCAGGGTTTTGTAGGCTTCTTTGGACACCGCCGTGTCGGCAGCCAGCAGGAACGTGTCCAGGGCTTCCAGAACGGTCACTTCGGCACCCAGACGCGACCATACCGAACCCAGTTCCAGACCGATTACGCCAGCGCCGATCACACCCAGACGCTTGGGAACCGCTTGGAATTCCAGGGCGCCGGTCGAATCAACGATCACGTTGTTGTCAACTGGAGCAGGTGGAATGTCGATTGGGCGCGAGCCTGGAGCCAGGATCACGTTTTCGGCTTCGATGACTTCTACCGAGCCGTCTGGCTTGGTGATTTCAACTTTCTTGCCGGCCAGCAGTTTGCCGTGGCCTTGCAGGGAAGTCACACCGTTGGCCTTGAACAAGGTGGCAACGCCGGAAGTCAGGCCTTTAACGATGTTGGCTTTACGGCCGACCATTGCTGGCACGTCCATGGTCACGCCAGCGTGGTTGATGCCGTGGATCGCGAAGCCGTCTTGGGCTTCGTGGAATTTCCAGGAGCTGTCCAGCAGCGCCTTGGAAGGAATGCAACCGACGTTCAGGCAAGTACCGCCCAGCGCCAGCTTGCCTTCCTTGTCGGTGTATTTTTCGATGCAAGCAGTCGAGAGGCCCAGTTGTGCGGCCTTGATGGCGGCAACGTAGCCGCCAGGACCTGCACCAATCACTACAACGTCAAATTTCTGCGACATGAAAATAGTTCCTCTATTTAGCAGCAAGCTTTCAAGCCGCAGGCCTCAAGCCCGGCTGCCTTATCCGGCAGCCTGTCACTTGAGGCCTGCAGCTGCTTCTATCAGATATCCAGCAGCAGACGAGCCGGGTCTTCCAGCAGGTTCTTGATGGTCACCAGGAAAGTCACGGCTTCTTTACCATCGATCAGGCGGTGATCGTAAGACAGTGCCAGGTACATCATTGGGCGGATCACGACTTGGCCGTTAATGGCCATCGGACGCTGGATGATGTTGTGCATGCCCAGGATCGCAGCTTGTGGCGGGTTGACGATCGGGGTCGACATCATCGAACCGAAGGTACCACCGTTGGTGATGGTGAAGGTACCACCGGTCATCTCGTCGATGGTCAGCTTGCCGTCACGGGCTTTCTTGCCGAAGCCAGCGATGCCGCCTTCGATTTCAGCCAGGCTCATCAGCTCGGCGTTACGCAGAACCGGCACCACCAGGCCACGGTCGCTGGACACGGCAACGCCGACGTCGGCATAGCCGTGGTAAACGATGTCGCCGCCGTCGATGGAAGCGTTGACTGCCGGGAAGCGTTTCAGCGCTTCGGTGGCCGCTTTCACGAAGAACGACATGAAGCCCAGGCGCACGCCATTGTGGGACTTCTCGAACAGGTCCTTGTACTTCGAACGCAGGGCCATGACTTCAGTCATGTCGACTTCGTTGAACGTGGTCAGCATCGCCATGTTCGACTGTGCTTCAACCAGACGTTTGGCCACGGTGGCACGTACACGCGTCATCGGTACGCGCTTCTCGGTGCGGTCGCCAGCAGCGAACACAGGCGCAGCGGCAGCTGGCGCAGCCGCCTTGGCAGGTGCGGCGGCCGGAGCGTTTTTCTTGGCTTCAACAGCAGCAACCACGTCTTCCTTGGTCACACGGCCATCTTTGCCAGTGCCTTTGATGGACGCCAGGTTGATGCCATTTTCTTCAGCCAGCTGACGGGCAGCCGGGGCAGCGATTGGATCTTCGCCAGCGGCGGCCGGGGCAGCAGCTGGAGCGGACGCAGCAGCCGGTGCAGCAGCGGCCGGAGCAGGTGCAGCGGCGCTGCCCTCTTCGATCGAGCCCAGAACCTGGTTCGACAGAACGGTAGCGCCTTCTTCGGCAACGATTGCGCCCAGTACGCCGTCAGCTTCAGCCAACACTTCCAGTACGACTTTGTCAGTCTCGATGTCGACGATCAGGTCGTCACGCTTGACGGCCTCACCTGGTTTCTTGTGCCAGGTGGCAACGGTGCCATCGGCAACCGATTCCGGGAATGACGGGGCTTTGATTTCGATAGCCATTATCTGTGGGTCCTTAAAATTCGGTTTCAGTCAGCGCGAAGGCGTTAAACAGTGAAAGCATCTTGCAGCAGTTTTTCCTGCTGCTCGGCGTGCATCGACGCATAACCACACGCAGGTGCAGCAGAAGCGTCACGACCGGCGTACTCCAGGCCCAGGGCCTTGTTGTGGTTACCGATGCTGCGACGCAAGTGATGCTGGCTGCTGTACCACGCGCCCTGGTTCATCGGTTCTTCCTGACACCACACCACATGGGTGAGGTTGGTGTAAGGCGCGATGGCCTCCATCAGGTCGTCTTCCGGGAACGGGTAAAGCTGCTCGATACGCACGATGGCGATGTCTTCGCGGCCTTCGGCACGGCGTTTTTCCAGCAAGTCGTAGTAAACCTTGCCGCTGCACAGGATCAGGCGAGTGACCTTGGCTGCGTCCAGGGTGTCGATTTCTGGAATAACGGTCTGGAACGAACCGTCGGCCAGATCTTCCAGGGTCGAGATGGCCAATTTGTGACGCAACAGCGATTTCGGAGTCAGCACTACCAGCGGCTTGCGCAGCGGGCGGATCACCTGACGACGCAGCAAGTGGTAGATCTGGGCCGGGGTAGTCGGCACGCACACCTGGATGTTGTGCTCGGCGCACAGCTGCAGGTAACGCTCCAGACGGGCCGAAGAGTGCTCCGGACCCTGACCTTCATAACCGTGTGGCAGCAGCATGGTCAGACCGCACAGACGGCCCCACTTGTGCTCACCGCTGGTGATGAACTGGTCAATAACCACCTGGGCACCGTTGGCGAAGTCGCCGAACTGGGCTTCCCAGATCACCAGCGCCTGAGGCGTGGTGGTGGAGTAACCGTATTCGAACGCCAGTACGGCTTCTTCGGACAGGAACGAATCGAACAGGTCGAAACGTGGCTGGCCTTCGTAAAGGTGTTGCAGCGGAATGTAAGTGCCCGCGTCTTTCTGGTTGTGCAATACCGCGTGACGGTGCGAGAACGTACCACGGCCGATGTCCTGGCCGGTCATGCGGATCGGGTGACCTTCGAACGCCAGGGTCGCGTACGCCATGGTTTCGGCGTAACCCCAGTTGATCGGCAGGCCGCCGGCTTGCATCTTCTGACGGTCTTCGTAGATCTTCGCAACCTGGCGCTGCACAACGAAGCCTTCCGGAATTTCCAGCAGCTTGGCAGACAGTTCCTGCAAGGTTTTCAGATCGAACGAGGTGTCGTGACGCGCAGTCCAGGCGTGGCCCAGGTACGGACGCCAGTCAACGAACAGTTCTTTGTTCGGCTCTTTAACCAGGCTTTTTACGACATGCAGACCATTGTCCAGCGCGTTGCGGTATTCATCGACTTTCGCCTGAACACGCGCATCGTCAATCACGCCGGCCTTGGTCAGGCTTTCGGCGTACAGCTCACGGGTGGTGCGCTGCTTGGCGATTTGCTGGTACATCAACGGCTGGGTGCCGCTCGGCTCATCCGCTTCGTTGTGACCGCGACGGCGGTAGCAAACCAGGTCGATCACCACGTCACGCTTGAACTGCATGCGGTAGTCGATAGCGAGCTGGGTCACGAACAACACGGCTTCCGGATCATCACCATTCACATGGAGGATCGGCGCCTGGATCATCTTGGCAACGTCGGTGGCGTACTCGGTAGAGCGCGCGTCCAGCGGGTTGCTGATGGTGAAGCCAACCTGGTTGTTGATGACGATGTGAACCGTACCGCCCGTCTTGAAGCCGCGAGTCTGCGACATCTGGAACGTTTCCAGCACCACGCCTTGACCGGCGAATGCCGCGTCACCGTGGATGGAAATCGGCAGGACCTTTTCACCGGTGGCATCGTTACGACGATCCTGGCGAGCACGGACCGAACCCTCGACCACTGGAGAAACGATTTCCAGGTGGGATGGGTTGAAGGCCATGGCCAGGTGAACTTCACCGCCGGTGGTCATCACGTTGGACGAGAAGCCCTGGTGGTATTTAACGTCACCGGAACCGAGCTCGACCTTCTTCTTGCCTTCGAACTCGTCGAACAGCTCGCGCGGGTTCTTGCCGAAGGTGTTGACCAACACGTTCAGGCGACCACGGTGAGCCATGCCGATCACGACTTCCTTGGTGCCATAGGAACCGGAACGCTGGATCAGCTCGTCAAGCATCGGAATCAGGCTCTCGCCGCCTTCCAGGCCAAAACGCTTGGTGCCCGGGTATTTGGTACCCAGGTATTTCTCGAGACCTTCAGCTGCGGTCACGCGCTCGAGCAAGTGGCTGCGTACGTCGGCGGACAGCACCGGACGGCCACGCACACCTTCCAGACGATGCTGGAACCAGTGGCGTTGCTCGGAATCGGTGATATGCGTGAACTCAGCGCCAATGGTGCGGCAATATGTCTGCTGCAACGCTTCGTGAATTTCGCGTAGGCTCGCCTCCTCTTTGCCGATGAACAGGTCGCCGGCACGGAAGGTCGTATCAAGATCGGCATTGGTCAAGCCGTAATGATTGATCGACAGGTCAGCAGGTGCAGGACGCTGCCAGAGCCCCAGCGGGTCAAGCTGGGCCGCCTGGTGGCCACGCATCCGGTAAGCCTGGATCAGTCGCAATACTTCAACTTGCTTCTTCTCATGCTCGCTGCTCACGCTCCCGGCGGAAACCGGCTGAGCGCGGCGCTGGTTCTTTGCCAGCAGCACAAACTGATCGCGAATTGTTGCGTGCGATACATCGGTGGCAGCGTTGCCGTCTGAAGACAACGTCTGAAATTTGGTGCGCCATTCTTCTGGCACAGCGTTAGGGTCGTGCAGGTAGAGCTCATAAAGCTCTTCCACATAGGCAGCGTTACCACCTGAAAGATAGCCGCTGTTCCACATGCGCTGCATCACGCTTTCTTGCATGCTTGGTCACCCTCGATTTGGGGACACCACCGGCGGAAACACCGAGTTTGCTTGCAAAAGGCCAAGTGCAGCGACCAAAACAAGCCACTTAGGATCACGCTGATAGTTCGGGTACCAACCCGAATGCCCCTGCTTGTCTCATTTCTTCAAAATAAGAGCCGCGGCTTTGTAAGTCGCTGCTCAAGTTAAAACTACGGCGCCGGTTGAAGCCTGCGCCGTAGCATTTACGGGCACAACGGTCCTGCTTTATTACAACGTCAGTTACACGCCGCTTTGCAGCAGCATGTTACGGATGTGACCAATGGCCTTAGTCGGGTTCAGGCCTTTAGGACATACGTTGACGCAGTTCATGATCCCGCGGCAGCGGAATACGCTGAACGGGTCATCCAGCGAAGCCAGACGCTCGGACGTCTTGGTGTCACGGCTGTCTGCCAGGAAGCGGTACGCTTGCAGCAGAGCGGCTGGACCCAGGAACTTGTCCGGGTTCCACCAGAAGGACGGGCAAGAAGTCGAGCAGCAAGCGCACAGGATGCACTCGTACAGACCGTCGAGCTTTTCACGTTCTTCAGGGGACTGCAGACGTTCGATGGCCGGAGCCGGCGTGTCGTTCTGCAGGAACGGCTTAACTTTCTCGTATTGCTTGTAGAAGATGCTCATATCGACGACCAGGTCACGGATAACCGGCAAACCTGGCAGAGGACGAACGATCAGCTTGTTACCTTTGACGACGGCGGACAGCGGCGTGATGCACGCCAGGCCGTTTTTGCCGTTGATGTTCATGCCGTCGGAACCGCACACACCTTCACGGCAAGAGCGACGATAGGAGAAACCTTCGTCCTGCTCTTTGATCAGTGCCAATACATCCAGCACCATCAGGTCTTTACCACCGGTATCGACCTGGAATTCCTGCATGAACGGCGCAGCGTCCTGATCAGGGTTGTAGCGATAAACACTGACTTTCAACATGGCAGCCACCCTTAGTAAGTCCGAATCTTCGGTTCAAAGGTCGGAACTGTCTTCGGCGAGAAGTTCACGGCACGTTTGGTTACGCGCTTGTCACCCGGGAAGTACAGGGTGTGGCACAACCAGTTTTCGTCGTCGCGATCTTCAAAGTCTTCACGCGCGTGAGCACCACGGGATTCTTTACGAACCTCGGCGGCGATCGCAGTCGCTTCAGCCACTTCCAACAGGTTTTGCAGCTCAAGGGCTTCGATACGAGCGGTGTTGAACGCCTGGCTCTTATCGTTGATCTTGACGTTGGCGATACGCTTGCGCAGATCGGCCAACTGGGCGATACCCTTCTGCATGTATTCGCCAGTACGGAATACACCGAAGTAGTTCTGCATGCAGTTTTGCAGCTCGCGACGCAGGGTAGCGACGTCTTCGCCATCGGTACGCTCGTTCAGAGCGTTCAGGCGCGCCAGGGCGGCCTCGATATTGGCGTCGGTAGCGTCATCGTATTCGATGCCGTCGGTCAGGGCTTTTTCCAGGTGCAGGCCGGCCGCGCGGCCGAACACCACCAGGTCGAGCAGCGAGTTGCCGCCCAGACGGTTGGCACCGTGAACCGATACGCAAGCCACTTCGCCTACCGCGAACAGGCCATGAATGATCTCGTCCACGCCTTCAGCGTTCTGAGTGATCGCCTGGCCATGAATGTTGGTCGGAACACCGCCCATCATATAGTGGCAAGTCGGAACAACCGGAACCGGAGCAACCACCGGGTCAACATGAGCAAAAGTCTTGGACAGCTCACAGATACCTGGCAGGCGGCTGTGCAGTACTTCTTCGCCGAGGTGATCGAGCTTCAGCAGTACGTGGTCGCCATTCGGGCCACAGCCATTGCCGGCGATGATTTCTTTAACCATCGAACGAGCAACAACGTCACGACCGGCAAGGTCTTTCGCGTTCGGCGCATAACGCTCCATGAAACGCTCGCCGTGCTTGTTGATCAGGTAACCACCTTCACCACGGCAACCTTCGGTAACCAGTACGCCCGCGCCGGCGATACCGGTCGGGTGGAACTGCCACATTTCGATGTCTTGTACCGGCACGCCCGCACGCAGTGCCATGCCGACGCCGTCACCGGTGTTGATCAGGGCATTGGTGGTCGAAGCGTAGATACGACCTGCACCGCCAGTCGCCAGAACAGTAGCCTTGGCGCGGATGTAGGTGGTTTCACCGGTTTCGATGCAGATGGCGATCACGCCGACGAATGCGCCGTCAGCGTTCTTCACCAGATCCACGGCGTAGTATTCGTTCAGGAACGTGGTGCCGGCTTTCAGGTTGCCCTGATAAAGCGTGTGCAGCAGCGCGTGACCGGTACGGTCGGACGCGGCGCAGGTACGGGCAGCCTGGCCGCCTTTACCGTAATCCTTCGACTGGCCGCCGAATGGACGCTGGTAGATACGACCTTGCTCGGTACGCGAGAACGGCAGACCCATGTGGTCCAGCTCGAACACGGCAGCCGGGCCTTCCTGACACATGTATTCGATAGCGTCCTGGTCACCGATGTAGTCGGAACCCTTGACGGTATCGTACATGTGCCAGCGCCAGTCATCGTTCGGATCGGCAGAGGCGATGGCGCAGGTGATGCCACCCTGGGCCGAAACGGTGTGCGAACGCGTCGGGAACACCTTGGTGATCACGGCAGTCTTGTGACCACCCTGAGCCAGCTGCAGCGCTGCGCGCATGCCAGCACCGCCGCCACCAATGATGATGGCGTCGAAGGAAATAGTTGGAATGTTAGCCATGACTCAGATACCCCAAAGAATCTGCACACCCCAGACGAAGTAAGCGAACATCGCGACGCCGCATACTGCCTGGAAGAGGAAACGTACTGCAGTCGCGGACTTGCCCAGCGCCATCGGCGTCAGGTAGTCAGTCGCGATGGTCCACATGCCGACCCAGGCGTGAGCGCCCAGGGCTACAAGTGCCAGCAGACTGAAGATTCGCATCGCATTGTGGGAAAACAGGCCGTGCCATTGCTCATAGCCAATGCCAGGGTTTGCGACGAGGTATCCGATCAGGAAAATGAAATAAGCCGCGAGAACGACCGCAGACACACGCTGCGCCATCCAGTCATAGAGGCCTGAACGCGATAGGTTCGTAACGCTGGTTACCATATCCAAACTCCTGCCAGAACGATCAGCACCACGGAAATGGCGATGATGATTTTCGAGCCCAGGCGGCCGCCTTCCAGCGTCTCACCGATGCCCATATCCATGATCAAGTGGCGCACGCCGGCTACCAGATGATAAAGCAGAGCGGACAGGAGGCCCCATGCTACGAACTTGGCCAGCGGGCTGGTCAAGCATGCCTTCACCTCGGCGTATCCTTCCTCGGAACCCAGGGATTTGCTCAATGCATAAAGCATGATGCCCAAGCCCAGGAACAGGATGATGCCGGAAACACGGTGCAGGAACGACGTAACGCCGGTGATGGGGAGTTTGATGGTCCTTAGGTCTAGGTTTACAGGTCGTTGGCTATTCACGGCTTTTTTTCACACTGAAGAGCCCCTAACAATCAGGGCAAAGTTGTTGGGGAGTGCACTGGTCAGGTAAGCACCACCCAGGGAGTGCGACCCCCAATGAAAGCAAGCCCAAAAGCCCTTGGCGGTCGGTGGCCGAGTATAGACAGTTAGGCTACTAATGACAACGCGCACACCTCACCCTAATAGCTGATTGCGCTGGCGGGATAAAAGGCGTAAATGGCAGTCAATTTCGACGAAAAAGTACGGTTAAAGCCTTCTGGAGCAAGACTTTAGGCAAATTGACATCTGAATTTATCTCACTATAGTGGTGCGGGCCCTGCGTGGGGGGTCTGTCTGATGATTTGAAGCATAAATAGGAGGCCACATGGCTGACAAAAAAGCGCAGTTGATCATCGAGGGCGCAGCCCCCGTCGAGCTGCCCATTTTAACCGGCACCGTTGGTCCCGATGTTATCGACGTACGGGGCCTGACGGCCACGGGCCGTTTCACTTTCGACCCAGGCTTCATGTCGACCGCCTCTTGCGAGTCGAAGATCACCTATATCGACGGCGACAATGGCATTCTGCTGCACCGGGGCTACCCGATCGAGCAACTGGCTGAGAAGTCGGACTACCTGGAAACCTGCTACCTGCTGCTAAATGGCGAACTGCCAACAGCCGAGCAAAAAGCCCAGTTCGTCAGCACCGTGAAGAACCACACCATGGTTCACGAGCAGTTGAAGACCTTCTTCAACGGCTTCCGTCGCGACGCCCACCCGATGGCCGTCATGTGCGGCGTGGTCGGCGCCCTGTCGGCCTTCTATCACGACTCCCTGGACATCAATAACCCGCAGCATCGCGAAATTTCCGCGATCCGTCTGGTTGCCAAGATGCCGACCCTGGCCGCAATGGTTTACAAGTACTCCATGGGCCAGCCCATGATGTACCCGCGCAACGACCTGACGTACGCAGAAAACTTCCTGCACATGATGTTCAACACCCCGTGCGAGATCAAACCGATCAGCCCGGTGCTGGCCAAGGCAATGGACCGGATCTTCATCCTCCACGCCGACCACGAGCAGAACGCCTCCACCTCTACCGTACGTCTGGCCGGCTCTTCGGGTGCCAACCCGTTCGCCTGTATCGCCGCCGGTATCGCTGCACTGTGGGGCCCTGCCCACGGCGGTGCGAACGAAGCCGTATTGACCATGCTCGATGAAATCGGCGATGTCTCGAACATCGACACGTTCATCGCCAAGGCCAAGGACAAGAACGATCCGTTCAAGCTGATGGGCTTCGGTCACCGCGTCTACAAGAACCGCGACCCACGCGCCACCGTAATGAAGCAGACCTGCGACGAAGTGTTGAAGGAACTGGGCATCAAGAACGATCCGCAACTCGAACTGGCCATGCGCCTGGAAGAGATCGCCCTGACCGACCCGTACTTCATCGAACGCTCGCTGTACCCGAACGTCGACTTCTACTCGGGGATCATCCTCAAGGCGATCGGCATTCCAACCAGCATGTTCACCGTGATCTTCGCCCTGGCGCGGACCGTGGGCTGGATCTCCCACTGGAAAGAAATGCTCTCCAGCCCGTACAAGATTGGCCGTCCGCGCCAGCTGTACACCGGCTACGAGTCGCGTGACATCACCAAGCTGGAAGATCGCAAGTAAGCCGTCAGCCGCTTAGTTGCACCGAATAAGGCCTCCTCTGGAGGCCTTATTTGTTTGCGGCAGACGATAACCCGCTACACGCCCGCTGTGGTGGCCTGCGGGCCCGTTGTGGCGAGCAGGCTTGCCCCGTGCTCGGCTGCAGAGCAGCGCCACTGGCGGCCTCAACACAGCGTCCTGTGCCCAGACGCCAGCCTTGATCACTTGCCGACGCTCACCCAGCGAAAGCCGCTTTTATTGATGCGGAATTTAAGAAACAGTTTTGTCGTATCCAGCACCAATAAAAGCCAAAAAAAAACCCCGATCTCACGACCGGGGTATTTTTTTGTAACCGTTACACCCTTAGTGGTTAACCGCCCCACTCGCCCCCAGACCCGTTTGCGAACGCACAAACTGCGGGAAGTACAGCGCACGCTCCTTCTCTGCCGCCGCCGACTTGTCGGTGATGGAGAAGAACCAGATACCGATGAACGCAATGATCATCGAGAACAGCGCCGGGTATTCGTACGGGAAGATGGCTTTTTCGTGGTGCAGGATCGAGACCCAGATGGTCGGGCCAAGGATCATCAGACCTACGGCACTGATCAAGCCCAGCCAGCCGCCAATCATCGCGCCACGGGTGGTGAGGTTTTTCCAGTACATGGAAAGCAGCAGCACCGGGAAGTTACAGCTGGCAGCAATGGAGAACGCCAGGCCGACCATGAACGCAATGTTCTGGCTTTCGAACAGGATACCCAGGCCGATGGCCAGCACCGCCAGGGCGATGGTGGTGATCTTCGACACGCGAATCTCGTCCTTTTCGTTGGCCTTGCCTTTCTTGATCACGCTGGCATACAGGTCATGGGACACCGCCGAAGCACCCGCCAGGGTCAAGCCAGCAACCACCGCCAGGATGGTGGCAAACGCCACGGCCGAGATGAAGCCCAGGAAGATACTGCCGCCCACCGCGTTGGCCAGGTGCACCGCCGCCATGTTGTTACCGCCCAGCAAGGCGCCTGCCGCATCCTTGAACGCCGGGTTGGTGCTGACCAGCAGGATCGCGCCGAAGCCGATGATAAAGGTCAGGATGTAGAAGTAGCCGATGAAACCGGTGGCATACAGTACGCTCTTACGCGCTTCTTTAGCATCGCTTACGGTGAAGAAGCGCATCAGGATGTGCGGCAGGCCTGCGGTGCCGAACATCAGCGCCAGGCCCAGGGAGAATGCAGAGATCGGGTCTTTCACCAGGCCGCCAGGGCTCATGATCGCTTCACCTTTAGGGTGAACCTTGATCGCCTCGGAAAACAGCATGTTGAAGTCGAAGTTGACGTGCTTCATCACCATCAGCGCCATGAACGAGGCACCGGACAGCAGCAGGACCGCCTTGATGATCTGCACCCACGTGGTCGCGAGCATGCCGCCGAACAGCACGTACATGCACATCAGGATGCCTACCAGGATCACCGCCACATGGTAATCCAGGCCGAACAGCAACTGGATCAGCTTGCCCGCGCCAACCATCTGCGCGATCAGATAGAACGCCACCACCACCAGCGAGCCACAGGCCGACAGGCTGCGGATCTGGGTTTGCCCCAGGCGATAGGACGCTACGTCAGCAAAGGTGTACTTGCCCAGGTTACGCAGGCGCTCGGCGATCAGGAACAGAATGATCGGCCAGCCCACCAGGAAGCCGATCGAATAGATCAGGCCGTCGTAGCCAGAGGTGAATACCAGCGCGGAAATCCCCAGGAAGGACGCCGCCGACATGTAGTCGCCAGCAATCGCCAGGCCGTTCTGGAAACCGGTGATCTTGCCGCCGGCCGCGTAGTAGTCGGCCGCCGATTTGTTGCGCTTGGACGCCCAGTAGGTGATGCACAACGTCGCGCCGACGAAGGCCACGAACATCAGGATTGCTGCAACGTTCAGCGGTTGTTTTTGCACTTCACCGGTCAATGCGTCCGCCGCCCAAACGGCAGGCGCGAAGACCGAAGCACCGAGTACAGCCAATAGACGACGGATCATTGCGCAGCCTCCTTGAGAATCGCATTGTTCAGGTCGTCAAATTCGCCGTTGGCGCGTCGTACGTAAATCGCAGTCAGGACAAAGGCCGAAACAATCAGCCCGACCCCAATCGGGATTCCCCAGGTGATGGACGAACCGGGGCTGAGCTTGGCCCCCAGTATTTGCGGCCCATAGGCAATCAGAAGAATGAAACCGGAGTACAGCCCGAGCATGATCGCCGAGAGAATCCAGGCGAACCTTTCCCTTTTTCTCACCAGCTCCTTGAAACGCGGGCTGTTTTGAATCGAGAGGTAAATGCTGTCGTTCATTGTTTTTATCCTCGCAGCACAGCTTTTTTATTATTGGAACGTATCCACTGTATGCGGCTGCAGAACAGGTTCCAGACGACCTTAGTATTAGAACGACATGAGTGATCGCGCCAACTTTGAACTGATTAAAGTGACAGCTTTTCTCGCGAAAACGACAAAGCCCGCCTGACGAAAACGACAAAGCCCGCCTGACGAAAACGCCAGGCGGGCTTCAAAGGTGCTACTTAGACGCTTCGAGGCGTTATTTACCGATCCACTCGGCGACACGCTCTGGGTGCTTGGCAACCCAATCCTTGGCCGCCGCATCAGGTTTGGCGCCCTCTTGAATCGCGAGCATGACCTCGCCGATTTCATCCTTGGAGGCCCACTGGAATTTCTTCAGGAAGGCCGCGACTTCCGGCGCTTTCTTCTCCAGGCCCTTGCTGCCGATGCTGTTGACGGTTTCCGCAGCACCATAAATCCCTTTTGGATCGTCCAGGAAACGCAGTTTCCACTTGGCGAACATCCAGTGTGGTACCCAACCGGTCACCGCAATGGATTCCTGCTTGTCTTCGGCACGGGTCAGCTCGGCGATCATCGCAGCGCCCGAACTGGCTTGCAGTTTGTAGTCCAGGCCATAGGCCTTGATGGCTTCATCGGTCTTGAGCATGACGCCTGAACCGGCATCAATACCGACGATCTTGTTCTTGAAGGTGGTATCGGTCTTGAGGTCTTCGATGGACTTGGCCTTGACGTACTCCGGCACGATCAAGCCAATTTTTGCATCCTTGAAGTTAGGGCCGTAGTCGACCACCTTGTCCTTGTTCTTGGCCCAGTATTCACCGTGGGTCACGGGCAGCCAGGCGGAAAGCATGGCGTCGAGTTTGCCGGTGGCCACGCCCTGCCACATGATCCCGGTGGCAACCGCCTGCAGTTTCACGTCATAACCGAGCTTTTCCTTGATCACCTCTGCCGCCACGTGAGTGGTGGCAACGCTGTCGGACCAGCCGTCTACATAGCCGATGCTCAGGGTTTTGCTGTCGGCGCTGGCCAGTGTGGAGCCCATCGCAACTACCAGAGTGGCAGCTGCGCCCAAGAGTCGTCGCATCTTCATCGTACTTCCCCGAAAGTGCTGCGCCCGACGGATGCCGAGCGACGTCAACCTGTTGTTATGTGGTGCACCGCGCCCCCTTCACGCGCATCGATCCGGCGGCTCAGACATCAGTGGAGTGCTGACACTTCGATCATCAACCTGCCGGGGTCTTGAACCTGCTCTGGCTGCGACCTCAGGTAAGCAAGAAACGACATCACATCGCCAGCAGCACGATTTGTAGAATATGGCGCCAAAATCCCGCCCGAACTTTGCATGTCTAAATTATGCCGCCCCACTGGAACGGGCCAAATACGGGTAAGATGCGCGCCTTTGCTCCCCCAGATAAGCCGACCATGCCTGCGACTGCCCGCTTCCCTGCCCTGCCCTATATTTTCGCCTTGATCCTCGGCGTGTTTGCCCTTGTCGGCTATTGGTACGGCCTCGGCCGTCCGGTGGTGTTGCCGGACGTGGCCAGCGCCAGCCACAAAATGCAATGTGCGTCCTATACACCCTTCGACAAAGACCAATCACCGTTCGACCAGCCGTTCAAGCTGCGTCCCGAGCGCATGGACGCCGACCTGGCCTTGCTGGCCACCCGTTTCGAGTGCATTCGCACCTACTCCATGACCGGTTTGGAAGCCCTGCCGGGCATGGCGCGCGAGCATGGGTTGAAGTTAATGGCCGGTGCCTGGGTCAGCAGTGACCCGGTTGCCACCGAAAAAGAAATCGACGAGTTGATCGCGGCGGCCAACGCCAACCCTGACGTGGTCACCGCGGTCATCGTCGGCAACGAAGCCCTGCTGCGCAAGGAAGTCACCGCCAAGCAACTGGTGACGCTGATCCACAAAGTCAAAAGTCAGATAAAACAGCCGGTCACCTATGCCGATGTCTGGGAGTTCTGGCTGCAACACCCGGAAATCGCCCCGGCCGTGGATTTCCTGACCATTCACCTGCTGCCGTACTGGGAGGATGACCCGTCCGGCATCGACCAGGCGCTCAAGCACGTGGGGGATGTACGCCAGACCTTCGGCAACAAGTTCGCGCCCAAAGACGTGCTGATCGGCGAGACCGGCTGGCCCAGCGAAGGTCGCCAGCGCGAAACCGCGGTGCCGAGCCGGGTCAACGAAGCCAAATTCATGCGTGGTTTTGTCGCCATGGCCGAGGCCAACGGTTGGCGCTACAACCTGATCGAAGCCTTTGACCAGCCGTGGAAGCGCGCCAGTGAAGGGGCGGTCGGCGGCTATTGGGGACTGTTTGATGCTGATCGCCAGGACAAGGGCATCCTCGCCGGGCCGGTGAGCAATGTGCCGTACTGGCCGCTGTGGCTGGGCGTGGGCGGGATTATCCTGCTGGGCACCTTGGCCCTCGGCGGCCGCGTTCGCAGCACGCGCGCAGCGCTCATGCTGCCACTGCTCGGAGCGGTCGCCGCCTGCTCAATCGGCACCTGGGCCGAACTGACCCGCGTAACCGCACGCTTCAACGATGAATGGGTGTGGGCAGGCTTGCTAGTCGTGCTGAACCTGCTGGTGCTGGCCCATGCTGCGCTGGCCCTGAGTGCGCGGGAAGGTTGGCGCGAACGGGCATTCAACTGGCTGGAGCAACGCGCGGGCTGGCTGGTGGCAATCGCCGGCTTTGCCGGCGCGGTGATGATGCTCGCGCTGGTGTTTGACCCGCGCTATCGCAGCTTCCCGAGTGCGGCACTGGTGTTGCCGGCCCTGGTGTATCTGGTTCGCCCGGTCACCGGGCCACGCCGGGAGATCGCGCTGCTGGCCTTCATTATCGGTGCCGGCATTGCGCCGCAGCTCTATCGCGAAGGGTTGCTGAACCAGCAGGCGTGGGGTTGGGCGGTGGTCAGCGTGATGATGGTTGGAGCGTTGTGGCGTTGCCTGCGGGTGCGTAGGGCTTAAGACCGCTATCGCAGCGTTGCGACGATTCGACAAGCCAGCGCCCACATTTGACCGAGTGCATCCCTGGAATGCGCTCTAATGTGGGAGCTGGCTTGCCTGCGATGAGGCCCTGTCAGGCAACGCGAGGTTTCCTGACCAACCGCAACCCGGCAATCACCACCGCAAACACCGCAAACGTGGTGTTGTACAACGCCAACGCCGGCAAGCCGAACATCATTGCCAACACTGCCAACCCCCACCCTGCTCGACCCGGCACGAAAAACGCCAGCACCGACGTGATCAACGCCGCCCAGCCCAGCACCTTGAAGTGAATCATCAACCCCAGGTTCGAACGCAACTGGCATTCCCAGCGACTGGCCTCATCAACGCAGATACCCACCCACTGGCCATCCTCCATAAAACCGTAGCGTGCGCCATAACTGGCAGCCAACCATAACGGCAGGGCAATAAGCAGCAGGATCAGTGGCAAACGACGGGACATGGGGTACTCCGATAGGCAAAAACGGCGCTCAGCTTAATGCGCCGGCAGCCGTTAGCAAGGCGCATACACACAATTAGTGTCCATCAATGCATGGCAACGTGTATCTTCTGGCTGCTATTACCCCGATTCCGACGTTTTTTTCCGACATTTCGTGCCGAAGGCTGGCACTTCGGTGGCAACGCGGTGGTCATAGCCTGCGAACTTCATTCAGCACGTTTCCTCTTAGGGATTAAGTCATGCTCCGTTCCTTGCGCTGCGCTGCCTTACTCGGCAGCCTTTTTTTGAGTGCGTCAGCACTGGCCGTCGACATCGACCAGGCCAGCTATGGCTTCCCTTTGACGAACCCGTTCGAAGCGACCATTGCCACCACCCCGCCTGACCTTCGGCCCAAATTGCCGTCCAACGACGAGATCAACCAGTCGGATTACACCCTGAACATGCGCCCCGAGCGCGAGTTCAGCCTGCCGGACAATTTCTGGGCGGTGAAGAAACTCACCTACCGCATCGCCAAACAAGACCGTGCCGCGCCGTTGATCTTCCTGATCGCGGGCACCGGTGCGCGATTTGACAGCAGCATCAACGAATACCTGAAAAAGCTGTATTACCAGGCTGGTTACCACGTAGTGCAGTTGTCGTCGCCCACCAGCTTCGACTTCATCAGTGCCGCCTCGCGCTTTGCCACTCCGGGTATCACCCAGGAAGACGCCGAAGACATGTACCGCGTGATGCAAGCCGTGCGCGCGCAAAACGCCTCGCTGCCGGTCACCGACTTCTACCTCACCGGCTACAGCCTGGGCGCCCTGGATGCTGCGTTTGTCAGCAAGCTGGACGAGACCCGCCGCAGCTTCAACTTCAAGAAAGTGCTGCTGCTCAACCCGCCGGTCAACCTCTACACCTCGATCACCAACCTCGACAAGCTGGTACAGACCGAGGTCAAGGGCATCAACAACACCACCACCTTCTATGAGCTGGTACTGGCCAAGCTGACCCGCTACTTCCAGCAAAAAGGCTACATCGACCTTAATGACGCCCTGCTCTACGACTTCCAGAACTCCAAGCAGCACCTGACCAACGAACAGATGGCGATGCTGATCGGCACCTCGTTCCGTTTCTCGGCGGCCGACATTGCGTTTACCTCGGACCTGATCAACCGCCGTGGCCTGATCATTCCGCCCAAATACCCGATCACCGAAGGCACCAGCCTCACGCCGTTCCTCAAGCGTGCGCTGCAGTGCGACTTTGACTGCTACCTCACCGAACAAGTGATCCCGATGTGGCGCGCGCGCTCCGATGGCGGCAGCCTGCTGCAACTGGTCGACCAGGTCAGCCTCTATGCGCTTAAGGACTACCTGCACAACAGCCCGAAAATCGCGGTGATGCACAATGCCGACGACGTGATTCTCGGCCCTGGCGACCTCGGTTTCCTGCGTAAAACCTTCGGCGATCGCTTGACCGTCTACCCGTTGGGCGGCCACTGCGGCAACCTCAATTACCGCGTCAACGCCGACGCCATGCTGGAGTTCTTCCGTGGCTAAATATCTTCTGCTGCTCGCCGCCCTGATGTGCGCGGGCGTCGCCAATGCCGACAACAGCAAGGCCCACGAACCGGTCAAGGTTGACGCCGACGGCTTCAAGGAGCCGCTGACCAAGCTCAAGTTCAACCCGGGCCTGGACCAGCGCGAGTTCGAGCGTTCGTCGCTCACCGCGCTCAATGTCTACGACCCGTTGGAGTCGTGGAACCGCCGCGTGTACCACTTCAACTACCGCTTCGACCAATGGGTATTCCTGCCGGTGGTCAATGGCTACACCTACGTCACCCCAAGTTTCCTGCGTACCGGCGTGAGTAATTTCTTCAACAACCTGGGCGACGTGCCCAACCTGTTGAACAGCCTGCTGCAACTCAAGGGCCACCGCTCCCTGGAAACCACCGGGCGTCTGCTGCTCAACACCACCATCGGCGTCGCCGGCCTGTGGGACCCGGCTACCGCCATGGGCCTGCCACGCCAGAGCGAAGACTTCGGCCAGACCCTGGGCTTCTACGGCGTGCCCGGCGGCGCGTACCTGGTACTGCCGATCTTCGGCCC
Organism: Pseudomonas sp. AP19; assembly: GCF_001728855.1. Lineage (NCBI taxonomy): Bacteria > Pseudomonadati > Pseudomonadota > Gammaproteobacteria > Pseudomonadales > Pseudomonadaceae > Pseudomonas > Pseudomonas sp. AP19. Next base: position 9,765 of record NZ_LXJP01000010.1, on the reverse strand, counting down.
CTCGAACCTGCGCGACACCACCGGCCTGATCGTCGACTACAGCGCAGAAACCGAGGTCAACTTCCTCAACGTGTCCAAGGTCAGCGAAAACCACCCGGAAATCTGGGCCTTGCGCGCCGTCGACAAGCGCTACCAGACCAGCTTCCGCTACGGTCAAATGAACTCGCCGTTCGAGTATGAAAAGGTGCGCTACATCTACACCGAATCGCGCAAGTTGCAGATCGCCGAGTAACACTCGTTACAGGAGCTGGCTTGCCAGCTCCTGCAATCAGACACCCCGCTGACACCACGTCTGCCAGGTAAACCGCAACTGCAGCAGTGCCGCCCTGGCCATTTGCCGATCCTGCTCCGCCAACACCGACGACCGCTCAAGCACGTCCAGCAGCGCTGCCTGATCCACGCCAGGCCCACCCTGCTTGAGCACAACCGCCCACTGCCGCAGATAATCATCGCGCACACTGGCCAACGCGCCTTGGCTGCTCGATAAACTCGCGCGCAACTCCAGCAACTCATCGCCCAAGTCCAGCCCCAGCAGGCCGTTATCCCAATGGGTACGACGCTCGGCAGGCAACGTGTCGCTATAACGCGACAACCGAATCAGGCGGTCCGCCATACGCCCGCCAAACCAGCTTTCGGCCTGCTCCAAGGGGCGCGACGTCAACTGCGCCAGGTCAAACAATGAGGCCGTGAACATCCGCCGATAATGGCGCTCACCCGGGTTGAGCGGGATCAGGCGAAACACCACCACGGCAATACCGACACCCATCAGCGTGGCGATAGCTTTGTTGAGGAAAGCGGCGATGTCGTACGTCATCAGGTTGCTCGGCCCGACGTTATTGACGAAGAAGATGCAGAACGCCGAAGCGCTGGCCGCCAGGTTTGCCCGGCTCATGCACAGCGAGGCAAAAAATAGCGGTACGCCCAAGGCCATGCACAGCAACGGGAAACCATCAAACCCAGGCAGCAAAGCAAACCGTACACACCCGGCCACCGGAATCGACAGCGCGATGCCTTTGAGAAAATTCAGGCTTGAGGCGGAGGGATTTTCCCGCGCAGCAAACAGGCTCAATACCACACCGCTGATCGACACCGCGCCCAGCCCCGAAGGCCATGCGGTAAACATCCAGAATGCCGCAACGGCCAGGAAGGCTAATGCACTGCGCGCTCCACCGAGTACACCCTGCTCGATATCCCGATGCCAGGACAGTGCCCCCGGTGCACCCGGTGGCACCCTGCCCGTCTCGACAGCCGCCAGGGTCAGCGCCCCCACGTTCACCAAACGCAGGACCTGGGCCAATTGCACCAGGCAAAAGTGCGCCTCGGGGCTCAGACGTGGATCGGCAAGCGCCAAAGTAAGGCGACGTGAGAGCTCAGGCAGCGCCTCGTGCCGCTCTTGTCGCAAGGTGGCGGCCACGTCTTCCACCCATGTCGTAACAAAGGACGCGTCGTCCAGCATCATCCGTTGCCGTGCCACACCCCGTGCCGCACGTAACAACCCAAGCACATCCCGACTGAGCACCCGCAACGCCTGAGAGCGCCGCCGCCCCTTGGGGCCTTCAAACCAGGCATGGTCGCGCTGGGCGTCCACCGCGACCAAGCGGCCCAGCGCCTCCAGCAAGCCCTTGCGCTGATCCGTTCCCTGCAGCTCCGAGGCCGCGGCGCGCATTCCCGCCTGCCAGGCGGCGCGCCCTTGAACCGCCAGGGTCTGCTCAACCCGGCGCGGCCATAAAATCGTGCTGGCGATAGACGCGCAGAGAATCCCCAGGCTGATTTCCTGACAGCGCGCCACTGCCTCATCGAACACGCCCAGCGGCGCGGCGGTCGCCGGCAAGGCAATAATCGCCGTGGTGTAGCCCGCCAGCACAAACCCATAGGCGGCGTGATTGCGCAGCAGCGACGCCCCCGTCGTACACAACGCCAGCCATAACGCCATGCACAGCAGGAACAGCAACGGCGCCTGACCGCAAACCCCGATCATCACGAGCGAAGCCACGGCGCCGACAAACGTGCCCAGCAACCGATAGGCGCCCTTGGCCAGGACCATGCCGCTGGTCGATTGGCCAACGATAAACACCGTGGTCAACGCCCATTGCGGCTGCTGCAGGTCGAAGCAAAAGGCCAGATACAACGCGACCCCGCCGGCGATGATGTTGCGCGACGCAAACAGCAGATCGACCCGCGAGGGCACCAGGGTGGCTTGCCAGAAATCCGGGAGTTGAAACGTGAAAGGCTTCATTCAGCGAACACATAGATAGCTAGCTAATGATTAGCATCGTATCTATATTCACGCACATTGCCAATCGCACGTTGCTGGGCGTTTGATTTTGATTTCGAACACGACCACTCGTCGTATCCTCCAGGCGTCGGCCGACGGCGCTGCCTGATCGTAAGGCTTCGACGGCAGGAAAGCTGCCATCAAAAACCCTGTAAAAGCCATCACTTAGCCATACCCCGTAATCAACGGTGATGGCCGTCAAAAAACAGCCTCTAAAGGCTGACTCCTAAACGCTATAACTGTTCGGGCCAAGCAAGCGAATTGGTTGAGTGTGTTCATTGCCAATACCCGGCATTAAACCTATAACTCCCCTACCTCTTTTTCAGGGGCAATACCTCGAATAACCGAGGCACTAAAACATTGATTTAAACAACCAAGCCGGTTTCACCCGTGGTGAACTTTTGCGACCCTGACGGACCGCCGTCCGTGATTGAATCGCGCCAACAGTTAGTGACTGCTTTCATAAGGAAATGACCAAATGAAAACACTTAGTGCAATGCCCGCCCACGTCAAAGACGTCCGCTTATTCTCCGAACAGCTGCAAGAAGCGCATAGCTTCTTTGGTGATACAGCCCTCAAGGACATTCAACTTAAGGACGCCGACAACCCCTACGCCGATACCGACGGGCTCATTGAGTTCATTATCGGCAACGAGTTGATCGAAGATCCGGAGGTCATGAAAAAGATCAGCGAGCTGAAAAAATACTTGATCGGCATGACCTCTGTCGTCACCAATTATGTTCAGCGCAAAGCCGAAGCCGAGGGGGAGCAGTACAAAACCGACGTAGCGCTCTGGAGCCTGGCGCTGTCAAAACTCCCGCTGATGGGCCCGAGCAAAATCGATGAGCAATCCTATTCGCGGCATATCCGTGGGGTCAGCATTGCCGCCGACTTCGTCAACTTCATATTGGATATCGTCGCCTCACAAGACACCAGTGCCCTGAAGAGTTTTGAGAAGTTTATGGCCAAGCAGGGATACGCCTTGCGTTTCGGCGTCGAAAACAACAAAGATTTCTATAAAACCATTACCGTGGGTGTTTCCGTCGAAGTGTTCAAAGTCGGCGCCAATATCGTCTATATTCCAAAAATCAAACAGTACCGTGTCAACTTTGATAGAAACAACTCGAAATTTTCATCCGCCTGCGCCAGCGCCGAGTTTGTCGACATCAACTTCTCTTACAAATACGGTGCCAACGTCTTTGACTACGAGGCCCTTGAAGACCCTGCGGTTAAAAAAGACTTCGATGAGTTTCTGCGTAAACAACGCAAATCCCAAATTGAAGAAGCATCAACGTTCTTCGATGATGATTTCCCGGTAAAAAAACCAACCTCTACACTTGCCAGTAAGGCTGGCTAGTTACGGTGCAACACCGCCACGGCCAATGAAGGCAAGACTTTCATTGGCCGTCTTATTCATTACTGCACAGCTTGCCATCCCCCGCCCGGGCTCTGGATCAACGCCACACTCCCCTGACTCAACTGCCCTTGGGTATCGCGCCAATTCTGCTCTGCCTGCAACAACACCCGCTGTTGGGTCAGCACTGTCTCCCGGCTGACCGTCCCCGCACGCAACTGCGCCTCCTGACGCCCAAACAGCGGCTGAAATACGTTCAGCATCAACACAGACAAAGTCAGCTGCAACCCCCAATGTACAAGGGTGCGGCGAGATTCTTGAGCGCTGCGCAAGGCCGGTGCTACCATGCCCGACCGCCTGTCTTGGCAAGGATATTCCTGGTTTATGAGCACCATTCGCGAGCGCAATAAAGAACTGATCCTGCGGGCGGCCAGCGAGGAGTTTGCCGACAAGGGCTTCGCCGCGACCAAAACCAGCGATATCGCCGCCAAAGCCGGGCTGCCCAAGCCCAACGTCTATTACTACTTCAAGTCCAAGGACAACCTCTACCGCGAGGTGCTCGAAAGCATTATCGAACCGATCCTGGCCGCGTCCACCCCATTCAATCCGCAGGGCGAACCTTCGGTGGTGTTGAGCAACTACATCCGCTCGAAAATCCGCATCTCCCGCGACCTGCCGTTTGCCTCCAAGGTATTCGCCAGCGAAATCATGCACGGCGCGCCGCACCTCACCGCCGACCAGGTCGAACAGCTCAACGCCCAGGCCAAGCACAATATCGACTGCATCCAGAGCTGGGTGGATCGCGGCTTGATCGCGCCCATTGACCCCAATCACTTGATGTTCAGCATCTGGGCGGCGACGCAGACGTATGCGGATTTTGATTGGCAAATTTCCGCGGTGACCGGGAAAGCCAAGCTGGATGACGCCGACTACGAGGCGGCGGCGCAGACGATTATTCGCTTGGTGCTTAAAGGGTGTGAGCCGGACTGATAGTCCGCGGTGTAGCCAAGATTCGCGAGCAAGCCCGCTCCCACACTTTCCCATGCCAGACACAAAATGTATGAGCGCCCCAGGACCAATGTGGGAGCGGGCTTGCTCGCGAAAGCGCCCTCCCAGACACATCCTGAACAACGCCAGGCAATCATCTACGGACTCCTCAATCTAGCCTCTCAGGACACCACTTGAAGAGAGGCAAAGGAATGCCTTATCCAGCTACTTCACATCGCCTGCGCATCGTGCGGTTCAGCGAACCGAACCGTATCTACCTGATCACTACCAACACCCACGAACGCATACCGATATTCAATGACTTTCATCTGGGTCGCTTGGTGGTCTGGCAATTCAGGCTCGCTCAATACCAAAGGCTGGCAAACTCCCTGGCATGGGTGGTGATGCCTGACCACTTTCACTGGTTGATTGAACTGCAGAAGGGCTCATTGGGAGACCTGATGTGCCAGGTGAAGTCCAAAAGCACTCGAACCGTGAATGGCGCTACGGGCCGCAAGGGTCGGCTATGGCAAACCAGTTTTCATGACAGAGCGCTGCGCAAAGACGATGACTTGGTGAAGATGGCTCGGTATGTCGTGGCTAATCCGTTAAGAGCGGGATTGGTGGAGCGGATTGGCGACTATCCGCTGTGGGATGCGGTTTGGGTTTAGGTCCGGGACCGAGTTGCCCCTTTCGCGAGCAAGCCCGCTCCCACATTTGACTGCATTCCAAGGCTTGAACTCAGTCAAATGTGGGAGCGGGCTTGCTCGCGAAGAGGCCCGCCCAGTCACCTCACATCAAGCCGAAACCCCCGCATCCGCCAACAACCCCACCCCCTCAATTGCCGTAATCGCGCATTGCTCGTCAATATCCGAGGTGTCCCCGCTGATCCCGATCGCGCCGAGCACCACACCCTTCTGATCACGAATCAACACCCCGCCCGGCGCAGGCACCACGCTGCCCTGCCCCAGGCTGTTCAACGCCGCGATAAAGGCCGGGCGTTGCTGCGCGTCCAACGCCAGCAAACGCGAGCCCTTGCCCAGGGCGATCGCGCCCCAGGCCTTGCCAATCGCGATTTGCGGGCGCAGCAGGCTGGCGCCGTCTTCGCGCTGCAGGGTGACCAAGTGGCCGCCACTGTCGAGCACCGCAATGGTGAGCGGCGCGGCGGAAATGGTGCGGCCTGCGGTGATGGCCTGACCGGCCAGGTTGACTGCGAGTTTCAAGGTTAAAGCGCTCATAGCTGCCGTCCTTATCTTGTTATGGGTAAAGCGGTGGAGGTCTGATTGATCAGAGGCTCGATCAAACAAATAGAACACAATGACATTTGTTTTTGTATACAATATTTTCGCACAAAGGCCCCATACGTCGAAAAAAGCCGTTCCGACGAACGCAAAGATCAATGAATGAAATGGATTGACCTGCGCCGCTCGCCGTGAATACACTTTGGACAGACACAACTTGTATACAATTACAAAACGCAAGAGGCACCAAAACCACGAGCAAAATGAGAGCAATCGAAGCCGCAGTCCTCGTGATGCGCCGTGAAGGGGTCGACACCGCCTTCGGTATCCCGGGCGCCGCGATCAACCCGCTGTATTCGGCCTTGCAGAAGGTCGGTGGCATCGATCACGTCCTTGCTCGCCACGTTGAAGGCGCCTCGCACATGGCCGAGGGCTACACCCGCACCAAGGCCGGCAACATCGGCGTGTGCATCGGTACGTCGGGCCCGGCGGGCACCGACATGGTCACCGGCCTGTACAGCGCCTCGGCCGACTCGATCCCGATTCTCTGCATCACCGGCCAAGCCCCGCGTGCACGCATGCACAAGGAAGATTTCCAGGCGGTCGATATCACCAGCATCGTCAAGCCAGTGACCAAGTGGGCGACCACCGTCCTCGAACCCGGCCAGGTGCCCTACGCGTTCCAGAAAGCTTTCTATGAAATGCGCTCCGGCCGCCCCGGCCCGGTGCTGATCGACCTGCCGTTTGACGTGCAGATGGCCGAGATTGAATTCGACATCGACGCCTACCAGCCACTGCCGCTCGCCAAACCGCTGGCCACGCGCATCCAGGTCGAAAAAGCCCTGGCGCTGCTCGACCAGGCCGAGCGCCCGTTGCTGGTGAGCGGCGGCGGCGTGATCAACGCCGACGCCAGCGAACTGCTGGTGGAGTTCGCCGAGCTGACCGGCATCCCGGTGATCCCGACCCTGATGGGCTGGGGCACGATCCCGGACGACCACCCGCTGATGGTGGGCATGGTCGGCCTGCAAACCTCGCACCGTTATGGCAACGCGACGATGCTCAAATCGGACGTGGTGCTGGGCATCGGTAACCGCTGGGCCAACCGCCACACCGGTTCGGTGGAGGTGTACACCGAAGGGCGCAAATTCATTCACGTGGACATCGAGCCGACGCAAATCGGCCGCGTGTTCACGCCGGACCTGGGCATCGTCTCCGACGCCGGTTCCGCACTGACGATGTTCATTGAAGTGGCCCGCGAGTGGAAAGCCGCCGGCAAGCTCAAGGACCGCAGTGCCTGGCTGCATGACTGCCAGCAGCGCAAGGCCACCCTGCACCGCAAAACCCACTTCGACAACGTGCCGGTCAAGCCGCAACGGGTGTACGAAGAGATGAACCAGGTGTTCGGCAAAGACACCTGCTACGTCAGCACCATCGGGCTGTCGCAGATTGCCGGCGCGCAATTCCTGCACGTCTACAAGCCGCGCCACTGGATCAACTGTGGCCAGGCCGGCCCGCTCGGCTGGACCATTCCCGCAGCCCTCGGTGTGGTCAAGGCTGACCCGAGCCGCAAGGTGGTGGCGTTGTCCGGCGACTATGACTTCCAGTTCATGATCGAAGAACTGGCCGTGGGCGCGCAGTTCAAACTGCCGTACATCCACGTGGTGGTGAACAACTCCTACCTGGGTTTGATCCGTCAGGCCCAACGCGGGTTTGAAATGGATTACTGCGTGCAGTTGTCCTTCGACAACCTCAACGCCCCGGAACTCAACGGGTATGGCGTAGACCACGTCGCCGTCGCCGAAGGCCTGGGGTGCAAGGCCCTGCGGGTGTTCGAGCCGGACCAGATCCAGCCGGCCTTGCGCAAGGCCCAGGAAATGATCGAGGAATTCCAGGTTCCGGTGATCGTTGAGATTATTCTGGAGCGCGTGACCAATATTTCCATGGGCACCGAGATCAACGCCGTCAACGAATTCGAAGATCTGGCACTGGTCGGCAACGATGCGCCGACTGCCATTTCCCTGCTCGACTAAGGAGAACCCTATGCCGCGTTTTGCCGCCAACCTGTCCATGCTGTTTACCGAACAGGATTTTCTTGCCCGTTTCAAAGCGGCTGCCGATGCTGGCTTTCAAGGTGTCGAGTACCTGTTCCCGTACGAATTCAGCTCCGCCGAGATCAAGGCGCAGCTTGACGCCAACGGCCTGACCCAAGTGCTGTTCAACCTGCCGGCCGGTGACTGGGCCAAGGGCGAACGCGGCCTGGCGTGCCACCCGGACCGCGTCGAAGAATTCCGTGCCGGGGTCAAGCTCGCCATCGCCTACGCCCAGGTGCTCGGCAACACGCAGATCAACTGCCTGGCGGGCATCCGTCCGCAAGGCGTTGACGACGAGACCCTGGAAAAAACCTTTGTCGCCAACCTCAAGTACGCGGCCGACAAGCTGCAAGCGGTGGGCATCAAGCTGGTGATGGAGGCGATCAACACCCGCGACATCCCGGGCTTCTACTTGAACAACACGGCACAGGCCCTGTCGATTCGCGAGCAGGTGGGCAGCGCCAACCTGTTCCTGCAATACGACATCTACCACATGCAAATCATGGAAGGTGATTTGGCCCGGACCATGGCTGCGCACCTGGGTGAAATCAACCACATCCAGCTGGCAGACAACCCGGGGCGCAACGAACCGGGGACCGGTGAGATCAACTACCGCTTCCTGTTCGAGCATTTGGACCGCATCGGTTACACCGGTTGGGTCGGCTGTGAATACAAGCCGTTGACCACCACCGAAGCGGGATTGAGCTGGCTCAAGACCCACAACGCCATCTAACAGACGCACCACCGAACGGTGCGGGTGCTGGCTTGCCGGCGATGCTGACACTGCGGTGTCCCCGGCATAACCCGTGGATGCCATCGCAGGCGAGCCAGCTCCCACCGCAGAGCTTCGGTGTTTGGCAGACCCGAGACAGGCCTGCCCACCTAATAACAAGAGGATTTTGATCATGGCTAAAATCGGCTTTATCGGCACCGGCATCATGGGCCAACCCATGGCCGCCAACCTGCAGAAAGCAGGTCACCAATTGTTCCTGTCCGAACACCACGGCAAGGCCCCGCAAGCGCTGATCGACGCCGGCGCCGTGGCCCTGGCCAACCCGCAGCAAGTGGCGCAGGAAGCCGAATTCATCATCGTGATGGTGCCCGACACCCCACAGGTCGATGACGTGCTGTTCCGCACCGACGGTGTTGCCGCCGGGTTGTCGCCGAACAAGGTGGTGATCGACATGAGTTCGATCTCCCCCACCGCCACCAAGGCCTTCGCCGCCAAGATCAACCAGACCGGCGCGCACTACCTCGATGCACCGGTGTCCGGCGGTGAAGTCGGCGCCAAGGGCGGCACCTTGAGCATCATGGTCGGTGGCGAGCCGCAGACGTTTGAACGCGCCCTGCCGCTGTTCCAGAGCATGGGCAAGAACATCACGCTGGTCGGTGGCAATGGCGATGGCCAGACCGCCAAAGTGGCCAACCAGATTATCGTCGCACTGAACATCCAGGCCGTGGCCGAAGCACTGCTGTTCGCCTCGAAAAACGGTGCCGACCCGGCCAAGGTGCGTGAAGCGCTGATGGGCGGCTTCGCTTCCTCGAAGATCCTTGAAGTGCACGGCGAGCGGATGATCAAGGGCACCTTCGATCCGGGCTTTCGCATCAACCTGCACCAGAAGGATCTGAACCTGGCGTTGGCCGGTGCCAAAGAGCTGGGGATCAACCTGCCGAACACCGCCGGTACGCAGCAGGTGTTCAGTACGTGCACGGCGATTGGCGGCGGCAATTGGGACCACTCCGCGCTGATCAAGGGCCTGGAGCATATGGCCAACTTTTCGATTCGCGATCAATAAGCCACACCGCTCCCACCTTTGA
>NZ_LXJP01000009.1:0-153895 GCF_001728855.1 Pseudomonas sp. AP19 | reverse complement strand
AAAAAAAAGTGCCCATTGTCAGTCGGTATATTTCAGCATATCTTGTACAAAACTTATACACGGGCATGCTCGATGTACAACAAAACCCATTGGCCACTGACGCTGTACTTTGATGGTGATTGCCCGCTGTGCGCGCGCGAAATCAAGCTCCTGCAAGGGCACGCCTCAGACACTCGACTGCTGTTTGTTGACATCAGCAGCGTGGCGTTTGACGCCGAGGCGCTAGGGTTCACCTTCGCGCAAATGCAGTCGGTGCTGCATGCCCGTTTCGCCGATGGTCGCTGGCTGACCGGCCTGGACGCCACCCTGTGGAGCTGGCGAGCTGCGGGGCTGGGGGGTTGGGCGGCGCCACTGACATGGCGCGCGTTGCGCCCGCTGTTTGAATTCGGTTATCGCCTGTTCTGCCGTTTACGTCCGCATTTGGCGTGGTTACCTCACCCTGAGGGCGGTCGTCGCTGTGTCGATAACCGTTGCGCGCTGCCGGCGGCAAAATCGGCACCCGACAAGCCGCCACGTTGAAACAAGCCGATCGCGCAGGCGTTGCGATGTCACGGGTCGGGCGCAGAGCCTGCTTCAAATCTGAACTCGCCAATGCCCCGTGATCTGCGTCAGACGGTACGCAGCCGCCCCTGCCGAACACCAAGGTTTATCGTCACACGAAGTGCAGCATGGCTGCGAGGACTCAACATGAAACCGTCATTAGCCGATCAGTACCGTGAAATCCTTGTCGGTGTGGGCGAGAACCCCGAGCGAGAGGGGTTATTGGACACGCCCGCGCGAGCGGCCAAGGCGATGCAGTACCTGTGCAATGGCTACACGATGGATCTGGAGAACGTGGTGAACGGCGCGCTATTCGAATCGCAAAGCGATGAGATGGTCGTGGTCCGCGACATCGAGCTGTACTCATTGTGTGAGCATCACCTGCTGCCCTTCATCGGTAAGGCGCATGTCGCGTACATCCCCACTGGAAGGGTGCTGGGCCTGTCGAAAGTGGCGCGAGTCGTGGATATGTTCGCCCGCCGCTTACAGATTCAGGAAAATCTCACCAAGCAAATTGCCGACGCCATTGCGCGCGCCACCGATGCCGCCAGCGTGGCGGTCGTCATTGAAGCAAAGCACATGTGCATGATGATGCGTGGGGTGGAGAAACAAAACTCGGTGATGACCTCATCGGTGATGCTGGGGGCCTTTCGCGACAACTCCGCTACGCGTCAGGAGTTTCTACAACTGATAGGGCGTGCGGGTTAACACCAACCAATCGCTTCAGAGCGTGGGAGAGGCCGAATGAACAGTTCCTTCAAGATGAACTCCCTTGGCGAGGGTTATCGTGCCTTGGTGATAGGCGCCAGTGGTGCGCTCGGCTCGGCTTTTTGTGAGTGGCTCAATCAGGATCCAAACTGCGCGTACGTGCGTGAACTGGGGCGTAACAGTGTGCCCTGCCTGAATCTGGAGGATGCCGGCAGTATCGCCGCAGCGGCAGCTGCATTGGCTGAAGAAGCGCCGTACCAGTTGATCGTGCAGGCGACCGGGTTGCTACATCGCGACGGCATAAAACCTGAAAAAAGTTACACCGCCATTGAGGCAGACGCATTGCAGTCGGTATTTCAAGTCAACACGTTGGGGCCTGCTCTGGTGTTGCGTTATTTTCTGCCGTTACTGGACGCTCATGGCGCAATGGCAATGCTCTGCGCCAAGGTCGGTAGCATCGGCGACAATCGCTTGGGTGGCTGGTACGCCTATCGTGCCTCCAAGGCAGCACTGAACATGCTGATCAAAACGGCGGCCATCGAACTGGCGCGAACCCGCCCTCAGACGCGCTTGCTGAGCCTGCATCCCGGCACGGTTATTTCGGGCCTGTCTCAGCCGTTTCGCGGGGCATCTGCCGCCAGGCCCGCCAGCACGGCGGCGCGCGAATTGTTATTGCTGATTGACAGCTTGAAGCCTGCCGACAGCGGCGAGTTTTTTGCTTACAACGGAGAGCGGCTGCCGTGGTAGGTACGGGGTGTCACATGAACAAGACACAGCGACTGTGCCTGGTCTTGGGTGACCAGTTGTGTTTTGACTTGGCCTCATTGCAGGCATTGGACGCCGAGCACGATACGGTTTTGCTGGTCGAGGTGATGGAGGAAGCCAGCCACGTGCCACATCACCCGCAGAAAATTGCACTGATCTTCAGCGCGATGCGCCATTTTGCCGAGGCGCTGCAAGCACGTGGCGTCCGCGTGCAATACGTCCGCCTCGATGATCCGCACAACAGTGGGTCAGTTCCGGGCGAGTTACGGCGCTGGCAGTCGCGGCTGCAGGCGCAGTCGCTGCATCTGACGGAATGCGGTGACTGGCGTCTGGAACAGTCCCTCAAGGATTGCGGCCTGGCCATCGAGTGGCATGTCGATAGCCGCTTTCTCTGCACACGCGCCGAATTCTCGTCCTGGGCCGAAGGCAAAAAGCAGCTGCGCATGGAGTATTTCTACCGTGAGATGCGGCGCAAAAGTGCTCTGCTGCTCAATGGCGACGGCAGCCCGGTTGGCGGTGCCTGGAACTTTGATACGGAAAACCGCAAGGCCCTGCCCAACAATGTGAGAGCCCCCTCGCCCCTGCGCTTTACGGCGGATGCCATCACCCAGGAGGTGCTGGCCCTGGTCGAAACAAACTTCAGCAGCCATTACGGCGAGCTGGGCACCTTTGACTACCCGGTGACACACGCCGACGCCCAGGCGTTGTGGGAGTATTTCCTCGACTGGGGGTTGGCAGCATTCGGCGACTACCAGGATGCCATGGCCAGTGATGAACCCTTCCTGTTTCATGCGCGGATCAGCGCCGCGCTGAATATTGGCCTGTTGGATCTGCGTCAGCTGTGCAACGACGTTGAGTCGGCCTATCAGGCGCACCGGATTCCATTAAACGCCGCCGAAGGCTTTATTCGTCAACTCATCGGCTGGCGTGAATATGTACGGGGTGTCTACTGGCTGAAAATGCCCGATTACGCCAGCGGCAATCTATTTGGCAATAGCCGACCGCTTCCAGGGTTCTACTGGACGGGTGACACCAAAATGAACTGCATGAGCCAGGCAATCGGCCAAAGTTTGAAACACGCCTATGCCCATCATATCCAGCGGCTCATGGTGACCGGCAACTTTGCGCTTTTGGCCGGCATCACGCCGACTCAGATTTGCGACTGGTACCTGGCGATTTACATGGACGCGTTCGACTGGGTCGAGATGCCCAATACATTAGGCATGGTCATGCACGCCGATGGCGGTTACCTGGGCTCCAAGCCTTACTGCGCCAGTGGCCAATATATCAAGCGCATGTCTGACTACTGCCGCAACTGCGCGTACAAGGTCAGCGAAAGCACGACCGACGACGCCTGCCCGTTTAATTCGCTTTACTGGCATTTCCTGATGCGTCACGCAGACCTTCTGCGCAGCAACCAGCGCCTGGGCATGGTCTACAAAAACCTCGACCGGATGGCTGAACCCAAACAACAGGCGCTCTGGGATCGTGGCCAGACACTGCTCGCCAGGCTCGATGCCGGGGAGTCGTTTTGAAGAAGAGCGAACTCCCGGTAAAAACCTGTGCGGTGTGCGGATTCAATGTCGTCTGGCGCAAGAAATGGGCTCGCTGCTGGAATGAGGTGCGCTACTGCTCAGAGCGTTGCCGACGCAACAAATCCCTTCAACGCTGACCTGATAAAAGACCTTCCCGGGCCGCTTCACATGGCTCGGGCCTTTCAATATGTAAAAATATATATTATACAAATACAAAATGATTCTGCGGTCGATTCTATTGCCGAATCAGCCAGCCTGCCGCGCTCGCGGCGATCCAAGTCCTTTACCCGCCCTTCTGCGCAGGAGATGCAACATGAGCATTGATTGGGTCAACTTCACGCCTTGGGCTTCGTTAGGCGGAGGGGCCTTGATAGGGCTGGCGGTGAGCATGTTCATGCTCGCCAATGGCCGTATCGCAGGTATCAGTGGTCTGCTTGGAAGCGTGTTGCATGTTGGCAGTGAAGGCTGGAGCGAAAAGGCGCTATTTCTGCTTGGCCTGTTGATTGCGCCATTGTTGTGGGGGGCGTTCGCCGTATTGCCGCAGATCGAGATTAAGGCCGAGTGGCCGGCCCTGATTATTGCGGGCCTGCTCGTCGGCTTGGGAACCCGTTACGGCTCCGGCTGTACAAGCGGTCATGGCGTTTGTGGGATCTCTCGATTGTCTCCCCGCTCCATCGCCGCAACTGTGTGCTTTATGTTCGCTGGCGTGGCCACGGTGTACACCCTTCGTCACGTGGTGGGCATATAAAGATGATCAAGTTGAGCGCATTTTTTGCAGGACTGATCTTCGGCCTTGGCCTGCTCCTGGCCGGCATGGCAAACCCCGCCAAGGTACTGGCTTTTCTTGATGTGGCCGGGGCCTGGGATCCGTCACTCGCACTGGTGATGGGAGGCGCCATCGCAGTGGCGGTTATCCCTCTGAATTGGGCGCGCAGGAACACGCATTCCTTGCTCGGCGCCGCCCTGCAGTTACCGACGAAAAGGGCGTTGGATGCCCGCTTGATTGTCGGCAGCCTGGTGTTCGGTATCGGTTGGGGCATTGCGGGGATCTGCCCTGGCCCAGCGGTCGCTGTTCTGCTGACCGGGCACACGCAAATCATCCTGTTCGTATTGGCCATGTTGGCCGGTATGTACCTGTTTGCGGTGTTGGACCGTCGCACACGCTGATTAAGGTGATAGCCATGAAAGCGAATGGTGTGAGCCAAGGCGTATTTGATACCCGCGCTCAATGCGTGTCGTCGAGGCTCAAGCGACGCTTACGTTGGCAGGCGCAATAAACTGGACGCGGACTTCAAACCCCTCCTCCCGGCCTGTTGCGGGCGAGGCCAGGGTTAACGTTGCTTTGACCCCTAGCGCGATCGTTTTGGCAATCGCCAAGCCCAACCCTGAACCACTGGCTTCGCTGTTACCCCGCACAAAGCGTTCGGTCAGGCGTTGCAACACCGACGCCGGCACCGGCGGACCGCCGTTGATCACCTGCAGCAGCGCCTGGTCCGTGAGGCTGACTTCGATCGGTTGGTCCACGGCACCGTACTTCAACGCGTTTTCGATCAGGTTGCGCAGCAAAATGCCAAACGCGTCCGGGTCAATCACAGTGTAAACACTGGGCTGGGTCGGCAGCCGCAAGTGGACTCGCTGCCCATTGTTGCGGTTCCACTCGTCCACCCCATGGGCCAATAACGGGATCAGGTCCTGGGGCGCCTCGGATAACAGCCCACCACCCTCGGCCTTGGCCAGTTGCATGAGCTTTTCCGAGAGCCGCGCCAAATCGTGCAATGCGTTTTCGATCTTCGCCGCCCGCACGCGCAACGGGCCTTCTGGCGCTTCCTGGCGCAAGCGCTGAATCTGCGCCAACGTCGCGGCCAGCGGCGTACGCAATTCATGGGCGCTGTTTGCGGTAAAGCTGCGCTCGGCCTCCAACGTCTTGCGCAGGCGCTCAAGCAAGTGGTTGACCGCTTCGGCCAATGGGTCGATTTCCGCCGGCAAGCGTGTCACGTTGATCGGTGACAAATCCCCGGCCCCGCGGGTTTCCAGGGCACGGCGATAGGTCAACACGCTGCGCAAGCTGATGCGCACAAATAACCAGGTGCCTAACAGACTGATAGGAACCAACGCCAACAACGGCAGCAACAACGCAAACAAGGCTTCCTGCGCCGCTTCACGGCGATGCGCCAGCGGTTCGGCAATCTCAATGAACAGCGTTTTGCGTAGCGCGCTAGCCCCATACAGCCGGTACTTTTCAGTGGTGGAAAACCCTTCATCCGGATGTTTGTTGAAGATCTTCGGGTTGGCATCGTGGGATTGCATCAAAATCCGGCCCTGTGCATCACGCACCAGATAGGTCAGGTATTCCTTGTGCATTTTCAGGGTGGCCACGTGTTGTGCTTCGCGGGGCGCCTCGCGGTTGCTGATCTCCAGCACGGCCAAGGGCAGGATGCGTTGCGCGGTCTCTTCCAGGGCGCTGTCGAACGCCTCGTTCAGTTCATGTTGCACCACCAACCAGGCACCGACGGTCGCTCCCAGCCAGAGCAAGGTCATTCCCAGGGTCAATCCCAGGCCGAGGCGTTTTTGCAGGCTTATCGGCGACTTCATACTGGCGTCAACCGATAACCCATGCCACGAACGGTCTCAACCAGGTCGCGTCCCAGTTTTTTACGCAGGCGACTGATATAGACCTCAATGGTGTTGCTCTCGATCTCCGCGCCAAAAGCGTACAGGCGCTCTTCGAGCTGGGACTTCGACAGCAACGCATTGGGGCGCTGTACGAATGCCTCGAACAGCGCCCACTCACGTGCGGTCAAATCCACGGTGATACCGGCGCGCTGAACTGTGCGAGCGTTCATGTCGATCTGCAGTTCACCGAGTTTGATCTGCGGGTTGGGGTTACCGCTGTAACGTCGGGCCACGGCTGCCACCCGGGCCGAGAGTTCAAACAGGTCGAACGGTTTGACCAAGTAGTCGTCAGCGCCGGCATTGAGGCCGGCAATGCGATCGGATATTTGGTCCTGGGCGGTGAGGATAATCACCGGGGTCACGTTGCCTGCTGAGCGCTGCTCGCGCAAAAAGTCCAACCCGCGACCGTCCGGCAACATCAGGTCCAGCAGGATCAAGTCATAAGGCGTGGTGCGCACGCTATTGCTTGCGTGGTTCAGGCGCTGCACCCAATCAACCGCATGGCCGTCGTCGGCGATCTGCTCGCGCACTGCCTCCCCCAACCCGGGGGCATCCTCAACCAATAAAACCCGCATCTGCTACCTCTCCTGATGAGTGTCGTGCAGCACCTTAACCGCCAGACCTGAGGTGAATCTGAAGATTCAGCTGGTTGTCAGGAATGCCCCTTAGGGTAGGCCACAGAGGCCTATCCGGCAGGAGACAGATCATGAAAACCGCATTTATTGCACGTACCGCGCTGTTGAGCCTGTTGCTCAGCGGTAGCGTGCAGGCCGATGACGACTGCAGCGAGCCCGTCAGCGATTGGCAACCGCGAGAGACCTTGCGTCAACGCGTAGAGCAGCAATACGGCTGGAGCGTGCAGCGCATCAAGGTCGACGACGGTTGCTACACGCTCAGGGGCACTGACCGCAGGGGCAACGCCATCGAGGCGCGTTATGCACCCGCCTCCCTACGTCTGCGCACGTTGCACGTCAATTTCGGCGACGACGGCGATGCCCGGGACTACCTCGTCAGCCCGGGTGCTGAATGAGCATTTCGATTTCTCCCCGGGCTTTCAGGTTGTTGTCAGCCAGCAAGTCCAGGCTCTCGCTACAACGCTCAACCAGGACATCCTCATGAAAAAATTCATCGCTGCAACCTGCCTCGCCGGCGCCATTGCCTTGCCGGGGCTGGCCCAGGCCCGTGAAGTGACCCTGACGACCCAGCTCAAGGACTACAACGGTAACGATGCGTACCTGGCGATTTACCTCACCGATGCCAACGGCCAGTACCAGAAAACCCTGTGGGTCGCCGGCAAGAAGGCCAAGTACTACCGGCATTTGACTGACTGGGCCCGCGGCAGTGGCCAGAACCCCAGGGAGTTTGATGGGGTCAGCGGTGCCAGTGTGGGCAGCGGACGCACCCTCAAAGTCAGTGTTGAATTGGCTGACACCTTGATTGATGCCGGGTATCAGATCCGAATCGACAGCGCCGTGGAGAACCAGCGTGAAGGACGAGCCGACATCAGCGTACCCCTGACCACCCAAGGATCAGGCAAGCCGGCAACCGGCAGCACTTACGTCAACGCGTTTACTTACGACCTGTAGCACCCACCCCTTCAGGAGGCTGAACATGCTTCGCCAGTTTCATTCGCTGCCCGGTCTGATCGCCGCCCTGTTGGTCATGATATTGGCCATCAGTGGCGCGGTATTGTCGGTTGATCCGGCGCTCGAACGCCTGCACAACACGTCCACCGCTGCCGGCCAGCTTAATGTCGGCCAGTTGGCGGAAGGCGTCGCACATCACTTTCCAGGCGTGGAGCAAATCCAGCGCACCGCCTCCGGCACGGTCATCGTCTACTACAACCGCGATGGCCAGTCCGGGGCGGAAACGGTTGACCCACTGACCGGCCAGGGCCTCGCGCCCTACGCGCCGTCCACCTTCACCCGCTGGGTGAAAGACTTGCACCGCGCGCTGTTCATGGGCACACCGGGCCATGGCGTGTCGGGCGTCGGTGCGTTGTTCATGTTGATCCTGGCAGTGTCCGGCGCGTTGCTGCTGGCCCGGCGCCTGGGTGGCTGGCGCAACCTGCTGCGGCCACTGCGCGGCACGTTCAGCCAACGCTGGCATGCGGAAGTCGGGCGCCTGGCTTTGCTCGGGCTGCTGCTGTCGGCCGTAAGCGGGCTGTACATGGCCGCCACGACCTTCGGCTTGATCGCCGATGGCAGCCAGAGTGAACCGGCCTTCCCCACCCACCTCAGCGCCGGCCCGTCGTTACCGGTGGCGAACCTGCAGGCCTTGCAGGCCATCGACCTGAATGACCTGCGCGAACTGGTCTACCCGAGCCCGGGCAACCCAAACGATGTGTTCTCGTTGCGCACGGCCCAGGGTGTTGGCTACGTAGACCCGGTCAGCGGCGTCCTGCTGTCCTATCAACCCCACGACTCCATGCACACCGTCTACCAATGGGTCTATCAGCTCCACACCGCAGAAGGCCTCTGGTGGCTGGGCTTGCCACTCGGGCTCTGTGCCCTCTGTGTGCCATTGATGAGCGTGACCGGCATCCTGCTCTGGTGGCGCCGTCGCAAAGCCGGTCCGAACATTCGCCACAACAGCCCCGCTCACTCGGCCGACAGCGTGATTCTGGTAGGCACTGAAAACAACACCACATGGGGCTTTGCCAACACGTTACATGCGGCCTTGCATCAGGCTGGGCACCACGTGCACAGCGCGCCGATGAATGAATGGAAAGGCGAGTACCGCAACGCCCAGAGACTGTTGATCCTCACCGCGACCCACGGTGATGGCGATGCACCGGCGTCGGCCGCGCAGTTTCTGGCACGGCTGAACCACAAGGGCGTCAAACCCGGCCTGCCCTTTGCAGTACTGGGGTTTGGGGACCGCCAGTTTCCACAGTTCTGTCAGTACGCCCATCGGGTGCAGGCCGCGCTGGAACTGGCCGGTGCCTCACCGTTGCTGGGGCTGGAAACAGTCAACCGCCAGTCTTCCCAGGAATTTGCGCGCTGGGGCCACGCCCTGGCCACAGCACTGGGGCATGACTTGGCCCTGGCCCATACACCGGAGCCCCCGCGCACCTATCAACTGGAGCTGGCCGAGCGCATCGTTTATGGCGAAGAAGTGAATGCGCCAACCCACGTCCTGCGCTTCAAGGCGCACAGCGAGCTACCGGGCTTCCAGGCAGGAGACCTGGTAGGGATTATCCCGGCGAATAGCCCGGTACCGCGTTTTTATTCACTGGCCAGCAGTTCCACGGACGGCGTGCTCGAGATTTGCGTACGCAAACACCAAGGAGGCCTCTGCTCGCAACTCCTGCATGGCCTGGACCTCGGCGCTTCGGTCGAAGCCTTTATCCAGCCCAACCCACAGTTTCGTCCTGCGTCGGGGGCACACCCGGTGATCCTGATCGGTGCCGGTACCGGCATTGGCCCGCTGGCGGGCTTCATTCGCAACAACACTGCCCGCCACCCGATGCATTTGTATTGGGGCGGGCGCAACCCGGCCTCGGACTTTCTGTACGAGCCTGAACTTAACCGCTACCTGGCAGACCAGCGACTTACCGCATTGCGCGCGGCTTTTTCCCAGGTACAGAACGGTGGCTACGTCCAGGACCGGCTGCGCAGTGATGCACTGTCCTTGCGCCGCCTGGTGGAAAAAGGCGCCCAGGTGCTGGTCTGCGGCAGTCGTGAAATGGCCAAAGGCGTGATGCAGGCCCTGGATGAAATATTGGCTCCGCTGAACCTGAGCGTACTGACCCTCAAGGCACAAGGACGCTACCGTGAAGATGTCTACTGATGTGCAGCGCTACAACCTGAACGGCGAGACCATGGGCACCCGCTACACCGCGGTGTTCTATGCGGCGGCCGGCATCGACACCGACGAAATCGGCCAGCGCCTGGCCCACGCTGTGAGCCGGGTGGACCGGCAAATGTCTACCTGGAAAGCCGACTCTGACCTCAACCGCCTCAACGCAGCCGCCGAGCAGGAATGGCTGCCAGTGCCCAAGGAACTGAGCACGGTGCTGGCCGCTGCGTTACGGGTCAGCCAGCAATCCGGCGGAGCCTTCGACATTGCCGTCGGCGATCTGGTGCAAGCCTGGGGCTTCGGCCCCGGCGAACAGACGATCACCGCGCAAGCACTCACGATGCCACTGCCACGCGCGCGACTCTCCGCCAGCGCGGCGCTGGTGGTGGACTCGCAACGCAATCGGGTGCGCAAACGGGCGCCGCTGAACCTGGATTTGAACGGCATCGCAAAAGGCTTTGGCGTCGATGAACTGGCCCGTTGCCTGGAAGCGTCAAACATCACCCGCTACCTGGTCGGCATTGACGGCGAAATGCGCGCCCGGGGCATGAAGCCAGATGCCCAACCCTGGATCGTGGCCATTGAAAAACCCTGCCGGGGCGTGCGGCAAGTCATGGGCGTAATGGAACTCGTCGACGCCGCCATCGCCACGTCCGGGGACTACCGCCACTGGGTGGAGATGAGTGGGCAATCCTGCGCCCACACCATGAACCCCGTCACCGGCGCACCGCTGCGCAACGCGCTCGCAGCGGTTACCGTCGTGGCGGGCTCGTGCATGCTCGCTGATGCCTGGGCCACGGCACTGATGGTGCTGGGTGAAGTTGAAGGCCCACGCCTGGCACAGGAACGCGGGATGGACGCACTGTTCGTGCTGCGCGACGGTGACGAACTAACAGAAATTTCGATTGTAGGCGGCACCCTGCAAGCGCAGGCTTGAGCCGCCAATCCAAACCCGTGAATAACCTGAGCGCCATCAAACCATGAAATTCATGCACCGGCACACCGAGCATCACCGCAGTGACCGGATCGGCTGGCTGCGCGCCGCTGTCCTGGGGGCCAATGATGGGATCGTCTCCACGGCCAGCCTGTTGATCGGCGTCGCTGCCGCCAACGCCAGCCACTCCACACTGATCGTTACCGGCATTGCCGGGCTGGTGGCGGGCGCGATGTCCATGGCGGCGGGTGAATATGTTTCCGTGCACTCCCAAGCCGATACCGAGCGGGCTGACTTGTCTCGGGAGCGGGCGGAGCTGGACAGCAACCCGAAAGCCGAGCACAGCGAGCTTGCCCATATCTACATGCACCGTGGGGTATCGCCCGAGCTGGCCCATCAGGTCGCCGATCAATTAATGGCACACGATGCACTGGGCGCACACGCGCGAGACGAGCTCGGCATCAGCGCAGCACTCGCGGCCAAACCGCTGCAAGCAGCGCTGGCCTCGGCCGCCAGCTTCGTGCTCGGTGCCGCCTTGCCCCTGGCGGTCATTTTCGGCGCCCCGTCCCACAGCGTAGTCCCGTGGATATCCGGCATGTCGCTGGTCTTTCTTGCCGGTCTTGGCGCCATTGCGGCCAAGGCCGGCGGGGCAAAAATCATCATAGGCGCTTGGCGCGTGACGCTGTGGGGAGCGTTGGCCATGGGCATTACCGCCGCCGTGGGGGCGTTGTTTGGCGCGGTGGTTTAGTGCCCAGCGCACGTTCGCCTGTGTTGTGGAGACTTCGCCATGGCATCGATCTGCACATTGCGCCCGCATCCTTCCTCTCGCTCCAAGCCAGCCATTGACTGGCAGCCTGAGAAGACTTGAACCCAGGCCCGTCGCATTGCTAAGCCCCTAGCCGGTTACCCGGCCAGGGGCTTTTTTTGTACGCGTGGATCAGACCAGTGGCTGCACAATCATCAAGCTGCACGGTGGGTGGTTGAGCACACGTTCGCTGGTGCTGCCGCTGAACCGGCCGCCGCCACGGGAATGGGCTGCCCCCAGTACCACGATATCGAACGCATTCTGCTCGGCAAACCGTTCAATCACCGCATGAGGGACTCCCGTGAGCAGATACCGGTGGTTCTCTTCAATGCCATAACGTGATGCAAGCGTCTCGAATGCCTCGACCTGCGCGTCATTGAACGCGTCTCTGAGGCTGTCGTCCAGGGTCAGCGTGGGCACACTCATCGACCGCTCCCCCACCACCGACCAATTACTCACACTCAGCAGGTGTAACCTGGCACCGCAGGAGGCCGCCAGTGTGGACGCCAGGTCAAGCACTCGCTCATTGACCCCATGGGTCAACTGTTCAAGGTGGGACAGGTCGATGGTCGCGAGTATTTTCACGGGCCTTGGGTGCCTGGCTTCGGTCACCAGATGCAGGTGCGAGCGGCAGTCACGCAGTAAGTGCCAGTCCAGTGGTTGATGAAAGGCCCGACGGAGTGCGGGCACGTGGTGGATATCCTTGACCACAAGGTCTGCATGGAAGTCATTCACGTACTCAAGCACATGCTCCAGGCTGGCTTTGGCCCAAACCACCTCGCTGGTCACCTGGCCCCCCGCAAGGCGTGCCTGCTGCTCAAGCCAGTGCCGATGCACCTGTAAATAACCCTCGCGCGCGCGTGCCATGGCGTCATGGTCGAACAGGCCGGCCACCGCCAGGGCCTGGACGTAATCAAACGCCACTATGTGCAATAACGCTCCGGTGGCACAGGCCAGCGCCTGCGCACGGTCGAACGCCGGAGTAAGGGCCATTTCGGTCGGGGCGATTAATAAAATACGGTTGAGTGTGGGCATTACAGCGGTCTCCTGACAACGGCGGTGCGCTCGACTGCAAACCCGATGTCGCGGTCGGGCTCCCTGCGGCGCTGTCTGTTCAGTATTGGGTTCAACCCAAGGCAGGCGCTGATTTTTATCAACTAAATACCGTGCAGCCGGCCGGTTGCCGCTCACACCTGGCTTGTTGATTTAGCTCAATGACTTTCCGTCGCCCAGGCGTAGAACACACGGACCGGGCCTGACTGCCTGTGATACCCATCGAACTCGACCGAGGACAACATCATGAGCGACCTGAGCCTGCGTAAAAGCGTAATGGAAGAACTCGAATTTCATCCGCAGATCAACGCCGCCAGTATTGGGGTATCGGTGGAAAACGGCATTGTCACGCTGTCCGGCCACGTCAGCAGTTACCCCCAGAAAGTCAATGCCGAGCGCGCGGCAAAGGGCGTCAAAGGGGTGCGGGCCATTGCGCAGGAAATTCAGGTGCGGCTGGACAAACACGCCGGTACGGCGGACGACACCCTTGCCGAGCGAGTCTTGAACATCATCGACTGGAGCTCCGACGTTCCTCAGAACGACATTAAAGTCACTGTACAAAAAGGCTGGATCACCCTGGACGGCGACGTGGACTGGCAATACCAGAAGGAAACCCTGGAGCGTGCGGTGCATGAATTATCCGGCGTGGTCGGCGTGAACAACCGGCTGGCCTTGCGCCCGAATGCCGAGGTGACCGATATCCGCCAGCGCATCGAAGAGGCCCTCAAGCGCAATGCCGAAATCGATGACAAGAACGTTTTCGTCCGAGTGGACGGTGATGTGGTCAGGCTCGAAGGCAAGGTTCACGTGTGGCGCGAGCGCAAGCTTGCCGAGCGTGCGGCCTGGTCCGTTCCGGGTGTCATGCGGGTTGAGGATCACCTGCTGATCGCCTGACCGCGTCAATCCCCCGGAGCCTCGCCATGCTGGTTGTCACGCTGATCAACACGCTGGTGGTCATCATGGCGGTGGTCATCCATTACGAATGCCTGTTGCGATTGAATGACTGGCTGCCCAGGCTCAAAATTTCGAACCGATTCAGGGTGGTGGCGGGTGTGCTGGGCGCCCTGCTGGCCCACGCCATCGAAGTGTGGTGCTTCGCGCTGGCTTATTACCTGATGACGCGCTCCGGTGCATGGGGGCACTTGAAGGGCAATTTTGATGGTTCCTTCATGGACTGCGTGTACTTTTCGTTCACGACCTACACCACCATCGGCTTTGGCGACATTACTCCCGAAGGCAACCTCAAGTACCTGACCGGTCTGCAAGCCCTCACCGGCCTGGTACTGATCACCTGGACGGCGTCGTTCCTGTTCCTTGAAATGCAGAAGTACTGGAAGCACAAGTAGCGCCTTCTTTCACGACGGCGCCGGCGTCCATTGCCACTTCAACACCTGCGGCATGTCTTCGCCGTGCTCGATCAAGTAGAGCTTGTGCTTCTCCATCATCGCCCAGTAGCGCGACTGCGCGAGGGGTCGCTGCGCCTGCAACCTGGGCACGCGTTCGACCACATCCAGTGCCAACTGGTAGCGGTCCAGATTGTTGATCACCACCATGTCGAACGGGGTGGTGGTAGCCCCCTCCTCCTTGAAGCCGCGCACATGGAAATTGCCATGGTTGGTGCGTTTGTACAGCAGTCGATGGATCAGCGCCGGATACCCGTGAAAGGCAAATATCACCGGTTTATCGACGGTGAACAGTGCATCGAACGCGCTATCCGACAGGCCATGGGGATGTTGCGAGGCGGGTTGCAGCACCATCAGGTCCACGACATTCACCACCCTCACCCGCAGGTCCGGTACGGACTCGCGCAACAAGGTCACGGCCGCCAGGGTTTCCAGGGTCGGCACGTCGCCGGCACAGGCCATGACCACGTCCGGCTCCTCATCATCCCGACACGCCCAGGCCCAGCGGCCGATGCCCTCCTGGCAATGGCGCCGGGCGGCATCGATATCCAGCCACTGCCACTCCGGTTGCTTGCCGGCAACGATCACATTGATGTAATTGCGGCTGCGCAGGCAGTGGTCAGCCACCGACAGCAGGCAGTTGGCATCGGGGGGCAGGTAGATACGCGCCACGTCGGATTTCTTGTTCGCCACCAGGTCGATAAAGCCCGGGTCCTGATGGGAGAAGCCATTATGATCCTGGCGCCACACATGGGACGTCAGCAGCAGGTTGAGCGAGGCCACAGGTTTGCGCCACGGCACGTCAGCAGCGGTTTTCAGCCACTTGGCGTGCTGGTTGATCATCGAATCGACGATGTGGATGAAGGCCTCGTAACAGGACAGCAGGCCGTGGCGCCCCGTCAGCACATACCCTTCAAGCCATCCCTCGCAAAGGTGCTCACTGAGGATCTCCATGACCCGGCCATCGGCCGCCAGGTTCAGGTCATCGGCCTCCAGCGGGTCCATCCACATCTTGGCGCTGACGTCGTAGACCGCCTCCAGTCGATTGGAGGCGGTTTCATCCGGGCCGAACAGGCGGAAGTTGCCAGTGCTGCGATTGTTTTTCATCACATCGCGCAAAAAATGCCCCAGCACCCGAGTCGCTTCGGCACGCAGGCTGCCAGGAACCTCCACTTTTACGGCGTAATCGGCAAACTGTGGCAAGTCGAGCGCCTGCAATAACTGCCCACCATTGGCATGGGGGTTAGCACTCATGCGCCGGTGGCCGGTGGGGGCCAGTGCAGCAATCTCGGGCAGCACGGCGCCGTTGGCATCGAACAGCTCGGCGGGTCGGTAGCTGTTCAGCCAATCCTCAAGTTGCTGCAGGTGAGCCGGCTGTTCAAAGTTGGCCAGTGGCACTTGATGGGCGCGCCACGTGCCCTCGACCCGATGGCCATCGACAAACGTCGGGCCGGTCCAGCCTTTGGGGGTGCGCAACACCAGCATCGGCCACAGCGGCCGTTCTGGCGCTTCGGCGCGCCACGGCTGACGCGCCGTGTGCTGAACCTCACGAATCTTCAGCACCATCGTGTGCAGCGTGCGCGCCAAGGCTTGATGCACCTGTGCCGGGTCATCACCTTCAACGAAATACACATCGTAGCCATAGCCATACATCAGAGCTGACAGCTCGTCTTCGCTGATTCTGGACAGCACCGTAGGATTGGCGATTTTATAGCCGTTGAGGTGAAGGATCGGCAGGACCGCCCCGTCACGCACCGGGTTGATGAATTTGTTGGCGTGCCAACTGGCGGCCAGTGGACCGGTTTCCGCCTCGCCGTCGCCGATCACGCAGACGACGATCAGGTCCGGGTTATCAAACGCGGCGCCATAGGCATGGGCCAGGCAGTAGCCCAGTTCGCCCCCCTCGTGGATCGAACCTGGGACCAGCGCCGAAACATGGCTGGAAATTCCATAGGGCCATGAAAATTGCCGAAACAGCCGCAGCAGCCCGTTGGTGTTTTGCTCCACCGCCGGCCAGCACTCGGTAAAGGTGCCTTCCAGGTAAGTCTGTGCGACCACCGCCGGCCCGCCATGGCCTGGGCCGGCCACAAACAGCATGTTCAGGTCGTACTGGTTGATCAACCGGTTCAGGTGCGTGTAGATCAGGTTGAGCCCCGGCGTGGTGCCCCAGTGCCCCAGCAACCGCGGTTTGATGTGCGCCAGGCTCAGCGGCACCTTCAGCAGAGGGTTGTCTTTCAGGTAAATCTGTCCGACTGCAAGATAATTGGAGGCCCGCCAATAGGCATCCAGCCCGCTCAGTTCTTCTTGACTCAGAAAGTCGCCCATGAAGGTCTCCACCCAATGCACAAAGCAAATTTGCCTCGAACGATTGTGGGAGCCTGAAACGTTCAGCTGTTGATTTACATCAACTAGCCGAGACGCCGCTGTATCCAAATGAATGAGTGTTGGACAGGGCAACTATCCAAATGCACGCAAGACCTATGCAACGACAATCCATTCGTACAGCTTTTTCCTCCACTGGTCGTTTTGCCGCTGATAAGACGTAAATTGAGTGCCCGGTTACGCACCCTGCTCCTAAGCTCAGGGGATACCCAGGTGGAGCAACACCCATGCCCGAAACCCGTGCACTCCAGGTCCAGAGCCTCAAGTCAGCCTGCTCACAATGCAGTGTGCTTGAGCTTTGCCTGCCAATCGGCCTTTCCGGTGATGAAGTTGAACGCCTGGATAAGCTGATCGTGCAGCGTTTCAAGGTCAAAAAAGGCGCAGCGCTGTACCGCGCCGGCGACCCTTTGCGCTCGCTTTACGCCGTGCGAATTGGTTCATTCAAGACCTGCTTGGTGTCAGTCGATGGGCGCGAGCAGGTCACCGGTTTTCAAATCCCCGGCGAGATGCTCGGCCTGGACGCGATCAGTGCCGACGAACATGCCTGCAGCGCGTTTGCCTTGGAAGACAGCGAAGTCTGCCCCATTCACTTTGCACAACTGGAGAAACTTGCGCAGAGCCTGCCGTCGCTGCAACACAATCTCAATCGCTTGTTGAGCCGGGAAATTGTCCGGGATCACACCATGCTCATGCTGATGGGCAATATGAACTCGGATGAGCGCCTTGCCGCCTTCCTGCTTAACCTGTCGCAACGTTTGAACGCGCGTGGTTATTCCTCCAGGGACTTCGTCCTGAAAATGCGCCGCGAAGAAATGGGCTCCTACCTCGGGCTCCGCCTGGAGACCATCTGCCGGGGCATCGCGCACCTGCGCGACCAGGGCCTGGTGGATATCGCCGCCCGGAACGTCAAGATCAAGGACATGGAAGGCCTCAAGCAACTCGTCGCAGGCTGCCATCGCCCTGTCACGCTCTGACGCTCCTTACCGGCTGCTGTGGGCGAGCGCAGCATTCGTTCGGTGGCCAACCTCACGAGGCGACGGTACCGCGTTCTTCACAGAGCAACAGCACACCCCCTTGCACTGGGATGTCACCTGCTTTGCGCTCGACGATGCCCATCAGGCCCTGGCGCAGCTGCGCGCCGGTGGATTCAACGGCGCAATCGTCCCGGTGCCTTGACGCGCCTACTACGACTTTACGCGCCCGCCTCACGGGTTGCTGATCCAGATCAGCATCACGCCGCGCCATCGACGTAAAAGGAATGGCCCGCGCGGTTAATTCACGGCGCGCCGATCGGAACCGGATGGAGGATCACCCCATGCAAACTGTCAAAGCACACAACGACCGCGCCGTCGATATCTACGCCAAAGTGGCCGGCCAGTATTGGATCGAATCGCTCAAAGACGGTCGCCACGTACTGATCCGCCCGCTGACGGAAAAAGATCGTGATCGCGAGTACGCGTTTATCCAGCGCCTGTCTCCCGAGTCGCGACATATGCGCTTTCTCGCGCAGATCAATGAACCGAGTACAGCAATGCTCGATCAGTTGATGGACACCGATAACGCACAACGCATGGCCTATGTCGCGCTCACCCATGAAAACGGCGAATTGATCGAGATCGGCGTCAGCCGCTATGCGGCCACCGGCAAACAGACGTGTGAGTGCGCGATCACCGTCGCCGATGAATGGACGCAACTGGGGTTAGGCACACACCTCATGAAGCATTTGATCCAGGCGGCACGCAGGAATGGCTTTACCCAGATGTACTCGGTCGACTCCGCCGAAAACACCGCAATGCGCGATCTGGCCAGTGCCTTGGGGTTCGAGACACACCATGACCCGGAAGATTCCCGCCAGGTCATTCATCGCCTGCACTTGTGATCGCCCGCCCCGCGATGTTCAGGCCAACGGCTCATCGCGGGGCGCGCCGGGAAATAGTCGGGTGATCGGTGGCAGGCATGGAATCAGTGCCCATGAATACGCCTGCCCTGTTTCCGTCGGTCCCGGTTCAAACCAGGCAGAGATGCTTATTTGCGGGTCGCTTTCTCAAGCATCCGAATAGCCCGCGCATTGGCCTCATCGGCAGTCCGTTGCGCCTGGTCAGCTGCCGCCGCGGCTTTTTCAGCCTTGATGTAGGCTTCATCCGCCCGCAGTCGCGCGCTGGCAGCGTTGTTTTCCGCGCCATCCAGGCGAGCCTCCAGCTCTTTGGCATGTTGATGACTGCAACCGGCAGACATTGCCAACAACAGTGCCAGCAATGAAGTGCAAAGGTATTTGTTCATGGTTGTCCCGTGGTTCAAATGAGTTGAGTACCGGCCCAGTATCTGGCGTTGGTCGGCACGGCCTCTGATCTTTATCAACAAACCCACTGCCGTCCAAGGCGTTAGGCTGATCGCCAGAATGCTGCCCGGCACCGAATACAACGCGCGCGCTGTGTGACTGCCGATCAGGCGGTCGAGATCGAACCGGTGAACGGTTCCCATGACCACCATATCGGCCTGGAACTGTTCGACGAACTCATCAATCACCGGGACCGCCTGGCCCATCACAACGTCGCGGCGCTGCGGCGGTACTCCGTAACGGTCAGCCAGGGCAGTGAACGCCTGATGCAGGGATTGGCTCATTTCACACGACGTGTTTCAGTCCCGCGGCGGTTTGATTGCCCAGACACTGCAGGGCGCCTGATGCAGCAGACTTTCGGCGGTAGTGCCCAAGAGTTTGTCCAGCCCCCAATGCTGTACCGTGCCCATGAAGATCACGTCACTCTGGTGCGTACGCGCAAAGTCGCAGATGCTCAGCAGCGGTGAACCTTCGATGAAGTGACACCGGTCAGGTGGCACGCCCTGACGCTCGGCCAGGGACGCAAACGCTACGTGCTGCGCTTCGTTCAGCGCTTCATACAGCCCCTCGGCCAGGGGGACTGCGCCGTACCCCATGTCGGTGGCGTATACCGCGGCCCAGTCATAAACGTGCAGCAGGTCAAGTTGCGCCTGGCACTGGTCGGCCAACTGGCTGGCAGCCGCCACAATCTGGTCGTTAAACACCGCATCCTGGTCTTCACTGCGCAGCACATCGACGATGACCAGCACCTTGCGCGGTAATGGTGGGTACGCATCAGTGACCAGGTGTACCGGTACCGGGCAATCGCGCAGCAATTGCCAGTCCAGCGGTGTGAAAAACACGCGTTTGAGCGTTGGTACGTGCTCGGAATCCTTGACGATCAGGGCCAGCGGCATCTCGTTGACGAAATGCAAAATCTCCTCATAAGGATGATGAACCCACACCACCTCGCTGGTGACCTTCAGCCCGTGCTTGCTGATCAATTCAGCTTGTTCGGCGAGCCATTTGCGGTGGTTTTCCAGGAACCCTTCGCGCGCCCGGCTGATCTGCTCGGGCGCAAACAGGCCGGCCACCGCCAGTGCCTGCAAATAATCGAACGCCACGATATGCAATGGCAATTGCATTGCATGTGCCAGGGCAGCGGCACGCTCAAACGCCGCTGTGCGCGTCATGGAGGAAGGGGCAATCAACAACAAACGCTGAGTCTGCAACATGGGGCACCTCGGCACGCGGCCATCTCACGACGTGAATGAGCCTTCAGGTTGAGCGTTCCGGTTCGGTACCCAGTTGATCTTTATCAGCTTGCGCCAGCAAAAGTTGATTTTGGTCAATCGCCGCCCTGCCCGTTGCCCTAGCCTGAACCAGCGCTTGCCGCGTGACGGGCTCCGTCGGAGGGCACCATGATCGAAAATGACCAACAATTATTGGTGAGGGCATTGGACGCTGCGACCAACCCGGTATTGATCACCGAGAGGACGGGGTGCATCGTCTGGACCAACAGAGCGTTCTGCCTCATGAGTGGCTATTCCAAGGCGGAATTGATCGGTCAAACACCGCATCTGTTGTCTTCGGGCAGACAAACCACCACGTTTTATCGCGAGCTTTGGATGACCATCATGGCGGGCCTGACCTGGCAGGGCGAACTGATCGAGCGCCGCAAGGACGGTTCCAATTGCCAGGTCAATCAGGTCATTACCCCGGTATTCGATGTTCAGGGAGTGGTGACGCATTTTATCGCTGTCCTGCACAACTTCCGGGTCGCGGATGAGGACCGCATCCGCATGCAACAACTGGCCTTCCACGATGCGCTGACGGGGCTGCCCAATCGCAGCCTGTTCCTCAGCCTGCTCACTCAAGCAGTCAATCAAGCCACTCGGCAACAACAGCCCCTGGCGTTGATGTTCATCGACCTGGATCGCTTCAAGTCCATTAACGACACCCTGGGCCATGCGTGTGGCGATAAGTTACTGGTGGCGGTCGCGGAACGTCTTAGCCAGTCAGTGCGCAGGTCCGACGTGGTGTGTCGCTTGAGCGGCGACGAATTCGCGATTCTCGTGAGCGGCATGGACCAAGCCGCTCAGGTCGAAGCCCTGGCTGAAAAGCTGGTCGCCGCGATCAACCAGCCTTTCGTGATCGAGGGTCACTGCATCAATACGTACATCAGCGTCGGCATCAGCCTGTTTTCTGCGGGTGGCGTCAGGATTGAACAGTTCCTCGCACAGGCAGACAGCGCGATGTACCAGGCCAAAAAAAGCGGCGGAAATACCTGCCACTTCAGCCTGCTGCACGCGTCGGCAGGTTAACGCCTGAAGAACACTGCAGCGCGTGATCATCAACGGGAGTGCTGTCATGTCTGAGCAACTGCGTTTCATGCTGATCGTTTCGCCCCTGCTGCAAACCAGCCCGGCATTCGCTCGCGCCGCCGCGCTGGCCAAGGCCGCGGGCGCGGCGCTGCACATTGTGGCGTTTGATTACCTGGAAGGGCTGGCGGCGGTCAGCATGCTCGAGGAGCCGGTGCTGAAGCAGCTGCGCCAACGCTATCTTGAGCAGCATCGTCTATGGCTTGAAGCCCAAGCCTGCAGCCTGCGCGAGACCGGCGTAGCGATCACCACCGAGGTGCTGTGGGTGGAACGGCCGTTACAGCAAATCATCATTCACCTGAAGCTGCAGCGCATAACGGCGCTCATTAAGGCGGTCGAGCATGACTCGCTGATCTCACGCCTGATGTTTACGCCACTGGATATCCATCTGCTGCGCGAATGCCCGGTGCCCCTGCACTTTGTCAGCCATATGACCAATGCTTTGCCACGCAAAATCGTCGCGGCGGTCAACCCGTTCCACCGAGATGATCGATACAAAGCTTTTAACGATCGGCTCGTCCAGGAAGCCGGCAGGCTCGCGAGTGCCTGCAACGCCGAACTGGATGTGATCTATGCGCACGAGTTTTCATCCAGCAGTGCTGAACAGTACGGCTGCGATTATGCGTCGATGCTGCTCTCACCCGGCAAGATCAAGCACCTCTTCGACGCACAGGCCGAGGCCTTTCAAGCGCTCGCCGACCGCAACGGTATTGCGCCGGAACACCAACGCATGATCATGGGCAGCCCGGCCAAAGTGCTTTCCAGTTATGCCTATGCCTATGACATTGACGTCATTGTGATGGGCCGTCTCAACCACGGCGGCATGAAACCATTGGAAAGCAATACCGTGGAGGATTTGCTCTACAAAATGCCCTGCAGTGTGTGGGTGGTTTCACCCGAAGCGATGATCGGCAAGACGAAGCCAGCGTGAGGCGCCGTGTCGGACCGAAATCAGCGCACTATTGGCCTGCGCTTTCAGGTGTTGACCTGATGGGATGATTCGCCCCCATCCCCTACGGTACTGCTTAGTCGTCAAGCCCCAGGCCCTTCGCGTATTGCCTCGGGCCTGCGCACGACTCCTTTAAGCAGGCAGTAGAAGGCAAACGAACTATGCACGGTGACCAGGATCAGTTGGGGGCTTGTCCCATCAATGAGCAGTACCCGGCGGGTCACAACCCTCGCGATGGGGATGCGTTTGCTGCGGCTCAGGCAGAGATCGACAAGCTCAATAATATCCATGCGCTTGAAGCGGTGGATTGGCAGCGGTTATCGACACTCTGCGAGGGCATTCTCAAGTCTGAAGGTAAAGACCTCAGTGTCGCCATATGGCTGCTGTGTGCCTGGACGCGGTTGCGCGCAATGGCCGGGCTGAGCGCTGGGGTCCACCTGCTCAGAGAAATGCTCGACCTCTATTGGCACACCCTGACGCCACCCGCTTCGCGCTTGCGCGCACGGCGCAATCAGGCGCAATGGCTGATCGAGTGGCTGGACAAGACGCTGACAGAGCCTTTCGAATCGTTGGACGCACCGGCGGCTGAGCGCTTGATCAGCGACTGGGATGCCATCGAGGCATTCTGGCGCACGCAGGACGACCAGGCGCCGAGCTTTGCCAGAGTCCGTCGGCGCCTGGAGCAATTAACCCGTAGCCAAACCCAACAGCCCGCCCCGGACTCGTCGTCGCCCGCCCCGCAGCCCGCGCTCGCCGACCTCGCAATCGGCGCCCCGCCCAGTGTCATCAGCCCGAGGTTGACCGCATTGGACGATGATGAAGCCATCATCAGCAACGTAGAAACGGTGTTCGAGGCGCTGCGTCCGGTGCAGGCCTACTGTCTGCATCAGCGCCCGGCGCTGCCCTTGACCTATCGGCTGAATCGCCAGGCAATCTGGATCACCGTCGAAGCGCTTCCTCCCAGCGAGGGTCGAAACACTCGCCTGCCCTCTCCGCCCCTGACGCTGCGCGAGAGTGTCCTGGGTTTACAGCAGATCGCCGAGCCGCTGGATATCGCGCGCTTCTGTGAGGGGCGGCTGAGTAGCTACCCGTTTTGGCTCGACCTTAATCGCATCAGCCACACTGCCCTTTTACAGGCGGGTGCGTGCGCTGCTGCCCAGGCCGTAGCGCACGAGGTGCACGGGCTGGTCAGCCGCCTGCCTGGGGTTATTGAGCTGAACTTTGCCGACGGCATGCCCTTTGCCGATGGTGCCACCCGCGCGTGGCTGGAAAGCCTGGCACCGACGACGCCCGTGGCCGCTCCCAAGGATGCTATCGAGGCCTGTGTCGAAGACGCTCGGCGCATGGCCAATGACGGTCGACTGAATGAAGGGCTAGCCGAACTGCAGCGCTGCATCGCCCAAACCGCCAGCGCGCGCGATCGTTTCAGGCTGAGCGCCTCGCAGTGCGTGCTGGTTTATCGGTTCGACCCCCACCCCGATCTGCGTATCGCGCTCGAAGGCCTGCTGGCCCGCGCCGACGAGCTCAATCTGGAGCAATGGGAGCCTGAGTTGGTCAAGCCGCTGCTGGAAATGATGCTTGAGCACAGCAATTCGTCTGAATGGTCACGGCGCCTGTCACGCCTGGACCTCGAAGGTTTCTGGCGCAAGCGCAGCGCCTGCGCGCCAACCGACTGAACCCCTGACAAGACGCGACGGCCTCTGCGCGTCGCTCACTGAGGAGAAACACCATGGCAAGTGACGGTTCCGTCGCGCCTAAAGAGCGCGTCAATATTGTCTACAAACCTGCGACGGGCGATGCCCAGGAACAGGTCGAGCTGCCGCTCAAGCAACTGGTGATCGGGGACTTCACCCTGCGTGAAGACCCGACCCCTGTCGAAGAACTCAAACCGATTCGCGTCGACAAAGACAACTTCACCGACGTGCTCAAAGGCCAGAACCTGAGCCTGCAACTGTCCATCGCCAACCGCCTCTCGGACAACGCGACGCCAGACGAACGCCTGGCAGTGACGCTGAAGTTCGAATCGATTCGTGACTTTGAACCGGACGCCCTGGTTGAGCAGGTGCCGGAGCTCGGTCGGTTGATCGCCCTGCGCGATGCACTCAAGGCGTTGAAAGGCCCACTGGGCAACGTGCCCGACTTTCGCAAGGAATTACAGGCATTGATTGGCGACGACGGTTCGCGTGCCCGCTTGCTCGGTGAGCTGGGCGTTGAGGAAAAGGAGTAAAGCCATGAGCCAAGAAGCAACGCAAAACCCGGCCACGCAAGTATCTACCACGCACCAGGAGGGGTCGCTACTCGATCAATTGATCCATACCGCGCGAATAAAACCTGGCGACGAGGCCTACGCGGTGACGCGTCAAGGCCTTGAGGCGTTTGTCGCCCAGTTGCTGGAACCCAGCCGCGCGGTAGAAAAAGTCAGCGCCAACCTGATCGACGACATGATTGCAGCGTTGGACGCCAAGCTGTGCCGTCAAGTCGACGCTATTTTGCACGATGAGCGTTTCCAGGCACTCGAAGCGTCATGGCGTTCGTTGAAATTTTTGGTCGACCGTACCGATTTTCGTGAAAACAACCGCCTGGAAATGCTCAGTGTGTCCAAGCAAAAGTTGCTGGACGACTTTGAAGACGCCCCGGAGATCACGCGTTCGGGTCTCTACAAGGCGGTTTACAGCGCAGAGTTCGGACAGTTCGGCGGCCAGCCATTCGGCGCCATCATCGGCAATTACGAGTTCAACCCTGGCTCGCAGGACATCAAGCTGCTGCAGTCCATCGCTGCCGTATCGACGATGTCGCACACGCCCTTCATCGCAGCGGCGGGCCCGCAGTTCTTTGGCGTCGAGAGTTTTTCCCAGCTGCCCAACCTGAAAGACCTGCAAGCCGTGTTCGAAGGCCCACAGTTCATCAAGTGGAATGCGTTTCGCGAGAGTGAAGACTCGCGGTTTGTGGGGCTGACGTTGCCGCACTTCCTGCTGCGTACGCCTTACGGGGAAGAGACGGTGCCCGTCAGGAAGTTCCGCTACAACGAAAGCGTGAACACCAGCAACCACGACTTCCTGTGGGGCAATGCCGCCTTTGCGTTTGCCAGCCGGTTGTCCGACAGCTTCGCCCAGTATCGCTGGTGTGCCAACGTCATCGGCCCGCAAGGCGGCGGCACGGTCAGTGACTTGCCGATTTACAACTACGAAGCCATGGGTGAGGTGCAGACCAAAATCCCCACCGATGTGCTGATCTCCGAGCGACGGGAATTCGAGCTGGCCGAGCAAGGTTTTATTGCCCTGACCATGCGCAAGAACACCGACAATGCCGCGTTCTTCTCCGCCAACTCTTGTCAGAAACCCAAGTATTTTGGCAATGACAAAGAAGGCAAGGAAGCGGAGTTGAACTACAAACTCGGCACTCAGTTGCCCTACATCTTCGTGGTCAGTCGCCTGGCTCACTACATCAAGGTCATCCAGCGCGAAAACATTGGCACCTGGAAAGAGCGCGGCGACCTGGAGTCGGAGCTCAATGGCTGGATCCGTCAATACGTCGCCGACATGGACAACCCCGCCGTGGGCGTGCGCAGCCGTCGGCCATTGCGCCAGGCGGATATTGCGGTGCACGACGTCGAAGGCGATCCAGGCTGGTACCGCGTGAGTCTCAAGGTGCGGCCGCATTTCAAATACATGGGCGCTTCGTTCACCTTGTCGCTGGTCGGCAAGCTGGACAAGAGCTGAACCCTGCGGCCATCGCCGTGGCGATGGCCGCACCCGTGGCATCCTGAGTACTTGAGGGACCGGTGATGAAAGAAAAACGCCTGCTGGAACGCATTGGTGCCCTGCAAGTGGGTAGCGAACGCTCGCACCTGACCCAGGCTGAAGTGTTGCTGGACTCACTGATGGCGCACCTGAGCCGAATTCTCAACACTCGCCAAGGTAGCGTGCCAATCGACCCGGATTTCGGGGTGCCCGACTTCACCAACCTGGCCGGCAGTTTCGCCACCGGGGAAACGGCGCAAATCATCGAGCACATGACACGCATGGTTGCGCGTTACGAACCGCGCCTCAAATCCCCCTGCATCACCTTGGCCGACCATGGCCGCGAGGTGTTGTCGTTGCGCTTCATGCTCGACGGATTGGTCGCGATCAATGACCGCGACATCCCCATCCACTTATCGACCCTCGTCTCCTGCGACGGGCGTGTCTCGCTGTCAATGCGCTAGGTGGACTTGTGCAGAACCTCTACTACCAAAGTGAACTGAATAACCTGCGGCATCTGGCCGATGAGTTTGCCCAGCGCAACCCGGCCCTGGCGCCATTGCTGGGCAGTGGCTCGGCCAGCGATCCGGATGTGGAGCGCCTACTTGAAGGCGTGGCGTTCCTGACAGGCATGGTGCGCCAGCGGTTGGATGACGAGTTTCCAGAATTTGTCCAAGAGCTGGCGCAGTTGCTGTATCCGCAATATTTGCAGCCGCTGCCGTGCATGACGCTGCTGCAGTTCGCGCCGCGAACAGCGCTTTCGCAGACACAACCTATCGCGACCGGCTGCGAAGTGGCTTCGGTGCCCATTGACGGCCATCGCGCGAGCTTTCGCAGCACGATGCCGGTCGACCTTGAACCGGTCACGCTGACCGGTGCGCGCTGGGACGGTGGAACCGCAGAGCGCCGCAGCCTGGTGCTGGACCTTGCGCTGACCGTCGCGCCCGATGACTTCAAGGCCGACAGCCTGACCTTTTACCTGGGGGATACCTTCAGCGAAGCCTGTGCCCTGCTCCGCCTGCTGGACCAGCATGTGCGCGAAATACGCATCCAGGGTGAAGGCCAGCCAATAACGCTGCTGTCGGCCAACCACATCCAGTCGTGCGGATTTGATCGGGCGCACGCGTTGTTGCCCTACCCGGATGCAGCACACCCGGCCTACCGGGGTTTGCAGGAGTATTTCGCGTTACCGGAAAAATTCCTGTTCGTGCGCTTGAGCGGTTTGCAGCGCTGGCGCCATCGCGGCGAACACACCCGCATGAGCGTAAAGCTGGTGTTCGACAACGTGCCGTCGTGGGCCCCTGCCCTGACCGAAAACAGCTTCATGCTCGGGGTGACGCCCGCGGTCAACCTGTTCACCCAGGACGCTCACCCACTCAGGGTCGATCACCGCCAGGCCGAATATCGCATCCAGCCTGCGAACCAGTCCCAACGCCAACGTCTGCGTATTCATTCGGTGCTGAGTGTCAGCGCCTATTCGGGCACCGGCAACGAAAAAACCTTAAAACCCTTCCACACCATTTACCAGCGCGATGCGTTCAACTTGCGCATTCGCCAGGGCAGCAATGACCCGCGTGATTACGAGCACTTCATCAGCCTGCCGTATGTCGACCGCCAATCGCCGCAAGACGTCACCCTGTCGATCTCGTTGCTGTGCACTGACGGCCCACTGCCTGAAAGCTTGCACCCCGGGGACCTCAACCAGCCGATGGACAACACCCCGGCGCGCGTCACGCTGCGCAACATTCGTGGGATCACCCCCTGCCATCCGCCCAAATACCAGGACCGGTTGCTGTGGCGCATGCTTTCCCAACTGAATGCCAACCACTTCAAACTGCTCGACGCCGATTACCTCAAGAGCCTGCTCAAACTCTACTTGCCGAGCGCCGATGAAGGTGGGCAGGACGCCAATAATCGGCGTATCAACGGCATTGAGAAGGTCGTTGCCACGCACGAGCGGCGCTTCATCAACGGGCTGCCCATCGAAGGTACGGTGGTCCACCTGGAGTGCCGTGGCGATCATTTTCTGGGGGCCGGAGGGCTTTACCTGTTTGGCGTGGTGCTCGATGAGTTCTTTGCCGGCAGTGTCGCGGTCAACAGCTTCGTAGCCCTCAACCTGTACGACAGCGTTAATCAGGAAACACTGGCGTGGCCGGCGAAAATCGGTCGGCAACGCCTGCTATGACCCAGGACACCTTGCTGGCCAACGGGCGCGACTATGCTTTTTTCCAGGCGTTGCGCTTGCTGCGGCTGCGCTTTGCAGACGATCACGCGTTCAGCGATGGTGTACGCGTGCGCCCTGGCCTGGGATTAGGGTTCCCCGAGAGCGATATTTTAGCCATCGACCAGGACGCCAGCGGGCGCTATCACCTGCAAGCCAGCTTTTTTGGCTTGTATGGCGTGACGTCACCGCTGCCGACCTTCTACACCGAAGACCTGATCGATGAGCAACTGCAAGGCCGCAGCGCCGGCCGTGATTTTCTCGACGTTTTGCATGCCGCGCTGTACCCGCTGCTGTTTCGTGCCTGGGAAAAACACCGGCTGTGGATGGCGATCGGCGAGCGTCGTGACCTGGGTCGTCTCAACCTGGTGCGCTCGCTGGTGGGCCTGGCGGATGCCGACCCGCAGTGGCGCCAGCTTGCCCCGCAATTAGTGCGCTACGCCGGCCTCTTCAACCAGTTCCCGCGCTCGGCCCTCGGCCTGGAGCAACTGCTCAGCAGCACACTCGACGGCGACCCCGTCGAGGTCGTGCCCTGTGTGCTGACCCAAGTGCCGATTGATGACCAGTCCCGCTGCCGGTTGGGCCTGCAGGGCAATGCGCTGGGGCAGGACAGCCTCCTCGGTCAACACGTCAACGACCGCAGCAGCACCCTGGACATCCGGGTCGGCCCGTTGGACGCCCTGCGTTTTCACCTGCTGATGCCAGGCACCGCGCTCTACAAACGTATCGAACGCTTAACCGCGTTGTACCTGCACACCCCGGTCAAATGCCGGCTGGTGCTGAGCCTAAAACCAGACCAACAACGTGGCACGCGTTTGGGTGACGGTTGGCAGCGCCTCGGCACCAACACCTGGCTGGGCCGTACGCTGGAACAGGGTGAGGCGGTATTCACCCTGGTCGGGGCGCAAGGTCCCGGTACTCAATCGCAGACCGGAGAATGATTCAGGCAGAGCCTTGAACAACTGAACAATCAGGTCTTTACCCGAGCGCCAAAAAAACGCGCCCGACCTACAGTGGCCCCGTGACTCGATTGCGCAGGTAACCAGGAGTTCAGACCATGACATTGACCGAGCAACCTCTGTGCACCTTCCTGAGTGATGGGCTTGCCTTGGAGCCCCTGCTGGTCGCTCGCTGGCAGGGTGAGGACGTGTTGTCACGGCCCTATCGCTTCGAGGTCGTACTGGCTTCACTGAACCCGTTACTGAACGAAGACGCCATGCTCGGTGCACCCGCGCACCTGACCCTGTTTGACGCCCTCGGCGCCGCTCACCCGTACCACGGCATCGTCACTTCGGTGGAGCTGTTGGATGCCGACGATCTCTACCACTATTGCCGTGTGGTGCTGGAGCCGCGCATCACCCGCCTGCGCCAGCAGCGCTTCAGCGAAATCTGGCTGGACAAAAACCTGCCGGAGCTGTTGCGCGACATCCTCAAAAATGCCGACCTGACACGTGAAGGCCAGGGCGCCGACAGCACCCGCACGGCCGCTTTCGATTTTGACCTGCGCCTGCGCGACGACGACATCCCCCACACGCAAGCCAACTTCACCTGCCAATACGAAGAAACCAGCTTCGACTTTCTATCGCGCCTGTTGGAATACAGCGGTTGCTACTACTTCTTCGAGCAGCAGGAGCAGCAGGAAGCCCTGATCTTTTGCAGTGATCGCAGCGCCCAACCCAAGGCATTGCTGCCGGTGCGGTACCGGCCCCTGGACACCGCACTGAACAGCGGGTTTGCGGCGGTAGCGCACACCTTTAGCCGGCGCAGCGTGGTGCAACCGGAGCAGGTGGTGCTGCAGGATTTTTCCGCGAGCAATGCGCAACTGGCGCTACACAGCACAGCGTCGGTGGCCGCCGGCAGCGTCGCCGACAATGCCCAGGCCCCCGCCACCTCGCCAGCATTCAGCGGCGAGTACGGCGTGTATGGCGAGCATTTTGGCAGTCACGATCAGGGCCTCTGGTTGGCGCAACGCCGTGCCCAGGCGCTGGGATGCCGTCATCGGCTGTTCCAGGGCAGCGGCCATGTCACTGGCCTGCGATCCGGCGGCTTGATGGCCTTGGCCGGGCATGCGCGACCTTGCATGAATGCGGCCTATCAAGTGCTTGAAGTGCACCACAGCGGCCAACAACCATTGCCCGCGACAGGCGAGGATAATCTGGCCGGCGATACCCAGACACGCTTCCTGGTGATCCCCGCCGAGGTGCAGTTCCGCCCGCCTCTGGACACCCCAAAACCCAACGCGTTTGGCGTACTGAGTGCGGTGGTGGATGGCGACGACAGTGGCAAGCCGCTGCTCAACCAGCACGGTTGCTACAAAGTGCGCTTTACATTTGCCCGCGATCAAAAGCCCAGCACTCGGGGTTCGGCATGGCTGCGCAGGGTGTCGTTGTCTGCCGGTTCCAGCCATGGCATGCACTTTCCGCTGCTCAAAGGCAGTGAAGTGTTGGTGTCATTTCTGGGGGGCGACCCCGACCGGCCGATTATCGTTGGCTGCGTGCCAAACTCGGAAAACCCGAGCATGGTCGTTGAGCGTAACGCCACCCAGAGCGGCTTCTCCACGGCCGGAGGGCACTTCCTGGCGATGGAAGACCACCCCGGGGCTGCCCATCTGAAGCTGGGTGCGCCTGGCGGCAACAGCGTCTTCACACTGGGCAATGGCGAAGTCGCCGGCGCGCAACTGCGCACCAACGCCCACATGCAATTGACATCGTCCTCGCTCAAACACGAAGTGCCCGGCGTGTACTCATTGTCGATGGGCACCGGGGACCCGGCGGCCGCCAATAGCAGCGACCCGGGCGCGGATAACCCGGTACCGGCTTCGCCCGCCGAGCCTAAACCCACACCGGGGGAACTCAACACTGGTGTCAACTGGGGCGGCCCGAACTGGCTCAACCTTGGCGCCAAGGCTGAATTCACCAACGCGCCGACCTTCTCGGCATCACTCAAGACCGCCACAACCCAGGCGGAGGCGAGCCTGGGCGTGGCCAAGCTAAGCCTGACTGCGCAAGGAAAAGCGACCACCGTGAATATGTCGGGCGTGAGCATTTTACTCTCGTGTAACGGGTTCACTTACGCCTGGGAGAAGATCGGGAAGAAGGTCGCAGCAATTTCCGAGGACAAGAAGCTGATCGACAGAACGGTGGCCTCCGTCTCACAGCTTCAAGCCGAGCTGCACAAGGTGACTACCGATCTCTATACGGTGACCGCAACGACCTCGATCACGCTGAAATGCGCTGAGCATTCGATCGTACTCAACCCCGATGGCATTCGGATCCAGTCGCCTAAAACGATCATGATCGACGGCGACGTGGCCATTACCGGTAAAACCCGGTTCGTGGGCAATGTCGATGTGGTGGGCGATATCCACTGCAAAAACGCGAGCGTTTCCTCCCAACTGAAAGCCACCTACACCAGCCTGGACGAACTGAGTGCGAGCAATGCGACGTTGGGCGCCGTGTATATCCCACCCACGCCGACGGAAGCGCTGATAGAGGCCGAAGAAATCGCGCGGCTCAAAGCCTTTGAGGTGCTCAACGAAATGGCCGAAGCGCTCGCCAGAGGCTTGGACGACGGCGCCAATGCGGCACTCCAGGTGGTCGACAACTTCGAGCCTTAAAGCGTTTCTTCCTGACGAGGGTTCAAGCATGCACCTTTCCTATTCCGACATAAGTCTGCTGACCCTGGCCCGTCAACAGGGGCCGAGGCCTGCGACCCTGGCAATTACCGTGGGCCTGCTGTTCGGTGCCGACCACCAGGTGCTGGCCGCTGAACATGCATTGCCCTGGCTCAGCCAGCGCTTCGACAAACAGCCGTTCGACAGTGGTTTGAAAAAAGCCCGTGGCAGTGTCGCCGTGCAGGGCGACGCGTACCCGCTGACGCCTGAGCAGCAACGCAATGGCATGGCCGTGCGCGTGCGCATCGCGAGCGTCAGTAAGACCTTGCACCTGCACCCACCCAGGTGCTGGGAACGCGGGGCGCTCGGCTTCACGGCGCGTCCAACCGGCCCGCTCCTGCGTTTGCCGCTGGATTTGCAGCACGCGTTCGGCGGCGCCGGCTGGGCGGATAATCCCGAAGGCAGCGGCTATCTGGCAGACCCCGACAGCAGCGTGGGCTTGCCGTTGCCGCAAATCGAAAACGCACACTTGCCCATGCGGCTACCCGGCCAGACGCTGCCAATCGCCAGCCTGCGCCCGCTGCCGCCGCAGTGCCTTGAACGCCGAAGCTTGTGGGGCACTTGCGATAAACACTGGACAGCACGTCGGGCACCCTGCCCGCCTCTGGATTGCGACGCCCGCTGGTTTGATGAAGTCGCTCAGGATCAATGCCACTCAGATTACTGGGCCGGCAACGAAACCTGGAGCGTTGACGGCATGCACCCTGTGCAGGCGCAAATCGGCGGGACGTTGCCCGCCTTCCGAGCCAGGGTGTTTCTCAAGCGCACGGCATCGACACCCGAGATCGAAGAGCCGCCAGTGCACCTGGACACGGTGTGGCTATTCCCCGACGTTGAGCGGGTGTTGCTGCTGTACCGGGCCGAGGTCGCTGTGGCCGATCTTGACGGCGCCGATATTGCGCAATTGGGCGCCGTGTATGAACGCGTCGACGCACCTACGGCAACCGCCGCCGCCTGCTGCGAAAAACTCTGGCCGTCGATCAAGCCGCCGCCTGCGGCCATGCCAATAGCGCCTGAAACCGTCGATAAAAACGCCATCATTCAGCGTATGCAGGCCTCGCTGGATGCGCGTTACGCGGCCTTCGCGGCCGAACAAGCCAACGTATTGGCCCGTGCCGGCGACGTCGGCAAACGCTTCGGCAAACGGTTGAACCCGGCCGAGTACCCGGCGACTGCACCTAACCTCGCCGCATTGGCGCAACGCCCGCCGGCCAAGGCACGGCCGTTTGACCCGGCGGCCCTCAAGGCGCGCATTCATGCCAGCATTGACCACGCGCAGGCGGCGACCGAGCAGTTCATCGACCAGACCGCGGTCCACCTGCACATGAAGCCTGAGGCGCTACGCGAAGCGATCAAACAGGTTGAGCACAACGCGCCCCGCCCGGCCAGGACAGACTTACTGTCGAGTCTTGACCAGTTGCCCCTGCCGGCGTCACGCAAAGCCACTGTGCACACACAACTGAGCGCCGGTTTGCAAGCAATGCGGGAGACAGAACAGCAGATCAACACGAAGATGCAGGCACTGCGGGCGAAATTGCCGGCGGCCAGTCCGTTAAACGACAAATCGCCGCCGCCTGCTGCCAGCCGCCACAGCGTCATCCCTGAAGCCGGGCCCTGGACTCGCGCGTTACTCGAAGCCGCCCACGCCCGGGGTGACCACCTGGAAGGCGCGCGTTTTGTCGGCCTGGACCTGTCTGCCAGTGATTTGACCGGCGCCGTACTGCAGCGCTGCCTGTTTGATCACTGTGTGTTAGCTGCCGCGCATTGGCCAGGTATCGACCTGACCGGCAGCACCTTCAAAAATTGCGACCTGCGGCAGATCGACTTGCGCGAAGCGCAGTTAACGCAAACACGTTTGCGCGACTGCCTGCTGGACCAGGCCCGGTTGGCCGGCGCGAGCCTGGGCTCGGCGGCCTGGTCTGGGGTCAACGGTAAGGACATCGACCTGACCGATGCCCATGCGGCCGAGCTGCAACTGGACCTGGGTTGCCAGTTGCCCGGCATTCGCCTGGATAACGCAAACCTTGCCAATGCCAGCCTGCAAGACGTGTCACTGCCGGGGGCAAGCCTGCGTGGCAGCCACCTGCACAACGCGCTGCTGATTCGCTGCAACTTGCGCAGCAGCCACGGTTATCGCCTGGACGCGCGCAATGCCGACTTCACCGGCAGTGACCTCAGCCAAATACAGTGGGTCGGCGCCAACTTGCAGCAAGCCCGCCTACGCAAAGTCCGTCTGGATCAGGCCGACCTGCGCGACTGCAATCTGCATGCGGTCACCAGCGAAGGCGCCCGAGGCCTCGGGGCCCGCCTGGACGGCGCTTTATTGAGCTATTGCCGATTACCCGAGGAACTCGAACATGTCTGAATCAATAACCGCCGAACAACTGCGCGCACGCGTCGCCGAGGGTGGCGTACTGCGTAACCTGTGCCTGGCCGGTGGTGACTTCCGTGGGGTGACGCTGGGCCATGCGCGCCTGGAGCAGATCGATGCGCGCAATGCGTGCTTCAACGACGCCGACCTTGAGGCCTGTACCTGGGTCGACTGCCAACTGGCAGGCAGCCATTTTTCGCGCAGCCAGTTGCGTCAGGTCGATTTCAGAAACTGTCACTTCGATGGGGCAAACCTGGCCACCGCGACCCTCGACGGTGGCCGCTGGTTACGCTGCGAGGCCGTTGGGTTGAACCTCAACGAAACCACCGCCAGCAACCTGAGTTTCATTGACTGTGCATTCTCGGTGCCGAATTTGCGCGGCAGCATCATGCGCCAATGCCAACTGGATCATGTCAGCCTGTGTGATGCCGATGCCAGCTCCGCGCAATGGCAGCAAGTGCGCGTGACCGACAGCCTGCTGCGCAACCTCTACCTGATCGACGCACACCTTGAGCAATGTGCCTTTGATCGCAGCAGCCTGACCGATGTGGACCTGAGCCACGCCGAGACCCGTGCCCTGTCGCTGTTCCAATGCCAGGGCGCTCGAGTGCGGTTCATCGCCACGAACCTCATCCAGGCGATCTTTACCGACGCCCGTCTGAGCGCTGCCGACT
Organism: Pseudomonas sp. AP19; assembly: GCF_001728855.1. NCBI lineage: Bacteria > Pseudomonadati > Pseudomonadota > Gammaproteobacteria > Pseudomonadales > Pseudomonadaceae > Pseudomonas > Pseudomonas sp. AP19. The sequence goes on along the minus strand of NZ_LXJP01000009.1, from coordinate 118,970 downwards.
TCACCGACAGTGGGTTGGTCCAGGCCAACCTGAACGGCGCAGTGCTGCCCGGCGCGCAGTTCTTGCGGGCCCGCCTGCGCTACGCCCAATGCATCTATCTGCGCGCCAGCGGTGCCGACTTCACCGATGCCGACCTGTTCGGCGCCAACCTGCACGCCGCCGAACTGGACAACTGTCAGTGGAAAGGCGCACGCCTCGACGACATTCGCCCTGCCGACCCACTGCGCCTGGCCGCCGACCGTTGGCAGCCGACGCTGTAAGGAGACCACCATGCCACTGCAAGCCCCGCAGCACAGTCAATCCCCGGCCACGTTGCACCATGGGCGGGTCAATGCCGAGGATGGCGAGCGTTTTGGTGTCGTCAGTACCGACGGGCGCCGTTACTGGCTCAAGCCCGCCGCCGGTTGCCTGCTGCGCCCGGCACTCGGGGATGCGGTGCTGATCTGCATGGAGGGTACGAGCGGCTACATCCTCAGCGTACTGGAGCGCGACAGCAGCGCGCCCGCCCGCTTGAGTGTGGACGGCGACCTGCACCTGCACGTGCCGGCAGGTGCGCTGCATATAGAAGCGCGGGACGGCATCAGCCTGGATGCCGGCGCGGCACTTGCCGTGCGCAGCGCTGACGTCCTGCTGCACAGCCGCCACGCGTGCCTGACAACCCAAACGCTGCAGGTCAGCGGTGAGCGCGCCGACAGCCATTGGCTGCACCGCCACGACAGCGCGTTGCACGCTCACCAGACCGCGCAGGTCCATACCGCCGAGTTCGGCGACAGCCGCCGCCGTGTCGAAGGGCACGAAGACCTCTACGCAGGCTCGGTCAGCCAGCAGGTCAAAAACGATTGGCAACTGCGTGGCGAAACCCTCGACCTGTTCGCCGACATCACCGTCGCGCTGGATGGCCAGCGCATCAAACTCGGTTAGGAGTCCTCCCATGTTCATGCTGACCAATGATGGTGCAGTGGCTACCGCCACCGCCCCTGACATGTGTAATACACCCAGCCCGACCGGGCCTTTGCCCGTGCCCTACCCCAACATCGCCGACACGCGCATGGCCGACCCCGCCGGCCTGATGTCGAACGTGCTGGTGATGGGTATGCCGGCGATGACGCTGATGAGCAAAGTGACGATCAGCAATGGCGATCAACCCGGCGCCGCAGGCGGCCTGCTCAGTGGCCGGATCATGGGCGAGATGACCTTTCTCAACGCCAGCACCTGCGTCACGGTCGGCGGCAAACCGGCGGTGCGGGTGACCTGCCTGACCGGGCATAACGGTGCCCCTCAGAATACCGTGGGCATGGTCAGCGCGCCTGGGCAGACCAAAGTGCTGGTGTTGAGATGAACACCGTGGCACTTAAAACCCTCGCGGTGCTGCTGCTCGGTGTGTTGCTCAGCGCCTGTAGCAGTAACGGTCTGACACCGCAGCAACAAGCGTTGAGCGAGCTGAAGTGGAACTACGCCGATGACAGCATTGAACTCACGCTGACCGCCGACAAAGACCTCAATCAATACGACGGCCAGGCACACACACTCCTGCTGGTGGTGACTCAGTTCGCGCAGCCGAACGCGTTCAGTGCCTACACCGGCAGCAGCCAGCAACTGAGCAAGCTGTTGCTGATGAGCAGCGCGCCACCGGACCTGATCGGCCTGACACGCCTGTTTATCGAGCCGGGACAGACCCGCACCGTGCGCTTGCCGCGCCTGGAGGGGGCAAAAATGGTCGGCATCAGCGCCGGCTATGCCCACCTGGACCCGCAGCGCAGCGTCAAGCTCTACCGGATTGGCGTAGACGTGGCCTCCACCGGCTTTTTCAGTAAAACCTGGACCGCCCGCCCGAAAACGCTGGCCATCAACCTGTTGCTGGGGCCTGACGCACTGTTGCGCAGCCAGCAAAGCCAGTTGCAACAACCGCCCGCCGAGCAACCCGCCGAAGGCGAAGTCAGCCTGACGGACGCCGGCCAATGATGGCTTTTTGGTGTGTTTCCCCACGCTGTCGAGGTGCCCTATGAACATCGACAAACCGCTCTACTGGCATCAAGGCCTGTTCCTGCAACCGCAGCACTTTCAGCAGAATGATGCACGCCTGGAAAGCCTGGTGACGAGGACCCTTGCCTGCCAACAGCCGCATGCCTGGGGGCTGATATCGATGTGTTTGAACGATGCTGCGCTGGCGTCGCGTCAATGCCGGATTGAACAACTGTCGGTGCGGTTTACCGACGGCAGCCTGGTCGAATACCCCGGCAACGCCTTACTGGAGTGTCGCCCGCTGGCGCTCGCAGACTTTGTCAGCGACAGCCGCACGCTGTATGTCGGGCTCAAGCGCAGCCAGCCGGGCGAACCGGATGCCCAGGTGTTCGAAGCGCTGCAAGATGCCGAAAAAGCCAACGTGCGGTTTGCCGTCAGGGCTGACCCGCAAACGCTGGACGACCGTCACGGCGACGCCCCTGAAGCGCTGGTGCGGCAAATGTCCTACGTTTTGCGTCTGTTCTGGGAAGAGGAACTCGACAACCTCGGGGCCTATGAATTGCTGCCTATCGCGCGGTTGGAGCACGACGGTGACCGGATTCATTTGGCCGATCGCTACATCCCGCCTTGCGTGATGATCGGTGCCTCACCGGCATTGATGCAAACGCTGCGAGACACCCGTGACGAATTGGTCGGCCGAGCCCGCCAGTTGGAGGTGTTCAAGCAATCCGGCGATGCGCGTTACGGTGACTTCGATGCCGCGCACACCCACAATTTGCTCGCATTGGTGATCCTCAACCGTTATGGCCCATTGTTGACACACCTGCTGGAGACGCCACACGTCTCGCCGTGGCAAGTGTATGGGACGCTGCGGCAATTGATCGGTGAACTCAGTGTGTTCAGCGAGCGTTGCGACATGCTGGGGCAAACCCACGAGGGTCGATCGCTGCTGACGTCCTATCAGCATGAAACCTGCGGCCAGGCGATTACCCTGGCGGCCGGGTTGATCGGCCAGTTGCTTAACGAGATCAGCGTCGGTTCAGAACTTCTGGTGCGGTTGCTGCCCAGCGATGGGTTGTTTCAAAGCTGCTTGCCGGATGCCTTTCTTGGCCCGCGCCACCGCTATTACCTGGTGGTGCGCAGCGACGGTGATCCGACGCGGTTGGCGCAGCAGCTGGAACTGGATGCCAAGTTGGGTGCGCCGCAGGACATGCCCGACCTGATCAACCGCGCATTGCCGGGGGTCGAGCTGATTTACCTGCAAGTGCCGCCGCAAGGCATGCCGCGTCGGCCCGGAGCGCTTTATTACCGCCTGGAGCCACTGAGCGAGGCCTGGGAAACAGTCTGCAGCACCCAGGCCGCCGCATTGTTTATGCCCAACGCCCCGGCAGACATGCTGGTCGAGCTGGTGGTGGTCCGCGCATGAACGAAGGTCGCTTGGCCGACTGCTGGGTCGGCGTCTTTGAATGCACTCGGGCCGTGTTCGCCGATCCCGCGGCGTCGGCAGCCACCGCCACAGCACGCCTCATCAACCAGCTGGACATGGCGGCGAGTCGCGCCCGTGAGCTCGGTTACGTCGAGGCATGGGTACGCGAATCGCTGTTTTCGGTGGTGGCCTGGGTGGATGAAACCGCAATGACCACTGCGTGGCCCGGCGCCGCTGAGTGGCGGCGTTCGCCGTTGCAACGCCACTACTTTTTTACCACGCGGGCCGGGGTGGAGTTCTTCCAGCGCTGGCAGGCGTTGCCGGAAGAAGCGGGTGCGGTCCGTGAGGTGTTTGGCCTGGCCTTGCTCGCCGGGTTTGCCGGCCACTACGCAACGCGCCCAGCCAGCGAGCTGGACGAGTTTCGTCGGCAATGCCTGCAACGCATCGCCCGGGACGGCCAGATGGCCACGCTGCAGGCGTCCGGCACGCTGTTCAGCCAGCCCTCATTCGGCGTCACGGCGCAACGCCGCCGCGCGCGTCGGCGAGTGCCCGCGCTGGTGCTTACCCTGCTGATCGTGATTCCGCTGCTGGGGCTGGCGGCACTCTACGTCGGCCTGGACCGGCCGCTGGCAGCGGCCGCTGCAATGCTGATGGAGGCCCATTGAAATGTTAATGAAAGCGCTTGTCGCCGTGTTCTGGATGGTTGCGCTGATTGTGCTCGGGTGTGTGTGCTGGGTCGTCACCGTGCTGTCGGGCTGGCCATTGTGGTGCATGCCACTGATGCTCCTCGCCGTGATGCTCGGCACCTGGTTGCTGTTGCGGGCGCTGCGGTACTGGCAAGGTTGGCGCCTGCGCCAGCGCCTGCAGCGTGACCTGCCTGGGCGCACCGAGCCGCTCGAGCCCGATGTCGATCAGTGCTGGAACACCGGTGTGCGTTTACTGCGCCAGTCCCGTTTGGGCCAGGCGGGCCACTTGGGCTCTGCACTCTATGCCCTGCCCTGGTTCATGCTGCTCGGTGATACCACCCGCGCCAACAGCACACTGTTGGCGCGTAGCGGCCTGGATACGCCGTTGCGTTCAGCACCGCATGCGGCGGGCAGCCCACCCAGCGACGTACTCAACTGGTGGTTTTTCGAGAATGCCGTGGTACTCGACCCTTCGCGCCGCTTGCTCGATTCTGCCAGTGCCTGGAAACGCCTGTTGTTGCGCCTGTTGCGTTCACGCCGACGCGAGCCGCTGAACGGCGTAATTCTGGAGATTGCGATTGAGTCTCTGCAAGACCAGAACAAGGCTCAGCTGACTGCGCTGGGGCAGAACCTGCGCCGCCAACTGGACGATCTGGTGAAGGTATTCGGCGCGCGCCTGCCGGTGTATCTGGTCCTGACCGGCGCTGAACGCATTGAGGGCATGCCGCAATGGGCTGCCAGCCTTACTCAGCATCAGCGCCAGCAGGCGCTCGGCCTGCTGGTCGATGGCAGCGATGCAGACGCTCGTGTATTTCTGGACAAGGTACTGGGTGAGATCGGTCGTCGCCTCTTCGAACTGCGGGTCGACCTGGGGCAACGGCGGCTGCCCAATGCCCAGGCGCTGCATTTTCCCGAGCGCGTCGCCGCGCTGCGCCCGGCATTGGAACAGCTGTTGTTACCCGCCTTTGCCAGCAACCCTTACTGCGCGCCTCCGTTGTTGTCCGGCCTGTTTTTGACCGCCCAGGGGGTTGAGGACGATGGCAGCACGGTCGGCTGGTTCAGCCATGAACTGTTCGACCGTGTGCTGCCTTCACAACGCTTCGCGTACCGCGCGATCGACGGTTGGCGGCACTGGCGCCGCTTGTCCGCGCATGCCGCGGTGGTGCTGTGGCTGGTCGGTTGCGGCGCCTTTGCCGGCCTGCTGATCTACTCCAGCAATCATGTCAGTCACGAGCTGGCCCTGATCGCGCAAACATGGCCGCCGACCAGCACGTTGGATAAAGGCCTGGAACACGATCTACACAGGTTTGACCAGTACCATCAGTTTATTGAGAACCTTGAGCATGAGGTGACGCCGAGCTGGAAGCGCTGGCTGCCGTTCCACAACCGGGTCAATCAACTGATTCAGTTCGACCGTGATGGTTACGTGGCCAGCTTCGACAAAAACCTGCAGCGCCCCTTGTTCATGAGGCTGCTGCCGGATCAGTTACAGGCCATTGCCACCAGCAACGACGACACCTTGATCGCCAGCTACACGGAGCTGTTGGTTCGGCGCATCAACCTGATCAATGCGCGCCTCGCCGGTGGTTCCCTGAATGCGCTGCCCGGCCCTGGCGAAGAGCTGCTACCGCTGCTGCGGCGGTTTTTGCCGGATCAGGTGCCGAGTGCCACGCGGGTGCAATCCTTGAGCGGCAGCTTCAAGGCTTACCTGCATTGGCAAACCGACGAGCGAGCCCTGGTGGAGGATCGCGCTAACGCGCTGCGCCAGCTGAATGGCCTGGGCCTTGCCAATCGATCATTGTCCTGGTTGGAAGCCTGGGCTGACCAACAGCCGCAATTGCCCACGCTTCGCTACTCTGACTACTCGCAACTGCCCAAAGACGCCGACGCCGCGCTGCCCCGCGCATTTACGGTCGAAGGCCGCAGCGCGATTCTGGGGTTCATTGATGAGCTGATCGCTGCGACCGGTAATCAGGCATTATGGAAAAATCAACGTGAGCATTTTCTTGTGCAGTACCAGAATGACACGCAGGATGCCTGGTACCGCTTTATCGAAGGTTACCTTTCGATGGATCAAGCCCGGATGACCAGCCAAGCTCAATGGCGCGACGCGCTCAGTACCGTCGGTACCGCACGTGCGCCTTACCGGCAACTGTTGCAACGCACCGCCGAACGTTTCGCCTTGATTCCGGCGGCCAACCGTCGGCCGTGGGCGCAACTGAGCGTGCGCATGAACCGCCTGTTTGAACTGGCGCAAGAAACCCCCGCCGCGGATAACGGCAGCCTGCTCGGGCACCTGCGCATCGCCAATGAACTGGGCGGCAACGCAATCAAGGATGTCGCCAGCAGCGGTTCAGTCACCCAGGGCGTGGATGCCGTGAACACTGATATGAGGCAGGCAAAGGTGCTCAGCCAGTTCAATCAAACATTGCAGGCGGTAGCCACTGACCTGCGCAAGAGCGATGCACAGGCGTTCCAGGTCGCCCTCGACAATTGGGGGTTCGGCAACGACCCGACGATCAAGTCCGCAGCCCTGTGGGATGCTCAAGACCTGCGCGACGGGTTGCGCCAGCAACTGACGCAAGGTGACGCGCGCGAGTCGCTCGTGTGGACACTGGCCGCCGGAGGCCTGGATGTCGAGATGGCCTATGCCGGCCAGATTGCCGCCAGCCAATTGCAGCAAGCGTGGAACAGCCAGGTATTGGGCGCTGTAGAAGGCGTGCACGACCCGGTGTTGTTGAATGACGCACTCTATGGCGAGCGCGGCCAGCTCCCACGGTTTCTCAATGGTCCCATCAAGACCTTCATCCAGCAGGATGCGCAGGGCTTTAAACCGGTTATTGCATTGGGCCAGAAAGTGCCGTTGAGCAGTGCCTTTCTCGCCTACCTTGGCCGCATGCAACATACTCAGTCGGACCTCGCAGCCGCCACGCGGCAAACCGCGGCGCAACATGCTGTACGCCAGGCGCAACGGCAAAATCTGCAAACAGCTGAAAAAGCCTTGCAGGCACAGCAGGCGGTGTTGCAGCCGCAACTCAACCTGCCCAGCCTTGCCTCGGTGGTCAGCATTCAGGCCACACCGCTGTCGATCAACCTGGGCGCCAGGCAATTACCGCAGCAAACCCGACTGACGTTGCAATGCAGCAACCATTCAACCGTCCTGGACAACTTCAATTTCCCCACCAGCGCGCCCTTCACCTGGACGCCGGGCGCGTGCGGCGATGTCAGCCTGCAGGTCCGTTTTGCGCACTACACGCTGACTAAACGCTGGCCCGGCGAGCATGGCTTCATCGATTTCCTGCAGGCGTTTGCCAGTGGCCAACGCACCCTGACCCAGGACGACTTTCCCGACCAGCGTGACCTGATGGCCAGCGATAACATTACCCAACTGACACTCACCTATCGGTATACCGGGGCGGAGACCTTGCTACACACCGACCAACAGGCACAGGCTGCCGACAGCCAGTCCAAGGCGATCAATGAGCAATTGAAAACCATCAGTGATCAACTGACCGCCATGGATACCCAGGACGCCGCTAACGCAGTGGGTGAAGCCGCGCAAGGCAGCGTTGCCGAACGGCGTTTGGCCGCGCAGGCCCCCCCGGCACAGATTGCCTATGGCTGGTCGGGCATGCCGTCCTCGGTAGCGTCGGCCGATACCAAAAGCCCACCTGAATGAGAAAACTATGGCGCCGGTCACTGGCTTTACGCATTACCTGCGTGCTGGTCGTGGTTCTGGCCGGCAGTTGGTGTGTTGCAACCGGGCTCAGCGCGTGGCGCGTCTACCATCAACTGGAGCGCGAGTCGCTGCAGGAGCTCAGCCAGCGCGTGGAGTTGATCACTCGCGTCGATAACGATGATTTGCAGGAAAGCGCCGATGGCGCCCGCCGGTTATTGCGACTGTGGCGCAGCCCGGCGACCGAAGAACTCGATATACCGACGCCGCGCAGCACCCTGTGCTGGCTGCCGGACCCGGGCGCCGCGCCGTCGACCCAGTTACCCCGTGCCGCGGTGGCTGCCGAAGCCTATGGCGCAGCGGGTCAGTCGATGATTGTGGACACGTTTTTCTACTTCCCGGGTATCGGCGCGGCCTTTTCCACCGGCCCCTACCCCGTCAAGGGCTTTACTGCCAGCCGTGCTGAGTACCTGCGGGACTTGAGCAAGCGCCTGCCGGATGCAAAGGCCGACATAGTCTGGGACGGGCCGGTCTATGACCCCCATACCGGGCAGCAATTGATTACCGTGGCCGCCATCGGGCGCGACAAGGACGGCAAGGTGGAAGTCATCACCGGCTATGACCTGCAGCTCAACGATCGTTTCGCGCGCATGTCGCAGTTACTGCGCGGCTACAACGGTTACATCATCGACCACACCGGATTGCCGATTGCCACGCTGCCCGGAGGGGCGCCCAAAGAGTACCGTTACCTGACGACGCCGTTGCCAGGCCTGGATATGAAAGGCACCTTTCCCCAGCAACTGAAGCTCAACCATGGCACGGCGGTGGTCGCGCGCCTGGATGTGCTGGACTGGTACCTGGTGTCGCTTTACCCGCGAGCGCGCCTGCAGGCCAACACCTTGCAACTGATCATGAAGGAAGCGCCGTTTGCGTTGATCGGGTTGGTGCTGCTGACCCTGGGCCTGCTCACCGTACTGCGCCAACAACTCGCGCGCCCGTTGGCCGGTTTTGCCCAGGCCATCGAAGAAACCCGCCACTCCGATGACCTGACTCGCCGCCTGCCGGTGGTTCACGACGATGAGCTGGGGCGCTTTGCCCGAGCCTATAACGACCTGCTCGACACCCTTCACACCGAGCGTCTGGGGCTTGAAAACCAGGTGCAGACACGCACCTGCGAGCTGCGCGAGGCTTTGCAGAGCGCCGACCGGGCCAATCTGCTCCGGGGCGAGTTCCTCGCGAACATGAGCCACGAGATCCGTACGCCGCTCAATGCGATCATCGGCATGAGCCATTTGCTCGCCGACACATCATTGGACCCGCCACAGCTGCGCTTCGTGGGGTCTATCCGAGATAACGGCGATGTGTTGCTGGCACTGATCAACGACATTCTCGACCTGTCAAAAATCGAGTCGGGCAATCTCATCGTCGAACACACCGCGTTCGACGTGGTGGCCTTGGTGACCGAGGCGATCAACGTGTTGGTGCCGAGTGCGCAAGAGAAGCGGCTGCGCCTGACAGTGCAGGTGGCCAGCGACGTGCCGGTGGGCGTCAAGGGTGACCCTTTGCGCTTACGGCAGATATTGCTCAATTTGCTTGGCAATGCCATCAAGTTCACCCCGGGGGGCTCAGTGCGCCTACTGGTGTGGAAGGGGCCGGGGATTACCTTGGGTTTTAGCGTCGAAGACACCGGCATTGGTATTGCCGAGGACAAACAGGCACAGATTTTCGATGCGTTTCGCCAGGCCGATGCCTCCACCACCCGTGAATACGGCGGCACCGGGTTGGGCCTTTCCATCAGCCACCGCCTGGCGCAACTCATGGGGGGCGAGCTTGGGGTCAAAAGCACGCCCGGCAATGGTTCGACGTTTACCCTGGTGCTGCCCTTCCCGCCCCTGGCGCCGGATGAAGTGATCGTACCGCCGGTACGCGAGGAGATGGACACACTGCTTGGCCAAGCCTACCAACTCAACGTTCTGGTGGTAGATGACGTCGCGACCAACCGTGAAATCGCCTGCCTGTACCTTGAACGGTTTGGCCACCGTTTCCAGTGCGCAAGCAATGGCGAACAAGCCTTGCAACTGATGAGCAAAGTGATCTTCGACGTGGTCCTGATGGACAGTCAAATGCCGGTGATGGGCGGGCTGGAAACCATCGGCAAGTTGCGTTCGGGGGCGAACGGGGTGCTCGACGACGAGGTCTGGGTCATCGCCCTGACAGCGAGCGCCATGGAAGGTGATCGCGAAGGTTTCCTGCGCCAGGGCGCCAATGCCTACCTGGCCAAACCGGTGCTGCCCGGGCAGTTGTTCCGCGCATTGGAAACCGCGATTGCCTGGCAACTCAAGCGCGGCATGGAACCTGCGCCGATGCCCGCCGGTGCAATTGGCGCGTTACCGGGACAGACCACTGAGCCGCCAGCCGTATCGCCGCTCAAGGCACCGCGCCTGCGCGAGCTGTTTCGGGTCGACACGCAACACTTGCTGGGTGCGCTGCGCGAGGCGTACGACGTGGCGGATTACACTGAGCTGGCGCAACTGGCACACACCCTCAGAGGCACCTGCGGGCAATTCGGTGAACGGGAACTGGAGCTCCTCGGCCGTCAGCTTGAACACAGTGCAGAACAACAAAAACAGGCTGACTGCGAAGCCGCATTACGCAGTCTTGAGACCGCGTGCGCGCGGCTCTTTTGATACCCCCTCATACAGGATGACCTATGGCTGACTATCGGATTGTGCTGGTAGATGACCACCCACTGATGCGTGAGGGGTTGCGTGCGCTGCTTCTCGACGCACCTGGAATCCTAGTGGTCGGCGAAGCCGAGAACGGGCGCCAGGCGCTGGATGTGTGCCGCGCCCTGGCGCCTGACTTGCTGCTGCTGGACCTGAACATGCCGGTGATGGATGGCCTTTCTGCCCTGCCGCTGATACGCCAGCGCTGGCCGGGTATCCGTGTGCTGACCCTCACTGCTCGTCTTAGTGAACAAAACGCCGCCCTGGCGCTGGATGCCGGCGCGGACGGTTACGTCCTCAAAAGCAGTACCAGTGAGGTGCTCAGGACGGCAATAGCCACGTTGCTCGCGGGCAAGCCATTCCTGGATGCCGACTTGAACCCCGACCAGGTCGCCGCGCTGCGTGCAAATGCCAGCGCACAGTCGGGCATCACGCTGACCGATCGCGAGCGCCAGATCCTCAAGCTGGTGGCTGAAGGCGCGCGCAACCGCGATGTCGCCGAACTGTTATGCATCAGCTTGAAAACGGTTGAAACCCACCGCTTGAACCTGATGAAAAAACTCGACGCGCACAACGCCGCGGACCTGACCCAATGGGCGTTCAAACTGGGCGTGTGCGCCCAAGAATGATTCAGGTATTCACCGGAGGGTCGCGGTTGCCCGCGCTCAGTAATCTGACTCCATCGCGAAGCGGTTTGAAGGCCATCGCGTACGTTCACCTTACTCAATGAACTGGAGTGCTCGTTATGCCCATGCCCTGCTATCTCACGCTGGAAGGCCAGAACCAAGGCAAAATCGAAGGTTCGACCAAAGTCCAGGGCCACGAAGGAAAGATCCTCCTGCAGGCCGTAGACCACACCATCGAAATCCCGAAAAACCCGCAAACCGGGCTTCCTACAGGCAAGCGCGTGCATGGCGCAATGACCCTGACCAAGGAAATCGACAAGGCTTCGCCCAAGCTCTACCAGGCCTTGACGTCCGGTGAGCAAATGAAAACCGTGTCCTTGGAGTTCTATCGCATTTCGCCCAAGGGCACCGAGGAGAAGTACTACACAGCGAAGCTTGAAAATGCGGTGCTGGTGTCGATGAAGTCATGGACGCCGAACTGCCTGGACCCGAACAACAAGCAAATGGGGCACATGGAAGACCTGGCGTTCACCTACGAGAAAATCACCTGGACCTACGAGCCAGATGGTATTGAAGCCGAAGATTCGTGGCTGGCGCCGAAGGTGTAAGACCGCAATCAAGGCTGCAGGGGCTTATCGCCCTGTAGCCTTGGTCGTGTTTGCAGCGACCATTTTCAGTGTGGCCATGGGGTTAAATGGTCGCGCGTGACAAGAGCCGGTAACCTGAGCGCCTCTTCCTCATCCTCAATAGCGAGGCGGCACTTGGATTATTTCACTGCGCTAACCGCTTTCGTCGAAGCCGCTGAAGGCAATAACTTCTCGCGTGCCGCCGAGCGGCTCGGCATCAAGGCCTCAACGGTTTCACGCTACGTGAAGGATCTTGAGCAGGATCTGGGCATCGCCCTGTTCAACCGGTCCACACGCATGCTGCACCTGACGGAAGGCGGCCAGACATTTCTGATGCACGCGCGCAGAGTGCTGGATGAACTTGAACAAGCCAAAGCGGCCACCTCGGCACTGAACCAGGAACCCAGAGGGTTACTTAAACTCAACTTGCCGCCCGCATTTGCCCGCCACCATATCCTTCCGGTCGTTAACCTGTTTCTGGCCCGCTACCCGCAGATCAAACTGGAGCTTGTGCTGGATGACGAGCAGGTCAACCTGATCCATTCAGGCGTGGACCTTGCCATACGCATTGGTGCCCTTGCCGACTCGACGCTCAAAGCCCGCAAGATCTGCGACGGCAAGTACAGGCTGGTGGCAAGCCCGGCTTTTTGCAGGGAGCACCCGGTTCCGGCAACGCCGGCAGACCTCGCCGGCCTGCCGGCGATTGTGAGTACGCATGCCGCCGGGCACTTTGCGTTTGCCCGCGCCAACGAGGTGTTGCCACTGGTGCATAACGCCTGTGTGCGGATCAATGATCTGGATGCTCAGTTAATCGCCGCGCGCCAAGGGCTGGGCTTTGCGTTGCTGCCTGACTGGCTGGTGGCCAAGAGTCTTGAAGCGGGTGAACTGCAAGCCTGGCTCGATCCATGGGAGATCCGTGGCGCGGAGCACGCGTATGCGGTGTGGTTCGTCTACCCGCCGAAGCGAATCGTGTCGTCCAAGGTAAGGTGTTTCATCGACTTTATCGTCGAGCAGTTGGGTGATACACCCTACTGGAAAGGCTAAAACCGCCCGGCAACAAGGCCAGGGCGGCGCCGTTATCGACTATTGGCTGAACCGGATGTCCAGCGCGCGTAAATAGGTTTGCAGCCCGGCGTCCTGGATCGGGATCAGGAACGCTTCCTGGTCGGACTCGTTAAAGTGCGCGTGCCAGTAACCCGGTGGCGTCACAAACGCCAGGCCAGGCGCCCAATCGACGCGCACCGGATGGCGGATCTGGCCATCGGTATCCAGCTCAGTGCCGACCAGTGAGTAGCACCCCTTGGGGCAGTCGATGATGAAGTCGAGCGCAATCGACTGGTGCCGGTGCGGCTTTTGAATCGAGCCCGCCGGCAGAATGCCGTACATTGCCCAGAGCACATGGGTCACCGTGCGGGTCTGTGGGAAGTTGCGATTACCCAGCAAGATACTGATACGGCTGCGATCCTGGGCATGCGGATCATCTGCCGCTTCACGCAGTTTCTGGTTGGCCAGTGCTGCAGGGTACAGCGTTGGCACGAAACGGTCGGTGCTGCGCGTCACCCCCAGATAGCGCAGCAGCGGCTCATCGTGCACGTAGTACAGTCGCGCATCCTGTGATGCGCTGAAACGCGCTTCCCGCATGCCAGGCAACGCGATAAAACAGCCGGCTGACCATTCGATGGCGTGCTCGCCCTGCACGACACGGCCCTCCCCGGCAATCACATAAAACACTTGCGACGTCGCGTTGGGGTGCAAGGTCAGTGCGTCGCCGGCGTTCAGGCGCATGAAATTGGCACACAGCCCCGGCCCGGTGGCCGGGCCTGCGCAGCCCAGTGCATCGCTGAGGTCGAGCGGTACCACCCGCGAGGGGCCGCTGTCGTAGAGCGATGCCGGGAAATTGTGGTACGGAATTCGGCTGATCAGATTGGCGCTGATGGGGTTGGCTGCCTTGCTGTATTCAAAGTACTCGGCGTCCACCAAGTGGCTCGGCAAGGCGTGGGCGTGGTCAGGCTTGAATTCGCGATTCATGATGTTCACCTCAATCTTCGGCTGGATTGCACAGCGCCTCGCAAGGCGTTGCGACGGTGCTCGAACTATAGTGATCGCGCGCCAGGCGATTAAGCCCTCACGCCGCACAGCAGTTATGCGCAATGGGGCAGTCAACCGACACTCGCAGGATAGGCGCAACCCTCACCCATCATCGCCCGTTGAAGACTGCGTCTATTGGCGGTTACTCGATTCTTGAATTAACGTTCAACCCACCTGCCCCGCGTGCCTTGAACCGCGTCACGCCAAGCCGGCCGGCCTGATGCACCTGCACTCATTGCTGAACCCAAAAAGCAGTTAACCAACTGATCAATCAGAGTGACTATGAAAGAGCAGCCTCGGCAGCTTGCATCGGGACCGCACCCAGTGGCGCCAGCCTGTGCGCTTTTTCGACCCTCGCACCTTCTGGCCTCGTTCAGCCTGCTGTGCGTTGCCCTCGCCGGCTGCACCGTCGGGCCTGATTTCACACGGCCCGACGTGGCGGCGAATGCCGACTACTCGCGGGAAACACTCACCACCACCGCCCAGGCCGACATTGACGTCGGTGGCGCGGCGCAGCGGCTGATTGCCGGGATGGATATTCCCGGGCAATGGTGGACGCTGTTCCATTCACCGGCGTTGAACGCCCTGGTCGAAGAGGCCTTACGGGCCAACCCTGATGTGAGCGCCGCACAAGCAGCGTTGCGCCAGGCCAACGAGCTGGTCTACGCCGACCAGGCGTCGCTGTTTCCCTCGGTGAGCGGCAACGTGCGGAAAGCCCGCGAGAAAGTCTCCGGGGCCACGTCTGGCCTCGCCGAATCGCCGATTCTCACGGTGAGCTCCGCGTCGCTGAGCGTTTCCTACGCCCCGGACGTATTCGGCGGCACCCGTCGGCAAATTGAGTCGACCACAGCGCAAGCCGAGTACCAACGCTTCCAACTGGAGGCGACGTACCTCACGTTGACCGCCAATGTGGTCAATACCGCCATCAGCCTGGCGTCTGTGCGGGATCAAGTCGCCGCCAGCGAAGAAATCATCCGCCTCCAGAGCGGCCAACTGGATGTGCTGCAGGCGCAGCGCCGACTGGGCGCCATCGGGGATGCCGACGTGCTCACTCAGCAAACGGCATTGGCGCAAACCCGCGCCACCTTGCCGCCGCTGCAAAAACAATTGGCGCAAACGCGCAACCAGCTGATGGCTTACCTCGGCCGTTTTCCAAACCAGGATCGGGACGAGCGCTTCAACCTGGCGTCTCTGCAACTCCCGCAAGCACTGCCGCTCAGCTTGCCGTCAGCCATCGTTGGCCAGCGGCCGGATGTGCGTTCTGCACAAGCTCAACTGCATCAAGCCAGTGCCAACATTGGCGTGGCCGTCGCCAACCAGTTGCCGCAGTTCAGCATCACCGGGTCTTTGGGGTCTACGGTGACCAGCGGCACCCAGCTGTTTTCAGCCGGCTCCGGCGTCTGGAGCCTCGCCGGTTCGATCACCCAACCGCTATTTGATGCCGGCGCACTTGAACATCGCAAACGTGCCGCCGTGGCGGCCTATGACGAATCCGCGGCGCGCTATCGCGGCACAGTGATTACCGCGTTCCAGGATGTCGCCAACGCGCTCCGGGCGCTGCAGGCTGACGCCGATGCGCTCAACCAGCAGGTGGCGGCGGAACGCTCCGCACAGGCCAACCTCGAGTTGGTACAGGCGCAGTTTCGCCTCGGCGCGGTGGCTTACATCAACCTGCTGACCGCCCAACAAACCTACCAGAACACCGCGCTGGCGCGCGTCAAGGCGCAGGCCGCGCGGTACAGCGACACCACGGCGCTGTTCCAGGCATTGGGGGGTGGCTGGTGGAACCGCGCGGATGTGGACCCCGCCACCCAGGGCCGTGCGGATCGTTTCGGCCTGCCGTCATGGCAAGAAATCATGCCGACCAAGAGCAAGGCGGCGCCTGCCGATGCGGCGCGGCTCAACTGAGTTGAATCACTGAAACAGCGAGAAACCCCATGGCTGAAGTCAACACTGCCGCTGCCCCACCGCCCCAGCCCGGCAGCCCACGCAAGCGGCGACTGTGGCGGCCAATGCTGATCATGATCGGGGTGGTCGTGGTGATAGTCGCGATCATTGCCGGGGTGAAATTCGTGCAGATTTCAGCGCTGATTGCCCAGTCCAAAGTGCCCTTGCCCGCCGCGGTGGTGACGGCCATGCAGGTGCCCTTCAGCGATTGGCAACCGAGTGTCACCGCCGTCGGCTCGATGAAAGCCGTACGCGGGGTGGATGTGACCACCGAAGTCGGCGGCATTGTGCGGACCATCGGCTTCAAACCCGGACAAGGCGTCGAGGCCCAGGCACTGCTCGTGCAGTTGAATGCCGACGCCGACATCGCGCAACTTCACTCGCTTGAAGCCACGGCCGACCTGGCCGTGATCGTGCTCAAGCGCGACAAGGCGCAACTGGCGGTAAACGCGGTGTCCCAAGCCCAGGTTGATACCGACACTGCCGACTTGAAGGCCAAGCTCGCCGCCGCCGAACAGCAACGCGCGCTGGTGGCGAAAAAAACCATCCGCGCACCGTTTGCCGGGCGCATCGGGATTACCAGCGTCAACCCCGGCCAGTACCTTAACCCCGGCGACAAAATCGCGACGCTGCAGACCTTTGACCCGATTTACATTGATTTCACGGTGCCGCAAACCCAACTGGAGGCTATTGCCATCGGCCAAGCGGTGTCGGTGACCGCCGATGGCCTGTCCAACCAGACCTTCACCGGCAAGATCAGCACCATCGATACCCAGTTCGATTCAACCACACGCAACGTGACGGTCGAAGCTACGGTCGAGAACCCCAAACAAACCCTGGTGCCCGGCATGTTTGCCCGCGCAGTGGTCAACGCGGGGACCACCCAGCGCTACCTCACCGTGCCCCAAACGTCGGTCACCTATAACCCTTACGGCACCACGGTGTTCATCGCCACGTCGAGCAAGAATGACCAGGGCGAAACGGTACTCACCGCGCAGCAAACCTTCATCAAGACCGGGCCGACCCGTGGTGATCAGGTGGCCATTCTGTCCGGCGTGAAAGAAGGCGATCTGCTGATCACCAGTGGCCAGATGAAGCTCAAAAACGGTTCGGCAGTGAAGGTCGATAACAGCACCGCACCGCTGAACGACCCGGCGCCGACGCCCCAAGAACATTAAAGGTGCCCCATGAAACTTACCGATACCTTTATTCAGCGACCGGTCTGGGCCGTGGTTGTGTCGCTGTTTATCTTGATCCTGGGGCTGCGCTCGATCTTCGAATTGCCCGTGAACCAATGGCCACGTACCGAAAATACCGTGGTCACCATCACCACGGCCTACTACGGTGCAGACGCGTCCACGGTCGCAGGCTTCATTACCCAGCCGCTCGAGTCGGCGATTGCCCAGGCCCAGGGCATTGACTACCTGTCCTCGTCGAGCATCACCGGGGTCTCGACCATCACCGCCACGCTGCGGCTCAACTACGACGCGAGCAAGGCCCTTACCGAGATCAATACCCAGGTCAACTCGGTCAAGAACCAACTGCCGGCCCAGGCCCAGGAGCCGGTGCTCACGATCGCCGTCGGGCAGACCACAGACGCCATGTACCTGGGCTTCTACAGCGACACGCTGGCCACCAATAACATCACCGATTACCTGGTGCGGGTGGTCAAACCCAAGCTGGATTCGATCCAGGGCGTGCAAACCGCAGAGATCCTCGGCGGGCGCCAGTTCGCCCTGCGCGCCTGGTTGGACCCGGACAAACTGGCGGCGCATAACGTGACGGCGCAGGACGTGGCCACCGCGCTGGCCAACAACAACTACCTGTCTGCCGTCGGTTCGACCCGGGGGCAAACCGTGACGGTGGACCTGACGGCCGGGACCGATTTGCACAGCGTGGATGAGTTCAAACGGCTGGTGATCAAGCAGAAAGGCGACGCGCTGGTGTACCTGGAAGATGTCGCCACCGTCACCCTCGGCGCCGAAAGCTATGACAGCAGCGTGGCGTTTTCCGGCAAGCGTTCCGTGTTCATCGGCATCAAGGTGGCGCCCACCGCGAACATCCTGACCGTCGCCGACAGCGTGCGCGAGGCCTTCCCCGAACTGCAGTCGCAACTGCCTACCGGGGTACGCGGCGACATCGTGTATGACTCCACCGCGTTCATCAACACCTCGATCTACGAGGTGGTCAAGACCCTGGTTGAGGCGATGATTATTGTCTCGGTGGTCATTTACCTGTTCCTCGGCTCGTTCCGCGCGGTGGTGGTGCCACTGGTGGCGATACCGCTGTCGCTGGTCGGCACATTCTTTGTGATGTACCTGCTGGGGTATTCCATCAACCTGTTGACCCTGCTCGCGTTGGTATTGGCGATTGGCCTGGTGGTCGACGATGCAATTATTGTGGTGGAAAACGTCGACCGTCATATCAAGGAAGAAGGCAAAGGCGTGCTCGAGGCGGCGCTGTTGGCGGCGCGGGAACTGGGCGGCCCGATCATTGCGATGACGGTGGTGTTGATTGCTGCGTATGTGCCTATCGGGCTGCGCAGTGGGCTCACCGGGGCACTGTTCAAGGAGTTCTGTTTCTCCTTGGCGGGCGCGGTGACCGTGTCGGCCGTGGTCGCGTTGACCCTCTCACCGATGATGACCTCGAAGCTGTTCAAGACCGGGCAGGAAGAAGGCCGTTTCGCACGCCGGCTCGACCACTACTTTGATTGGCTGCGCGGGCGTTACCACCGTGTGCTGTCAGGCGGCCTGGACATCTGGCCGGTGCTGGTGACGTTTGGTTTTGTGCTGTTCCTGCTGGTCGCCGCCAGCGGCATGACGGCCAAAAGCGAGCTGTCCCCCACCGAAGACCAGGGGCTGGTCTTCATGCAGATCAAAGGCCCGCCGACGGCCTCGCCACAACAAATGGAACGGATTGCCGACCAGGCTTTCCAGATCGCCAACAAAGAGCCGGAATACGCGCAAATGTTCCAGCTGACCGGCCTGCCGGCACTGAACCAGGGCCTGGGTGGCGTGTTGCTCAAGACCTGGGGAGATCGCACGCGCTCCCAGGCTCAACTGATCCTGGATCTGCAGCAAAAATGGAATCAGGTGCCCGGCGCCACGATCGCGGCGTTTCCGCTGCCGTCACTGCCAGGCGCCCAAGGGCTGCCGGTGCAATTTGTGATCACCACCACCGACTCGGTGGAAAACCTCAACGAAGTCGCACAGGCAGTCATGGCCGAGGCGCAAAAACAACAGCTGTTCTGGTTTTCCGACATGGATTTGAAGCTGGACAAGCCACAAGCCAAGCTGGTGGTGGACCGCGAGAAAATTGCCGCGCTGGGCATGACCCAAGCCGACGTGGGTGCCGCCTTGTCTGCCGCACTGGGTGGCAACTACGTCAACTACTTCTCCACCGCCGGGCGCTCTTACAAGGTCATCCCCCAGGTGTTGCAGGTCGACCGCCTCAACCCCGAGCAAATTCTCGATTACTCCATTCGTACCCCCGCAGGCGCCATGATCCAGGCACGTACGGTGGCGCATATCGAGACGTCGACACAGCCGGAATCGATCAACCACTTTCAGCAACTCAACTCGGCCACGCTCTCGGGCGTCAGCGGCGTGGCCCAAGGCGAGCTGCTGGCCAAGCTGAACACGATCCTGACCCAGGTTGCGCCCTCGGGTTACACCTCCGACTTCTCGGGTGAATCGCGCCAATTCATCCAGGAGTCCGGCGGGTTCGTCGGCCTGCTGCTGTTCTCGATTCTGATCGTCTACCTGGCCCTGGCCTTCCAGTTCGAGAGTTTCCGTGACCCGGTGGTGATTCTGTTCTCGGTGCCGCCGGCCCTGTTTGGCGCGCTGGCCTTTATCACCATGGGCTACGCCTCTATCAACGTGTACACCCAGGTTGGCCTGGTGACGCTGCTGGGGTTGATCACCAAGCACGGGATTCTGATCGTGCAGTTCGCCAACGAGTTGCAGCGCGCAGGCCGCAGCAAGCGTGAGGCGATTGAAGAAGCGGCCGCAGTGCGCCTGCGCCCGATCCTGATGACCACCGCCGCCATGGTGCTGGGCGTGGTGCCACTGGTTTGGGCCTCCGGTGCCGGGGCGGCCGGGCGGCATGATATGGGCCTGGTGATCTTCGCCGGGCTGTCGATCGGCACGCTGTTGACGTTGTTCATGGTGCCGGCGATGTACCTGTTTATTGGCGCGACGCACCATCACGAGGCAGGCACGGCGCAGCAGGCGTATGGGTGATGCTGCTTATATCGAAAGCGCCCATAGAACGTTATGCTTCTCCACCATCCAAGCGTTGATTAGATGGGTTGCCGCACCCAACATACAAGTTAAGGACTGACTTCGCATGACCGACTTTGAAAAATGGAAATTTAACACCCAACATTATTTCTTTAGATTATTGGTTCGGAAAGGACTGAATTTTGCGGAAGAAGAAATTCAATCGAGAGTGGATGACTCTAAGCCAGGTCTGAAAGTTATCTGGGATAGATTCAAAGCCAGAGCCATCCTGAAAAAGCTCCAAGGTCTCTCTGATCGCTGTGAACTTAACTCTGAGGGCGAACGGAGGGCCTTAGCCCTACTGGATGAAACAGGGAAAGTTACTAAAGGAATTTCAATCGTCAGCCATGTGCCTGATTTTCTAGCGTGGCTTTCAGACAAGTATGTACCTCAATTCCCCGAAATTGTAATTGCCGAGATTAAGCGTGTGGCAACCAAATGGGCACATGAGTTCTTTGATTCAAAAGGGAAAATCAGCATTGACGTGATGATTCGAGAAATGGATATTGCCTCAAGAAATGTTGTTGCGCCCATTGTTAAGAAAGGGTATATGGCCTGGAGGGTGCACGAGCAAAATATAGACGTCTCCTTGATCACCCAACAAATAGAAGCTTTATACCAACGCTCCGGGGCCGTTACTTTGACGCGACCTCCCGGAACACGTTTATGGCACGTAGGCGCTATTGATCATTCATTGAAAATTAGTTTCGGGAGGCCGCTGTGGACTACTGACTCAATACTGAAAACCCATAGTTATGTGGGGCAAACCTTACAAAACGGGCAGCCTGGGTACCGTCTTCGTTTAAGACTGATATCGTCCGTCACGCTAGCTGACTTCAACGGTGTTTTACTCGGATCACTCTCATCCCACGTGAACAACGATCACCGTATTCTTGCGTATTGCCTTAAGGAATGGGCTGCTGGAAAATTTGATGGCCTGCAAGGCACTAACGGAGGGCCAGATGAAGTGGTTTTATTCGCGCCTGAGACACAGGCCGAGGTCGTGAAAATTAATGGGATCAGCACCATATTCACGCCAGCAAAAAAATTCAATATCTGACTGAGTCGAATATTCTGCAGCGGGCGGTTAACGGCGTTTATACACCCACGCGTATCCAGTTAGAGCGGCATCATAACAGGCCATGACTTACCACTCGCGCCAAGCGTGAACCACCAAACCATGTGTTTGGCGCCTACCCCATGCTCAAACGTCATAATCCCCGGTTCGCCTGCATGGTAATCTGGCATCACCATGAATAGACATTGATCGTCACTCGACGATGACAGAGCCAGGAAAGAACATGCCGAAGATTTCTCACTCAGCGTTGCGCCGCAACTTCCGTGAATTGCTTGCAAAAAAAATATGCGTTGAAACCGCCTCGGTTTTCGACCCCATGTCCGCCCGTATCGCGGCAGACCTGGGGTTTGAGGTCGGTATCCTGGGTGGCTCAGTCGCGTCTTTGCAGGTACTGGCGGCACCGGATTTTGCATTGATCACGCTGAGTGAGTTCGTCGAGCAGGCCACCCGGATTGGCCGTGTCGCCCAACTGCCTTTCATCGCTGACGCCGACCACGGTTACGGCAATGCCCTGAACGTGATGCGCACCGTCGAGGAGCTTGAGCGTGCCGGGGTGGCCGCCCTGACCATTGAAGACACGCTGTTGCCTGCCCAGTTTGGCCGTAAATCCACCGACCTGATTTCTGTCGAGGAAGGCATCGGCAAGGTCAAGGCAGCCCTGGAGGCGCGTGTCGATCCGCAGCTGTCGATCATCGCGCGCACCAACGCAGGTGTATTGCCGACCGAAGATGTCATCGCCCGCACCAAGGCCTATGAACATGCCGGTGCTGACGGCATTTGCATGGTCGGCGTCAAAGACTTCGAACACCTTGAACAGATCGCAGAAAACCTCACCGTGCCACTGATGCTGGTGACCTACGGCAATCCGAAGCTCAATGACAGCGAGCGCCTGGCCAGCCTGGGCGTGCGCATTGTGGTGGCCGGCCACGGCGCCTACTTCGCCTCGATCAAGGCGACTTACGACAGCCTGCGCGCCCAGCGCAAGATGACCAGCAGCACCTCGAACCTCAGCGCGACTGAACTGACGCATACCTACACGCTGCCGGAGAGCTACGTGGCGTGGGCTGCTGAGTTCATGGACGTTAAAGAGTAAGCGTCGCGACGGTGCTGATTGAAACAATCAGCACCGCGTTCCTCTGGCGAGCGCAGCTTCAATCGGGTTTCCAGCGCCCTCCCCTATTATTGCCGGTGCCGATATAGCCGCCACGGCCATCAGACTTATACCCACGCTTGCGGTACTCGCCGGTGCCCTCATAGCCGCCTTGCCCATCGGAACGCCAGCTGGGGCCCGAGCCATCCGGGGCAAACCCGCGACCATTGTTGTAGCCGATGCCTTTGAGGCCACCGTCATCGGCCGGCAATTCAAGAGGCCTCTGGTCCTTGTTAAGAGGAGTGCATGCGCCATGATAGGGCATGTATTTTTCGCGGCAAGCGGCGAGAACACCCACGCCGCCACTTCGACGGTGTGGCTGGCAAAGTCCATCTGCAGTCAGTAATGGGTGTTGGGATTACCCACGTCAACGTCGCCATTTTTCGCCATGATGATGGCCTCGAGTGGCGGCGGCGTGACGCCGAAACCCTTGCGCTAATCCGTGAGCCCTGTGTACCAATCCGCTTGCTGTTTGTTACGCGCACTGTCGGCGTTGATCGCGTAGCTGTCGCCTGGCTGTGACGTAAGCGAGAGGATTATTGGCGCGTCGGTGCAACAGTCTAGATAAAAACGACTAATTGTGACGCGCAGAGTTATATCGCCACTAGTGAATGGCCATTTCCGAGTTTAAACAGTGAGCTAAGTTTAGTTGACCATATCTAAAAAATCCGCCGCAGAGCCTGCGGCGGCAAACCAAAGGTTTTGTCGAAGCAGAGCGGCTAAGACCCTATCAACGCTACACCTGTGGCGGATTAAAAGAGGTGAAGTTTAATTAATCGAGTTTAATCAACGGCCGCGCTGCAGGTGGCAAAAAATATGATAAAAATCAGTCTCGACAAACACGTCGAGCACAATAAAAACAGCCTGTCGCTCACCTGAAAACATCTGCCCATTCCAGCTTAAGTTCCGTCCAAAAAAATGCGGTGTTTCTGTGCACGCGTTAATTATTCCGGGGAAGTAACAACATGATCAAACAGTGGAGCCTGTTAACGTTGGCGGTGTGTGCCAGCGTCAGCCAACTGGCCTTCGCCGAGTCCGTCACCGACCAGGCAGATTCCAAAGGCTTTATCGAGGGCAGCAGCATGACCGGCCTGTTGCGCAACTATTACTTCGACCGCGATCGCCAAAGCGGCAAGGCCGACAACCGCGACTGGACCCAGGGCGCGATGCTCAATTACGCCTCGGGCTTTACCCAGGGCACTATTGGGTTTGGCATGGATGCCTACGCTTACGGCGCGATGAAGCTCGACGCCACCCACGCAGATGCCGGCACCGGTGAGCTGCCCACCGACCGAAATGGCGACCCTGCCAATGGCTACGGTTCGGTGGGCGCTGCGGTGAAGATCAAGGTCTCCAAGACTCAGCTGAAATTCGGTGATATGCAGCCCACCGCGCCGGTCTTCGCCACTGGCGGCACACGAATTTTGCCGCAGACGGCCACCGGCTTTGACCTGACCAGCAGCGAAATCGCCGGCCTGGACCTGGAAGCCGGGCATTTCACCAGCACCAACAGCGGCATGACCAGCAACCATGACCACGATATCTATGCGACCTACGCCAACGTGGCCGCCAACAGTGCCAGTTTCATCGGCGGCAAATACACCTTCACACCGTCTTTGAGCGCGACCGTGTATGCCGGCGAGCTGGAAGATATCTGGCGCCAGTACTACACCAACCTCAATTACGTGCTGCCATTGGCGCATGACCAGTCGCTGGCACTGGACGGCAACCTGTACCGCACCCTCGACACCGGCAGCGCCAAGGCCGGGGCAATCAACAACACCACCTACTCGGTGGCGGCGGCCTATTCGTTCCTGGCCGCGCACACTGTGACGTTGTCGTTCCAGAAAGTGCATGGCGACACCCCGTTCGACTACATCGGCACCGGCGACAACGGCGCAGGCGAAGGCGGCGACTCGGTCTTGCTGGCCAACTCGGTGCAATGGGGCGACTTCAACGGCCCGGGGGAACAATCCTGGGGCGTGCGGTATGACCTGAACATGGCCAGTTATGGCGTGCCGGGCCTGAGCTTCATGACCCGCTACATCAACGGCTCGGACATCAATGGCACCCACACCCCGGCCAACAGCGCCTATGCCGGCGACTACGGCGCGGATGGCGACCACCACGAAACCGATGTAGAGGCCAAATACGTGCTGCAGAGCGGCCCGGCGAAAAACCTGTCGCTGCGCGTGCGTGACGCCATGGTCTCTTCAAATGCCGATCAGCGCGACGGCAAGTTGAATGAGCTGAGGGTGATCGTCGACTATCCGTTCACGCTTTTGTAAGGCAGTCAGTGCGCCGACCGGCTGTTGTGCCGGCCGGCGCTCCGCCGTTATCCCACCCAGCCGACCGCGGTTTTCGGAATCACCTCAGACTCATCCAACTTTGAAGCAAACATGCTCACGGCTTGTACGGCATCGCTGGTGCTGGTGCGGATCTGCAGAATCACCGAGCCCGCCTGGTCAGCCAGGCTCACGCCACGCTGCGCGCCTTCCTGAGTGGCATTCATGCTGGCAACGGCATCACGGGTTTCCGACAGGATCATGCTGATCATCTCGGCAATCTCTGCTGTTGAACCGCTGGTCCGCCCTGCCAGTTGCCGTACCTCATCGGCCACCACCGCGAAGCCACGGCCCTGATCACCTGCCCGCGCCGCCTCGATGGCAGCGTTGAGCGCGAGCAGATTGGTCTGGTCAGCGATGCCACGGATGGTATTGACGATGGCGGTAATTTGTTCGGAGCGATCGCCCAGTTGGCCCACCAGCCGCGCGGAGACGCCGATGTTGTCGGCAATCCGGCGCATTTCACTGGCGGTTTCTTGAATCACCTGTGTGCCATGCTCGGCGAATCGCTCGGTTTCGGATGAAATATGGTAAGCCCGTGAAGCGCCGCGCGAATCTTCCTCGAACTTTTCCACGCGCTCGGTAATGTCGCTGGCAAACTTGACGATCTTGATCAAAGTGCCATCGCCGTCATACACCGGGTTGTAACTGGCTTCCAGCCAGACGACGCGACCGTGCTTGCCCAGACGCTTGAATTGCCCGGTAAAGAATTCGCCATTGTTAAGGCGGCGCCAGAAGTCGGTGTATTCATTGCTGTTGATCAACTCGGGCTCGCAAAACATGCGGTGGTGTTTGCCTTTGAGTTCGGCGAGCGAATACCCCATCACGTTGAGGAAGTTTTCATTGGCGTCCAGGATTTGCCCTTTCAAGTCAAACTCGATGACCGCCATCGCTCGGTCCAGCGCGACCAGTTTGCTGTGGGTGGCCGCCTCCTGTTCGACTTTGCGGGTAACGTCCAGGGCGTACTTGACCACTTTAAGGACCTGGCCACGCTCATCCAGCACCGGGTTGTAACTGGCCTCCAGCCACACGACCCGGCCGTCACGGGTTACGCGCTTGAACGTACCTGAGACGAATTTTCCCGCCTTGAGGTCGTTCCATAACGCCGCATAGGCCGGGCTGCTGGTCAGCGCAGGCAAGCAGAAATCACGATGAGCCTTGCCGACCAATTGCTCGGCGCTATAGCCCAGGGTGTTCATAAAGTTTTCGTTGGCGCGCAGCACTTTTCCATTGGTGTCGAATTCGACCACCGCCATAGAGCGCTCGAGTGCAGTAATCAGTCCTTTATACTCGACAACTTCGGCCGTCCTGGCCGTCAGTTCTGTTTTGAGTGTTTTATTGAACATGACCTACCCTCGTTTGTGCGCAGAATCTGGGCTGCTTCATTGCACTATCGACTTGGGCACAGGCAACTTTATAGCCGAAAAATAATTATTAATTGACGCCAATTCTCTGCTGTCTTTGCGCCGATTTGCAGTGACCCTGTGTTTAAATTGACGGCCCTTTTTACCTGCCAGGAAACCATCATGGCCAACCACGACCTGACCTACACCCCCGACCCGGATGCCGATTCCATTTCCTCCGACGTCATCGGCTTCAACGGCATTCTGGTCTCCACACAGATCCCGACCCACGCCGACGGCAGCCTGGAACTGGGTGATATCACCCTGCAAAGCGAATGCACGTTGCAAGCCTTGAAAGTGGCGCTCGAAAAGGCCGGCAGTTCGATGGATCGGGTCATGCACCTGACCATCTACCTCACCGACATGGCTGATCGGGCTGCATTCAACGAAGTCTATAAGCGATTTTTTGCCAAGCCCTGGCCTGTTCGCGCGGCCGTCGGCGTAGCGGCCCTGGCCGTTGAAGGCATGCGGGTGGAAGTCACCGCGATGGCCGCCAAGGCCTGACAGCCCTGCGGTAGATGCCGGTCAGGCATTTCACAGCTACAATGCGCGCCTCAACCGTGACAAGCCTGACTAAAAAACTATGTCCTTGCCCAAGCATCACCTGGAATTGCTCAGCCCTGCCCGCGATGTCGCCATCGCGCGCGAGGCCATCTTGCATGGCGCCGACGCCATCTACATCGGCGGCCCAAGCTTCGGCGCCCGCCACAATGCGTGTAACGAGGTGAGCGATATCGCTCAACTGGTCGAATTCGCCCGCCGTTACCACGCTCGCGTGTTCACCACCATCAACACCATCCTGCATGACAACGAGCTGGAACCTGCGCGCAAGCTGATCCATCAGCTGTACGACGCCGGTGTCGATGCGCTGATCGTGCAAGACCTGGGCGTGATGGAGCTGGATATTCCGCCGATTGAGCTGCACGCCAGCACCCAGACCGACATCCGCACCCTGGGCCGCGCCAAGTTTCTCGACCAGGCCGGTTTCTCGCAGTTGGTATTGGCCCGTGAGCTGAACCTGCAGGAAATCCGCGCGATCGCCGATGAAAC
This sequence comes from Pseudomonas sp. AP19, assembly GCF_001728855.1. Lineage (NCBI taxonomy): Bacteria > Pseudomonadati > Pseudomonadota > Gammaproteobacteria > Pseudomonadales > Pseudomonadaceae > Pseudomonas > Pseudomonas sp. AP19. The sequence continues at coordinate 91,901 of NZ_LXJP01000009.1, read as the reverse complement.
CGATGCAGCCATCGAGTTCTTTATCCACGGCGCCTTGTGCGTGGCGTTCTCCGGGCAGTGCAACATTTCCCACGCGCAGAATGGCCGCAGTGCCAACCGTGGCGACTGCTCCCAGGCCTGCCGCCTGCCGTACACCTTGAAAGATGACCAGGGCCGCGTCGTGGCCTTTGAAAAGCACCTGCTGTCGATGAAAGACAATAACCAGAGCGCCAACCTGCGCGCACTGGTCGAAGCCGGTGTGCGTTCGTTCAAGATCGAAGGCCGCTACAAGGACATGGGTTATGTGAAGAACATCACCGCCTATTACCGCCAGCGTCTCGACGACATCCTCGAAGACCGCCCGGACCTGGCCCGCGCGTCCAGCGGCCGCACCGCGCATTTCTTCCTGCCAGACCCGGAAAAAACCTTCCACCGTGGCAGCACCGACTACTTCGTCAGTGATCGCAAGATCGACATCGGCGCTTTCGACACCCCGACGTTCACCGGTTTGCCGGTGGGCATGGTGGAAAAAGCCGGCAAGCGCGACCTGCAGGTGGTCACCCATGAGCCGCTGTCCAACGGCGACGGCCTGAATGTGCTGATCAAGCGCGAAGTCGTGGGTTTCCGCGCCAACATCGCAGAAGCCAAAGGCGAGTTCGAGGAAGACGGCGAGAAACGCTACCGTTACCGCGTCGAGCCGAACGAGATGCCGGCCGGGCTGCACCAACTGCGCCCGAATCACCCGCTGAACCGCAACCTGGACCATAACTGGCAACAGGCGCTGCTCAAGACCTCGGCCGAGCGCCGTATCGGTCTGTCGTGGGTGGCACGCCTGCGAGAAGATCAGCTGGAAGTCACCGCCACCAGCGAAGAAGGCATCCGCGCCAGCGTCACCCTGCCCGGCCCGTTTGGCGTGGCCAACAAGCCGGAACAAGCGCTGGAGACACTGCGCGATTTGCTCGGCCAACTCGGCACCACCGAGTACCACGCCACGCACATCGAGCTGGATGCGCCACAGGCGTTCTTCATCCCCAACTCGCAACTCAAGGCATTGCGCCGCGAAGTGATCGAAGCGCTGACGGCCGCACGCGTTGCAGCGCACCCACGAGGTGGGCGCAAGGCCGAGACCACGCCGCCGCCGGTGTACCCGGAAGCGCACCTGTCATTCCTGGCCAACGTCTACAACCAGAAGGCCCGCGACTTCTACCACCGTCACGGCGTGAAGCTGATCGACGCTGCCTTTGAAGCCCACGAAGAAACCGGCGAAGTGCCGGTGATGATCACCAAGCATTGCCTGCGGTTCTCGTTCAACCTGTGCCCTAAACAGGCCAAGGGTGTGACGGGCGTGAAGACCAAAGTCGCGCCGATGCAGTTGATCCACGGCGACGAAGTGCTGACCTTGAAATTCGACTGCAAGCCGTGCGAGATGCACGTGGTGGGCAAGATCAAGGGGCATATCCTTGGCTTACCGCTGCCGGGCAGCGGCGTGGGCCATTTCGACCCGGAAAGTATCATCTTTCAGGGCACGCACTAGCCCTTGGGGAGCGGGGCCACCACCAGCCCCGCTGCAACCCCGCTGCCGCGAACAGAATCGCAACAACCCCCAGCCATTGCAGCCAACCCAGGCGATGCCCAAAGGCAAGCCAGTCGACAAAAATCGCCGCAATAGGGTAGATAAACGACAGCGCCCCGGTAATCGCGGTCGGCAGTTTCTGGATCGCCCCGTACAGCAACACATACATCAGGCCGGTGTGCACAACGCCCAGCGTAACCAGTGCAGCCCAGGCATTTGTGGTAGCGGGCAAACTGTTCCAAGGCACCAGCGGCGCCAACAGCAATGCGCCGGTGATCACTTGAATCAACGCCATCAAGTGCGGCGGCACTTCCTTCAAGCGCTTGATGATCAGCGCCGCAATCGCATATAAGAACGCCGCGCCCAGGGCCAACGCGATACCCGCCAGATAATCCCCGCCACCGCGTTGCTGCTCGCCATGGGCGGTGACAATCGCCAACATGCCCAGGAATGCCACGCTCAACCACGCGAGTTTCTGCACGGTGATCTTTTCGCCAAGCAATACCGCCGCCAGCATCACCAGCATGAACGGCTGCACGTTATACACCGCGGTACTGATGGCGATGGACGCGCGCGAATAGGATTCGAACAACAGCAACCAGTTGCCGACAATGGCCACGCCGCTGAGCATAGCCAGGCCAAGCTTGGCCCAGGTGAGCAGGTTCAGTCGCAGGTAACCCAGCAACGCACAGACCAGCAACAAGGTCAGCGCGCCTATCACGCAGCGCCAGAACACCACTTCGATCACCGAGACGCCCGACACCAGCACAAACCAGCCGATGCTGCCCGAAATCAGCATGGCGGCAACCATTTCCCACGACCCGCGACGGATAGATGTGTCCACGATAGAGGCTCCTCAAGTGAGGCTCAATTATGGCAATCTGCGTGTCAGCCGCTCCAGCGACTAAGAAAGGCAAAACGCCGCAATCACCTTTTCTTATTAGGCACATCGCATGATTGACACCATCGACCAGCAACTGATCGCCGCTTTGATGGACGACTCGCGCCTGTCCCTCAAGGCCCTGGCGGGCATCACCGGGCTGTCATCGCCGAGTGTCGGCGAACGCCTGCGGCGCCTCGAAGAGCGCGGCGTGCTGACCCACTACACCGTCGATATCGACCCCAGGCACTTCGGCTACTTGTTGCAAGCCATCGTGCGCATCCGGCCGTTGCCTGGCCAATTGCAGGAGGTGGAGCGCCAGATCCAGGCGATCCCGGAGTTCACCGAGTGCGACAAAGTCACCGGCGATGACTGCTTTATCGCCCGCCTGCACGTGCGCACCATGGACCACCTCGACAGCCTGCTGGACCGGCTCAACGCGTATGCCGAAACCAACACCGCCATCGTCAAGAAAACCCCGGTAAAACGGCGTTTGCCACCGCTGGCTGATTAATGACTGGGGCTCATTAAAGCAGTGACGGAATCGCTATTCTGTCATTGCAGGCGGGTCTTTATGCTGGGCTCCCTTCATTGGAACCCAGAGGTGTAACGCTCATGTACGTCATTACAGGTATCACAGGCAAGGTCGGCGGCGCGTTGGCGCATGCGCTCCTCGCAGCGCAGCAACCGGTGCGCGCGGTGATTCGCGATGCCAGCAAAGCGGCTTATTGGGCCGACCTGGGTTGCGAGATCGCCTTGGCCCGGATGGAAGATGCACACGCACTGACTGAAGCGTTCAAAGGTGCCACGGGCGTGTTCATTCTGCCGCCGTCGGAATTTGACCCGCAGCCCGGCTTTCCGGAAGCACGTGCGGTGATCGCCGCTGTCAGCCAGGCGCTCAAGGCCGCCGCGCCCCACAAGGTGCTGTGCCTGTCGACCATCGGCGCCCAAGCCACAGCGCTCAACCTGCTGACTCAGCGCACGCTGATGGAGCAAGCGCTCAGCGCTTTGGACATTCCCGTGACATTCCTGCGCCCGGCCTGGTTCATGGAGAACGCGGCGTACGATGTCAGCACCGCGCGTGACACCGGGCGGATCCATAGTTTCCTGCAACCGCTCGACAAGCGCGTGCCGATGGTTGCCACGGCCGACATCGGCACCCTCGCCGCGCAGTTGTTGCAGCAAGACTGGGCCGGCCGCCGCGTGGTTGAGTTGGAAGGCCAATGGGTGAGCCCGAACGACATTGCCCAGGCCCTGGGGCACATCCTGGGCCGTGACGTGAAGGCCGAAGTGGTCGAACGCGAGCGCTGGGAAAGCTTGCTTCGCGCCCAAGGCGCACAACACCCAATGCCGCGCATGCGCATGGTTGATGGGTTCAACGAAGGCTGGATCTGTTTCGAACACGACGCCGTGCTCAAGGGCACCACCTCGCTGGACCGCGTACTGCGCAGTCTGGCCAGTTAAACCGGATAATTCAGTGCGGCCCCCGCGACGGTGGCGAGCGGGCTTGCCACAACAACCGTCACCAGGCGCTTGATCAGTCGTGCAGCGCCGTTGCCGCAGCGTGTAACCCCTGGAACTGGCGATAACGCGCTTGCAGCCTTGGCTGCTGCGCGGTGTCCGGCAAGTACCGTGCCTTGACCGGCATGCCCGCCTGCAACAAGGCGGCGCCCTGCCCGATCGCCAGAAACCCAAGCTTCGCGGCGCCAATGCAGGCGCTCAATTCACTGCCGTGCAAGGTGAATATCTCGCGCTGCAGGATATTGGCCAGCAACTGCGCCCAGTATTCGCTGCGTGCGCCGCCACCGACCAGGGCGCATGCCGCGACGTTGGCGCCGGCCGATTGCACGGCGTGCAAGGCATCGAGCAAACCAAACCCGACGCCTTCCATCACCGCATAACCGAGCATGGCTGGCGTGCAATCGTGGCCCAGGCTCATAAAGCCGCCGCGCAATAAAGGATCGTTATGCGGTGTGCGCTCACCGGCCAGGTACGGCAGAAACAGCGGCGTGTCCAATGGCACGAGCTGTGCAATGGGCAATTGGGCCTGCACCTGATCCAACAACGTCTGCTCATCCGGCGTACCGGTGAGCCGCGTGACCCAACGCAAACAACTGGCACCGGCGAGCATCGCGCCCATGGTGTACCAGCGGTTGGGCAGCGCGTGACAGAAGCTGTGCACGGCACTGGCCGGATTCCCGGCGGCATGATCGGTGATCGCCACAATCGCCGCGCTGGTGCCCAGCGTAATGAAGCCGTCACCGGCGTTGATTGCGCCGATACCGACGGCGGCCACCGGGTTATCGCCGCCACCGCCGGCAATCACCACCTCGGGCGACAGGCCCAACCCGCTCGCCTTCAAACACCCACTTGCCGCGCCGCCTTCCACCAGCCTGGGCATCTGCGCCAGCGTCAGGCCCGTGGCACCCACCATGGGCGCAAACCACTCACGCTGCGCCACATCCAGCCACAGTGTGCCGGCGGCATCCGACATCTCGCTGATGCGCTCGCCCGTCAACCGCAAGCGCAGGTAATCCTTGGGGGATAGCACGCAATCAATCGCCTTGAATACCTCGGGTTCGTGCCGCTGCAGCCAGAGCAATTTCGGCGCCGTGAGCCCGGCCATGGGCAAGCTGCCGGTGACCTCGGCAAAGCCGGCGCCGAGTTGTTCGGCCTCGGCCACCGCGCGCGAGTCGTCCCACAGGATTGCCGGGTACAGCACGCGATCGTCATCCCCCAGCAGCACCGCGCCGTGCATCTGCCCCGACAGGCCGATACACGCCACCCGGGCAAACGCCTCATGGGCACGCAACTGCTCCAGCGCCTGCAAACAGGCGTGCCACCAGTCTTGCGGCGCTTGTTCGGACCAGCCGCTGTGGCGCCGCGACACGCTCAAACGCACGCCGGCGTGGGCCAGCACCTCGCCGTCAACGTCCATCAGGATCGCCTTGAGTTCCGAAGTGCCGAGGTCTATGCCGAGGGAAACAGGACTGCTCATACGCGGATCATTCCAATCAAGTACAGCCACATGAGTTACGGTATTGCAGGCTGGGTGCCAGGCGCACACTTTGCGCAGGCGCAGCCGGCGACGCCATGCGTTGCAGTAACATTTGTACGGCGCGCGCCCCAAGTTCGTTGACCGGTTGGGCAATCAACGTCAGGCGCGGCACGAAGAAATCTGCCCAGTCAAAATCATCAAAACCCACCAGGGCCATTTGCCCCGGCACCTCAATGTGCGCATCACGCAGGGCGTGCATGGCGCCCAGCGTCATCAGGTTATTGCCCGCCATGATCGCTGTCGGTGGCGCGGCCAGGCCCAGTAACTGCACGGTAGCGGCCCGTGCCGGCGCACTGCTGGAGCCGCCACTGACCAGCAATTGCGGGTCGAATATCAGGCCCGCCGCCTCCAGCGCATCGCGGTAACCCGCCACGCGCTCATCGGTGGTGCTCAGCCCTGCCCGCCCGGCGATAAAGCCGATGCGTCGGTGCCCGTGTTCAATCAGGTGGGCGACCAGTGCCCGAGTCGACTGGATATTCTCCACCCCGACCTGATCAAACTGCTCGCTCATCATGCGGTCCACCAACACCGTTGGCATGTCATTGGCCTGCAGATACGCCAGGGCCTTTGAGCCGGTGGAGGGTGCCAACAGAATGCCGTCGACGCGCCGATGATGCAGCGCCGTGACCACCCGCAGCTCTTGCTCCGGGTCGTCATGGGGGTCGGCAAACAGCATCATGAAGCCGTGCTGGGTGCACTCGGCTTCAATCGCGTGCACCATCTCGCTGAAGTAATGGTTGGACAGCGCCGAGATCGCCACGCCAATCGTGCTGGTACTGGACCGGGCCAGCGAGCGCGCCAGGGTATTGGGGATGTAGCCCAATGCCTGAATCGCGCGCTGCACCGCCTGCACCGTGGCCGGGCTGACCTTGCGGGTGCCGTTCAATACGTGTGACACCGTCGACGTCGACACACCCGCCCGGCTCGCCACGTCATCCATGGTGACCATGACGCGCTCCCCTTCAGTGGATCAATGTTTGCTCGACCAGCCGCTGTACGTACCGATGTTGTCGCGGGTGATCAATTTTGGCGTGAGCAGGGTCACCGCTTCGGCCGGGGCCTTGTCATTGAGAATGTCATTGCCGACATTCACCGCAGTCTGGGCCATGGCCCAAGGGTCTTGACTGGCCGAGGCCTGGATCTGCGTGTCGGTCTTCAAGGCATTCTCGATATCCGGCGCACCGTCCACCGAGGTGATGATGATGCCGCCGCGTTTCAGCTGCTTGGCCGCCAGGTCGCTGCCGATGGCCTGCGGATCGTTGATCGCAAACAGCCCGTCGATTTTCGGGAAGCGTGTGAGGTAACCCTGCATCACATTCAGGCCACCTTCACGCGAGCCTTTGCCGTCCTGGTCGTCGGACAGCACCTTGATAGCCGGTGCTGCGGCCAGCGCGGCTTTACAGCCTTTGACACGGTCGGTCACCGCAGTGACTTGCGGGCCGTTCTGGATGATCACATTGCCTTTGCCCGCGAGTTTGTCCACCAGGAACTGGCAGGCCAGCTTGCCGGCTTCGACGTTGTCGGTTTGCACGGTGGCGTTGACACCTTTGGCGTCCACATCCACGGCCACCACCACAATCCCGGCGTCACGGGCTTTTTTGATGGCCGAGGCCATCGCCGACGGGTCGACAGCGTTGATCAGGATCAGGTCGACCTTGGAGGAAATGAAGTTGTCGATCTGCGAGAACTGCTTGCTCAGGTCATAGTCGGCCGACACCGAGGTGACCTTGACGTTGGGGTTGAGCTCCTTGGCCCGCGCCGTAGCGCCGTCGGCCAGGGTCACGAAATACGGGTTACCGAGCGAGCCCATGCTGATGCCGAGGGCTTTGAGTTCCCGGGCTTGCACGACGTTGGACATCAGGGCAGCCAGGGCCAGAACGGGAAACAGGCGTTTAAGGTTCATGCGGATCTCTCTTGTGATTATTGTGGGAGTGAAATCAGGTACGAGCGCCGGATTGGCGATAGCGATCCAGCGCCACCGCGCCAATGATCACGATGCCCTTGATGATGTACTGCCAGATATCCGACACCCCCAGCAGCACCAGGCCATTGGTGAGCACCGCGATAATCAGCGCGCCGATCAACGTGCCGCCGATGGTGCCGACGCCGCCGGTAAAACTGGTGCCGCCGAGAATCACCGCAGCGATCGCATCCAACTCATAGGACTGGCCCAGCTGCAGGCCATTGGCGGCAAACAGGCGCGAGGCGCTCATCACCGCGCCGAGCCCGGCCAATGCGCCGGACATGGCGTAGACGAACAGCAACACCTTCCACACCTTGATCCCCGACAGCCGCGCGGCCTCCGGGTTGCCGCCCACCGAGTAGATCTGCACGCCCATCACGGTGCGGCGCAGGATGAACCACGACAACACCACCACCGCCACGGCGATGACCACCAGCCACGGTACGCCGAGGATCGAGTCATTGCCGATAAATGCAAAGGGCAGGTCAGGGTTGAACACTGTTTTATCGTCGGCCAGCAAACGCGCGAGGCCACGCATGGCAGTCAGTGCGCCGAGGGTGACAATGAACGGTGGCAGGCGCATGAATGCAATCAGCCCACCGTTGACCAGGCCCAGCAACAAGCCGAAACCAATCCCGGCGGCGATCCCGAACATGCCGAACTGCGGCGACATCGAGGCCTGTAGCGCCACCACGGCGGAGGCCGCGAGGATCGCGCCGACCGACAGGTCGATGCCCGCCGTGAGGATCACAAAGGTCATGCCCGCCGCCAGTACCACGTTGACCGAGGCCTGCTGGGTGATGATCGACAGGTTCTGCACGGTCAGGAAGTTCTCGCTGGCCAGGGCAAAGCCCACCAGCAGCAACACCAGTACCGGCAACATGCCCACCGTGCGCATCAGCTCGCGGACGCGTTCAGCCTTGCCCACCGAGGCAATTGTCATCGTGTTGTTTGAATCAACCATTAGCAGCCACCTGATCGCCACCGGTGGCGAGGTCAATAATACGTTCCTGGGATATAACGTGGCCGGATGCCCCGCCCACTTCGGCCACTAACTGGCCTTCGCGCATGATCAGCACACGGTCGCAGGTGCCGATGATTTCCGGCAGCTCGCTGGAAATCACCACGATGCCAACCCCGGCCAACGCCAGTTGATTGATGATGCGGTAGATCTCGGACTTGGAGCCGATGTCGACGCCCCGCGTGGGTTCGTCGAGGATCAGCACATGCGGCTTGACCTCCAGCAGCCGCGCCAGCAGTACCTTCTGCTGATTGCCACCCGACAGCGCACCGACATTGACCTTGCCGGAGGCCACGCGAATCGACAACGACTTGATCGCATCATTCGCGCGTTGCGCAGCATGGCCGCGGTCCAGCACACCACCGGCGTGGGCATCCGGCACACAGGCACAAACGTTGATGTTGTCGGCGACGCTCATGTCCAGGAACAGGCCCTGGGCCTTGCGGTCTTCGGTGAGGTACACCACGCCGGCGCGGATCGCGTCCGCCGGGTTGCGCAGTTGGGTAACGGTCTTGCCCACCACTTCCAGGGTGCCGGAGGTGCGCGGGTCGGCGGCGAAGATCAGCCGTGCCAGCTCGGTGCGCCCTGCCCCGACCAGCCCGGCAATGCCCAGCACTTCGCCGGCATGCAGGTCGAAGCTGCAATTGCGCACGCGCTTGCCATCGGCCATGTCGCGCACGCGCATCACCACGTTGCCGGGGTTATAGGCGGCGTGCTCCTTCTTGTAGAAACCGGAGAGATCGCGGCCGACCATCATTTTCACCAGCACCTCGGCCGACAGCGCATCGCGGGTCAGCTCGCCGATGTACTGGCCGTCGCGCAGCACCGACACCCGGTCCGACAACGCGTAGATCTCGGCCATGCGATGGCTGATATAGATGATCGCCAAGCCCTGGCTACGCAGTTGTTTGATCAGTGCGAACAGCCGATCGGTCTCGCGCGATGACAGCGGCGTGGTCGGTTCGTCCATCACCAGGATCCTGGCGTGGGCATGCAGCGCACGGGCGATTTCCACCAACTGACGCTCGGCAATCGACAGGCTGCTGACCGGCGTCGTGGGTTTGAACTCGGCACCCAGCCGCTGCAACACCTCGAAGCAGCCGTCCTGCATGCCCTTGCGGTCGATGGTCCAGCCACGCCGCAGTTCACGGCCCAGGTAAATGTTCTCGGCCACGCTCAGGTTCGGGCACAGGCTCAGTTCCTGGTAGATCACAGCGATGCCGAGGGTTTTGGCGGTGGCGGGGTCAAACGTGGCGATGCGCTGGCCGTCGATGCGGATGTCACCGCCGGGGTCAGCCTGGTAAGCGCCGGAGAGGATTTTCATCAAGGTTGATTTGCCGGCGCCGTTCTCACCCATCAAGGCGTGGATTTCACCGGGGTAAACCTTCAGGCCGACGTTCTTGAGCACCCGCAAACCATTAAAGGTTTTGCTGATGCCCTGCATCTCAAGCAAGGGTTCAAGGCTCATGCATGAGCTCCTGGAATTATTATTTTTGTAGTCGAACGCTGCCGACTCTATTCCAGTTGCATTTCGTTACGCAAGCGCTTGCGTCTGCCGTTTATCGCGTGGTTAAACGTTTCATCAAGCCAATAAATCTGAAATCCGCGAGTTTCATGGATGGCTGAACGCTTCACTGGGGATGCTTGCCGCCACCCATGTCTGGCCGTGTGCTGCGCGATCAGCGCCCGAAACGCGCGGGCAACATGCGCACCAGGGTGTTGTCCCGAACCCAGTAATGGTGGAACAACCCTGCGCCCGCATGCAGGCCGATCAACCAGTAACCGCTGCTGCCCAACCATTCATGCCAGTGCTTGAACTGCTTGGCCAGGTCCGGGTCGGGCGCCACCAGCGTCGGCAAGGCAAACTCAAAATACGGCAGCGGTTTGCCGGCGGCATTGAGCATCAGCCAGGCCAACAACGGCGTTACCACCATCAAGGCATACAGCGCCAGGTGCATCAGGTGCGAGGCTGCCGTTTGCCACAGAGGCGGACGTGGCAGGATCGCCGGGCGCGGCGCCAGGCGCCCGAGCAGTCGCAGCCACACCAGCACGAAAATGCCGATACCGAACAGCGAGTGGGCGCCAAGAAACACCCCTTTGAGCGCATGCCCGCGCGGCAACAAGCCTTTGATTTCAATACAGGCATACACGCCGACAAACAGCGCCAGCATCAGCCAGTGCAAGGTCATCGAGAGTGTCGCGTAGCGCTGCGTCTGCGGAGGTTGAGTCATGGGGTAAAAGCCTTCTGCGTGAGTGGTGGCGCTACCCTGCCGAACAAGTCTTAAGGCAGTCTGAAGATCGGCCCAACGATCATTTTCAGCACCTTCAGACTCCGTTAAGAAATGCCTTTGATACTTCTCCCAACTTCACGTGGGAGGCTCTGCGCCAATGCCCGATATCGACTGGAACATCCCCTTGCCCGTGCTGTTCGGCCCGGCCGACCGTGCACAAATGCGCCTGGCTCGCGCCCTGCCCCACGACACGCAGCGCCCCGCCTTCGAGGCCTTTATCCAACAGCGTTTTCGCCTTGCCCACGGCGCCGACATCCGACATTTCATGCCGCAGCTGTTTGGCGTCAGCCACGCCAACGGTGACCTGTGTGCGGTCGCCGGTGTACGGCTGGCATGTGCCGAGCCGCTGTTTCTGGAGCGTTACCTGGACCATCCGATCGACCCCCTGATCAGCGCCGCTGCCGACCAGACAGTAGAGCGCCAGGCAATTGCCGAAGTCGGCAACCTGGCCGCCAGCGATACCGGCAGTGCGCGCCTGAGCATCATCGCCATCACGTGGTTGCTGGCCATGGGCGGCCTGGAGTGGGTGGCATTCACCGGCAATATCGGGCTGGTCAACAGTTTCCACCGCCTCGGTTTGAAGCCGGTCACCCTGTGCGCGGCCGACCCGCAGCGTCTGGGAGATGACCGGCATCTGTGGGGCAGTTACTACGAAAGCCAACCGTGGGTGCACGTCGGCAACATCCGCGCCGGGTTCATCCACTTGCGCAACATGGGCCTGTTCTCACGCCTTGGGTTGCCGACCACGCTTGAGGACAACAGCCATGTCGCCTGAAACCCGCCGTTTCCACGCTGTGCTGCGCGGCCATGCCGAACGCAACGACGGCGCCATTGCCCTGTGGGGCGATAGCTTGAAAATGGATTACACCTCACTGTTCGCCGAAGTTGCGTACCGCCAGCAACGCCTGCGTGATGAAGGCGTGAAGGTGGTAGCGCTGGCCCTGGACAATGGCGTCGACGCCATGCTTTGGGACCTGGCGATACTCTTCGAAGGGTTGACCTGCCTGACCCTGCCGCCGTTTTTCAGCCCCGCCCAGCGCGCCCATTGCCTGGAACAAAGCCAGGCCGAACGGGTGATCGCCGAGCCCCACCTGGAGGCTGAGCTACTGGCTGCCGGTTACCAACCACGCGGCGACTTCTGGTGCAGAAGCTTTGCCGGCCGCCCGTCGATGCCATCGGGCACTGCCAAGGTGACATTCACCTCCGGCACCACCGGGGCGCCCAAGGGCGTATGCCTGAGCGCCGACAGCCTGCTGCGGGTTGCCCGCGAGTTGCACCAGGCCAGCCACGCGAGCGCTCCACGCCACCACCTGGCGCTGTTGCCGCTGGCGATTCTGCTGGAAAACCTCGGGTGCTATGCCGCGCTGTATGCCGGCGCCACCTTGAGTGTGCCCAGCCAAAAAAGCTTGGGCATCCAGGGCGCCAGCGCAGTGGATGCCGCGCAATTGCTCGGCTGCCTGGCGGTGCGTCAGCCCCATAGCCTGATTCTGGTTCCGCAATTGCTGTTAATGCTGGTCATCGCCGCTGAGCAGAAGGCATTCAGCCCGCAGCACCTGCGCTTTGCCGCCGTCGGCGGCGCTCGCGTGGCCAAGGGCTTGCTGCAACGGGCGCAGCAGTTGGGCATGCCGGTTTACGAAGGTTACGGCTTATCGGAATGCGCCTCGGTGGTGTGCCTTAATCGCCCGGATGCGCAGCGCCCGGGCAGTGTCGGCCAGCCCCTGCCCCATGTGGAGATTCGCCTCGCCGAAGACGGTGAAGTGCTGATCAAAGGCTCAAGTTTGCTCGGCTATCTGGGCCACGCCGACCACCCTGATCAGTGGTGGCCCAGCGGCGACCTAGGCACCTTCGACGCGGACGGATTCCTCTACCTCAACGGCCGCAAGAAACATCAGTTCGTCACCAGTTATGGGCGCAACGTCAACCCGGACTGGGTCGAGGCCGAACTGACCCAAGGCGGCGTCATCGCCCAAGCCTTTGTCTATGGCGAAGCTCAGCCCGCGAATCACGCGCTGCTCTGGCCCCACCGCAACGATTGCACCGACGCCCAGCTGGCCGCCACCGTCGCCGCCGTCAATGCCGGCTTGCCCGACTACGCCCAAGTGCATCACTGGACGCGTCTGGATGAACCCTTCAGTGCCGCCAACGGCATGCTCACCGCCAACGGCCGACCCCGGCGCGAGGCCATCGTCGCGCGTTATCACACCCAGCTTGCCCCCGCCTTCAACGAGGAAACCTCATCGTGAATTTTTTCGACACGCTGCAAGATGCCACCCAACAGGAACGCCAGACGCTGTTCAGCCTGCCGATCATCCGGGATGCGCTGGAAGGCAAGGTCAGCCTGGAGAGCTATCGTGCCTTCCTGGCCCAGGCCTACTACCACGTGCGTCATACCGTGCCGTTGATGATGGCCTGTGGTGCACGCCTGCCCTCGCGCCTGGAATGGCTGCGCAAGGCCGTCTGCGAGTACATCGAGGATGAGTACGGCCACGAGCAATGGGTGCTCAATGACATCCAGGCCTGTGGCGGCGATAAGGATGCGGTCCGTGACGGGCAACCGGGTTTACCCATTGAGCTGATGGTCAGCTATCTGTATGACCTGATCGCGCGGGGCAACCCGGTCGGCCTGTTCGGCATGGTCAATGTGCTGGAAGGCACCAGTATCGCCCTGGCGACCCACGCCGCCGGCAGCATCCGCGAGCGCCTGCAACTGCCGGCCACGGCGTTCAGCTACTTGAGTTCCCACGGTTCCCTGGACATTGGGCACATGGAAACCTACCGCCGCTTGATGAACAGCCTGGACGATGCCGACGACCAGGCCGCCGTGATCCATGCCTCCAAGGTGGTGTACGCGCTCTATACCGACATGTTCCGCAACCTGCCACGTATTGCGGAGGCTGCCCATGCGCCTGTCTGACGCCCGCGTGGTTCTGACCGGCGCCAGCGGTGGCATTGGCCTGGCGATTGCCGGCGCGTTGTGTGCCAGCGGCGCGCACGTGCTGGCCGTGGCACGCCATCGCACACCGCTGGAGCCGTTGCTTGCGCAGTACCCGCAGCAGCTGTGCTGGGTGAGTGCCGACCTGACCTTCCTCGCCGATCGGCGCAAGGTCAGGGTCGCCGCCGAGGCCATCGGCGGTGTCAATCTGCTGATCAACGCGGCCGGCATCAATCATTTCGCCATGCTTGAGCAACTCGACGACAACGAAATCAACGGCATGCTGGCGTTAAATATTACCGCGCCCATCTGCCTGACCAAGCTGCTGCTGCCGCTGCTCAAGCAAGCCGAGAGCGCCATGGTGGTGAATGTCGGCTCTACCTATGGCTCCATCGGCTACCCCGGCTATGCCACTTACTGCGCCACCAAGTTCGCCTTGCGCGGGTTTTCCGAAGCCTTGCGCCGGGAACTGGCCGATACCCGAGTAGGCGTGTTGTATGTGGCGCCGCGCGCCACCCATACGCGGATGAACAGCCCGGCAGCGCAGGCGTTGAACGACGCGCTCAAGTCCAATGTGGACGACCCGCTGACGGTGGCGTCGGCGGTGATCCACGCCATCGCCAATAATCGGCGTGACCTGTACCTGGGCTGGCCTGAGCGCTTTTTTGTGCGCCTCAACAGCCTGTTGCCCAACCTGGTTGACCGTGGCTTGCGCAAACAATTGCCGTTGGTACGTCGCCTGAGCGATAAACCCGTGAATAAGGATCTGAACCCATGAAACGCCTCTTTGTCGTGCTGCTGCTCAGCGCCTTGAGCCCACTCACCTGGGCGCTGGAGGCTGGTGACCAGCAGCGCCTGAGTGATATCCAGACGCGCTGGGCCGATATCCAATACACCCTGCCTGAAGCGCAGCGTACCCAGGCGTTTGCACAACTCGCGACGCAGGCGACGGCATTCACCCAGGCGCGCCCTCAGGCTGCCGAAGCATGGATCTGGTCCGGGATTGTCACCAGCAGTTGGGCCGGCGCCCAAGGCGGGCTCGGCGCATTGAGCAAGGTCAAGGCGGCCAAGGCAGACCTTGAGAAAGCGCTCGCTCTGGACCCCAAGGCCCTGCAAGGCTCGGCCTACACCAGCCTCGCGGCGCTGTACGATCGCGTCCCCGGCTGGCCGATCGGCTTTGGTGATGCCGACAAGGCTGAACAGCTGCTCACGCAAGCCTTGCAACTGAACCCGACGGGCATTGATAGTCTGTATTTCTGGGGCGACCACCTCTACCGGCAAAAACGCTATGGCGAGGCCCGTGATGCCCTGCGCAAAGCCTTACTGGCCGCGCCACGGCCGGGTCGGGAGACTGCCGATGCCGGGCGGCGCAAAGAGATCGAAAGCCTGCTGGCCGACCTCGACAAACAACTCAACTGACAGGAGTCCATGTGCGGCTATTACTGATCGAAGATGACGTTGCACTGGGCGAAGGGATTCATCAGGCACTGGTGCGTGAAGGCTATACCGTTGATTGGCTGCAGGATGGCAGCAGTGCGTTGCATGCCTTGCTCAGCGAAACCTTTGACGCGGTGGTGCTCGACCTGGGCTTGCCGCGCATGGATGGGCTTGAGGTACTGCGCCGTCTGCGGGACAGCGGGTCCAACCTGCCCGTGCTGATCCTCACCGCGCGCGATGCCACTGAAGACCGCATCGCCGGGCTCGACGCCGGTGCCGATGATTACCTGGTCAAACCCTTCGACCTCGCCGAACTCAAGGCGCGCCTGCGCGCACTGCTGCGGCGCAGCGCCGGCCGGGCGCGGGTCGTGATCGAGCACGCCGGCATTTGCCTGGACCCCAGTACCCAACAGGTCAGCTACCACGGCACGCCGGTGCCGCTCACACCCAAGGAATACCAGTTGCTGCACGAACTGCTGTCGCCACCCGGCCGCGTGATGACCCGTGACCAGTTGATGCAGTTGCTGTATGGCTGGAACGAAGAGGCCGAAAGCAATACCCTGGAAGTGCATATCCATCACCTGCGCAAAAAATTCTCCAGCGAGCTGATCCGCACCATTCGCGGCGTCGGCTACCTGGTGGAGGAGCGCCGATGAGCTCTATTCGGCGGCGCACCCTGACCCTGATCATCGGCCTGCTGTTCACGGGGTTACTGGTGATCAGCGTGCTCAACTTGCATGACAGCAACCACGAAATCGCCGAAGTCTACGACGCACAACTGGCGCAGAACGCCCGATTGCTCCAGGGCGTGATGAGCATGCCACTGGCCCGTAACGATCAGACGGAGCTGTATCGCGCCTTCAACAAAGCCTTGGGCGAAGCGATGCCCAAGGTCGATGGGCACCCCTACGAGAGCAAAATCGCCTTTCAGGTCTGGAACAGCGAAGGTGAGCGCCTGGTATTTACCGCCAGCGCACCGTCATTTGCCAAGCCTCCCGGCCAACCGGGGTACAGCAATGTCGCGGACCTGAATGGCCGTCAATGGCGCGGTTTTCTGCTCAAGGACAAAGACAATGGGCTGCGGATCTGGGTGGGTGAACGCGACGACGTACGCTCTGACCTGGTCGACCGCATCCTGCGCCACACGCTGTTGCCCAACATACTCGGCAGCCTGATTCTAGCCGCGATGGTCTGGCTGGCCATCGGCTGGGGGCTCAAGCCGCTGGCCAATATGGCGGCGACCTTGCGCGCACGGCATTCCGGCTCCCTGGAACCGATGCAACTGACCCCGCTGCCCACCGAACTGGAACCGATGCAGGCCGCGCTGAACCGCATGCTGGCGCAGATCCAGGAAATGCTCGGCCGCGAACGCCGCTTCATCGCCGACGCCGCCCACGAAATGCGCACGCCCCTGGCGGTGTTGCGGGTGCACGCGCAAAACCTGTTGGAGGCCGGTACGGAAGCCGAGCGGCGCGAGTCGCTGGCGTTTCTGATCACGGGTGTTGACCGCACCAGCCGCCTGGTCAACCAGTTGCTGACCATGGCGCGCCTGGAGCCCAGCGGCGCGCAGCCCCAGGCGCAGGCCATCGACCTGCAGAAAACGGTGCGTGAAACGCTGATTCAGTTGACGCCCTGGTTGCTGAGCAAAGGCCTGGAGTTGGCGTTCGACGTCGATGATGCCGACTACGGCGTGAGGTCCGACGCGTCCGCGATCAATATCGCGCTGACCAACCTGGTGACCAATGCGGCGAATTTCTCGCCGGAACACGGCGTGATCACCGTCGGGTTGTGCAAAACGGCCGCGGGGTTCGAGTTGACCGTGGATGACCAAGGGCCAGGCATTGACGAGAACGAGCGCGAGCGACTGTTCGAGCTGTTCTACAGCCGGGGCAATGCCGAAGGCGCAGGCTTGGGGCTGACCATCGTACAGACCATTGCCCAACGCCTTGGCGGGCAGATCCGCCTGGCCAACCTGCCCAACGGCGGGTTGCGCGCCACCTTGCAGATCCCGGGATCACTGGCCTAGCAGGCCCAGCCACATCGCGCCGGTCAGCAGGACCTGACCGGCAATCACATACACCGCAAACCGACGGCCGCCGCTGACCCACGCCACCAGGCACTTGCTCAGCGAGTTGCAACTGACCGCCAGCAACACCGGAATAGACGCCGCCTGCAGGGCGAGTTGGCCGCTGGTGGCCAGGGCGGCGATGGAGGCGGTCGATGCATGGGCGTCGGCAAACCCACCCAGAGTGGCGGTCAACATCACGCCCACCTGGCCGAAGTGAAACAGCATCATCGACGACACGAAGGTAATCCCCGTCAGGGTCAAGACCATTAGCAGGGCCAGCTTCAGGTCGAACGCGCCGCCCACGGTGATGGCTTGACCCGCAGACGTCGTCGGTGTGCGCAGCATCAGACACAACCCATACGCGGCGGTGGTGACAAACCCGCCCAGCAGTGACCAGGCCATCTGGGCCAACAGCGCCGGCTCCACGGTGCCGAGGATCAGCCCCACCTGGGCCACCGTCGCCAGGTTGGAAAAGATCGCTGCCGCTGCCAGCGTGCGCAGGTTCGAGGGTTCTTTCGCGGCCCTATGGCCCATGGCGGCAATGGTCACGGTACTGGACGCGAACCCCGAAGCAACCGCCCCGATGGCATAGCCATAACGCGCGCCCAAGGTACGCACGGCGACATGCCCAACCGCACCGATAGCCATTAACAGTACCGTCAAGGTGCAGATGGTGCGCGGGTTCAGCGCCCCATAAGGGCCGATAAAACGGTCCGGCGCCAGCGGCAGCACCACCAGCGCAACAATCAGCAGCAACAGGCCATCGCGCATTTCAGCATCGGTCAATTGGCTGCGGGCAAACTCGTGCAGCGAATGACGGTAGATCAGCAGACCGGCCACGACCACACCGATGGCCGCCGCCAGTTCGGGGGCGACACCACACAATGCACCCAGCACCAACACGGTGAACAACGCCACTTCACTGGTAATTCCCGGGTCGGTGTCCCGGCTCTTCCAGTAAGCGGTACTGACCAGCACCGCCAGGCACAGCGCTAGCAGCCCCAACAAGAGCGCGCCGCCGACTTGCTGCGTGACATAGCCGAGCAGCGCGATAATCGCGTACGTGCGTAAACCGGCAAACGCGCGGCGCTCGCCCTGCCCTTTGTGGCGCTCGCGCTCCAGCCCCACCAGCATGCCGATGCCCAGCGCGGCGGCGGCGCCGGCAAGCCCCAGGGTGGTCATAGGCCGGCGCCTTCAGGGGGTAATCGCGACTTTCATGACGCCATCGCGCTGATGAGCGAACAGCTCATAGGCGGCCTCGATGTCGTCGAGCTTGAAACGGTGCGTCACCAGCGGCGACAGGTCCACCCCGCCGCTGGCCACCACGGCCATCAAGCGGCGCATGCGTTCCTTGCCGCCAGGGCACAGGGTCGACACGATGCTGTAATCCCCCAGCCCTGCACCAAAGGCATCATAGGGAATGTGCAAGTCACTGGAGTACACCCCCAGGCTGGACACGCGCCCGCCCGGGCGCAGCACCCGCAATGCCGACTCAAACGTGCCTTGGGTGCCCAGGGCTTCGATCGCCACATCCACCCCGCGCCCGTCCGTGATGGCCATGATTTGCTCAACCACATTGCCTTGCTTGAAGTCGACGAGATGAGTGGCCCCCAGGCGTCGAGCCACGCCCATGCGCTCAGTCACGCCGTCGACGCCAATGATCATCGACGCGCCCTTGAGCCGTGCGCCCGCCACCGCACACAAGCCGATAGGCCCCAGCGCAAACACGGCCACCGTATCGCCAATGTTGACCTCGCCGCGCTCGGCGCCGGAAAAACCGGTGGACATGATGTCCGGGCACATCAGCACTTGTTCGTCGCTCAGGCCATCGGGGATCGGGCACAGGTTGGCCAGCGCATCAGGCACCAACACATACTCGGCCTGGCAGCCGTCGAGGGTATTGCCGAACTTCCAGCCGCCAGCCGCCCGAAAGCCGTGGCGGGTGTCGGGGCCGTCCTGGGAACCGCAGCCGCACAGGCACGCATAGCTTTGCCCGCTGGGGGTGATGGCCCCGGCGATCACCCGCTGCCCCTCGACAAACCCGCTCACCTGGGCACCCAGGCGTTCAATCACGCCAACCGGCTCGTGGCCGATGGTCAGGCCTTTGGCGACCGGGTACTCACCGCGCAGGATATGCACGTCGGTGCCGCAGAGGGTCGTGGTGGTGATGCGCACCAAAGCGTCCAGCGGGCCAACGTCGGGAATCGGCTTGTCCTGCAGGACAATGCGGTTTTTTTCAACGAAAACAGCGGCGCTCATGGTTGCCATAAGGTGATCTCCTGCGCAGGGGAACTCCAGATTGCGCCGCGATCACGCCTGGCAGGTTGATCATGATCAACTATCGCGCAACTGACCGCACATCGCGTGCCGCTCTGGGCCTGCGGGCAATTTGATACAGATCAACCTCGACCTCGCAGCGCAGGCCATGATCAGCGGCAGGTATCACCGCCGCTGCCACCGACCCCGAGGGAGATTGCCATGTCTGACCAAGACCGTTACTTGCTGCTGGTTTCGCCGCTGATGGAACACAGCCCCGCCTTCGACCGCGCCGCAGCCCTGGCGAAGGCCGATGGCGCTGCCCTGCATATCCTCGCCTTCGACTATTTGGAAGGCCTGGCGACCGCCGGTCTGGTCAACGAGCAGGCCCTGGAGCAAATGCGCATCGGCTACGTGGAGCGTCATCGCCAGTGGCTGGAAGAGCGGGCCGCGCCCTTGCGCAAATACGGGCTGACCGTCACCACTGAAGTGGCGTGGGTGGAACGCCCGCTTCAAGAGATTCTGGTGCGTTTGCGCGAAGAGCCGATGACCGTGGTGATCAAGGCACTGGAGCATGAATCGCTGCTGTCACGCTTGTTGTTCACGCCGCTGGATGTGCACCTGCTGCGCGAATGCCCGGTACCGCTGCATTTTGTCAGCAACGCGCAGCATGCATTGCCGCGCAAGATCGTCGCTGCGGTGGACCCGTTCCATCGTGACGATCGCTATGAGGGCCTCAACGACCGCATCCTGCATGAGGCGAGCAAATTGGCCGACCTGTGTAACGCTGAGGTGGAGGTGGTCTATGCCCACGACCTGTCCGACCTGAGCGCCCAGGAGTATGGGTTTGGCAGCGGGGCCGGCTATTTCTCTTCAGTGGCCGCCAAGCGCCTGTTTGATGACCAGGGCCAGGCCTTCGATGACCTGGCCGCGCGCAACGGCATCCCGCCGGCGCAGCGCCATATGATTCTGGGCAACCCGGCGAAGGTGTTGGCCAGCTATGCCGATGCTTACAACGTCGATGTCATCGTCATGGGCCGCGTCGGTCATCACGGGCTGTCTCGCCTGCTGGGCAGTACCGCCGAAACCCTGCTGTATAAAATGCCGTGCAGTGTATGGATGGTGACGCCCGAGATCGTCGATTAACCGCCTGATGCCCTCGCCGCGCACTGCGTAGCGAGGGCCTGCGTACGCACATTGTTGTCGACAGGGCGATGTTCCCTGCCGACCCCACCTCGGAGCCATCACATGCCTAGCCTCGCAGCACAAAACAGCCAAGCCGACGCCGTCTATGCGGCCATACCGCATGAACACTGGATCGAACAACTCGACGACGGCCGCCACGTACTGGTGCGCCCCCTGACCGCCGACGACCGTGAGCGGGAATACGCCTTCATCAAGGGTTTGTCCCGCGAGTCGCGGCACGCGCGTTTCCTTGGCGAAATCAACGAGCCCGGTAAAGCCCTGCTCGATCAATTGATGAGTGTCGATAACCAGCAACGCATGGCCTTTATCGCCCTGGTGCACGCCAACGGCACGCTGATCGAAATCGGCGTGGCGCGTTACGCCACCGCCAAGGAGGATGAGTGCGAATGTGCGGTTACTGTGGCCGACACATGGCAACGCCTGGGGTTGGGGCGCATTTTGATGCAGCACCTGATAAAGGCCGCGCGAGCCAATGGATTCAAACGGATGTATACGATAGATGCGGCGACCAACCTGCCACTGCGTGAACTGACGCATGCGTTGGGCTTCAACAGCGTCACAGACCCGGATGACCGTACTCAAATCATCAGCAGCGTGGCGCTCTGAGCGGCATGCCAGCGTGTACGGCTCATACACTCGTTTGAGTGTATGAGTACCGTGCTGATCGCAGCATCTGCTATTGTCCAAGGACCTCATCTCCTCCTCATCGCGTTCATGCGATTTTCTGTGAGCATGCTCTGCGGCCGTGTTCTGAATACGGTCGGGTCTGATATGCACGGAAAACACTGCATTGGACAATACCAACCCTGGCGCAGCCCCCGAATTACAATCGCGGGCCGAAAAAATCGTCGAGTTCAAACGCCAAAAGACCCTGCTCAAGACCGGCGCCCTGCAAGACGCAATCTTCAACAGTGCGTATTTTTCCAGCATCGCCACTGACGAAAAAGGCGTGATCCAGATCTTCAATGTTGGCGCCGAGCGCATGCTCGGCTATGCCGCCGACGATGTGCTCAACCGCATCACCCCCGCCGACATCTCCGACCCCGCCGAGCTGATTACCCGCGCCGCCGCCTTGAGCCTGGAGCTGGACACGCCGATCACGCCGGGCTTTGAAGCGCTGGTGTTCAAGGCCTCACGCGGCATCGAAGACATCTACGAACTCACCTACATCCGCAAGGACGGCAGTCGCCTGTCGGCCATGGTCTCGGTAACGGCCCTGCGCAATCGCCACGACACGATCATCGGCTACCTGTTGATCGGCACTGACAACACCGCGCGCAAACAGGAAGAAGCCGAGCGCAAAGGCTTTGAACGCGCGTTGGAAGAAAAGAACCTGGAACTGGAACACGCCAGCCACATGAAGTCCGAGTTTCTCGCCACCATGTCCCACGAGTTGCGCACGCCATTGAACGCGGTGATTGGCTTTTCAGAGGCGTTGAAGGATGGTTTGGTCGGCGACATGAGCGAGGTGCAGCGCGAGTACATCGGCGACATCTTCACCAGCGGCCAGCACTTACTGTCGTTGATCAACGACATTCTCGACCTGTCCAAGGTCGAGGCCGGGATGATGGACCTGGAGCTGGAGCCTGTGGAACTGGCGGGGTTGCTCGCCAACAGCTTGTTGATCGTGCGCGAAAAAGCCGCCTTGCAACGTATCCAATTGAAGCTGGAATGCGCGGACGATTTTGGCACCCTGGAACTGGACCTGCGCAAGACCAAGCAGATTATCTACAACCTGCTGGCCAATGCGGTGAAGTTCAGCGCACACGGCGGCTCCGTGACCCTGGCGGTCCGCGAGGTCAGCCTCGCGGATGTCGGCCACATCCCCGGCGACTGGCCTACCCACGGCTTCGACCTGCAACCCGGCACGCGCACGCAGTTCCTGGAGCTGAGTGTCAGCGACACCGGCATCGGGATCGCCGAAGACGACATGAGCAAGCTGTTCAAGGCCTTCAGCCAGATCGACAGCAGCCTGGCGCGTAAATTTGAAGGCACGGGTTTGGGACTGGCGATGGTCAAGCAACTCACCGATCTGCTCGGCGGCAGTGTCGCCGTGGCCAGCCGCGCAGGCTCGGGCGCGCGCTTTGTGGTGTGGCTGCCGCTGCACCGCGCGCCGGAGGCGGCATGGCTGAAATCCTGATCGTCGAAGACAACGAAGCGAACATGCGCCTGGCGCGGTTGTTGCTGGTCAATGCCGGGCACAGCGTGTTGTGGGCGGCGGATGCAGAAACCGGCCTGACCCTGGCGCGGGAACAACAACCGGCCCTGATTCTGATGGATATCCAGTTGCCGGGCATGGACGGCCTGGCCGCCACCTCGTTGCTCAAGCAGGACCCCAACACCGCACACATCCCGGTGATCGCCCTGACCGCCATGGCCATGAAGGAAGACCGCGAAAAGACCCGGCTAGCCGGTTGCGACGCCTACATCATCAAGCCGCTGCGCTACAAAGAGCTTTACCAGGTCATCGACACCTTGCTGCAACAGCACATCAGCCCCCACCTGTGAGTCCTCTCCATGGCCAGCCAACCCGCAACGCTGTTGATCGTTGACGACGAACCGCAGATTCGCAAGTTATTGGAAACCCTGCTGCAGCACGAGGGCTACCAGACCCTGAGTGCGAGCAGCGGTGAAGAAGCGTTGCAGATCGTGGCCCAGCGGCCGCCCGACCTGATCCTGCTGGACATCATGATGCCGGGCATGGACGGCTACGAGGTGGCCAGCCACTTGAAGGGCAACGAAACCACGGCAAGTATTCCGATCATCATGTTGTCGGCCCTCAGTGAACCGAGCGCGCGCGTCAGCGGGCTGGAAACCGGCGCCGAGGAGTTCATCAGCAAACCGGTAGAACGCGTCGAGCTGTGGCTGCGGGTGCGCAACCTGTTGCGGCTCAAGGAGCGCGGTGATCAATTGAAGGTCCATAACCTGATGCTGGAGCAGCAACTGCAACGGCAAACGGGCGAGCCCGCAGGCATGAGCGTGCACGACCTGGCGCGCCAGGATTTTGAAAATGCCCTGCGCCAGGCGGTGCGAAACCATGAGTTCACCCTGCACTACCAACCCAAGATCGAACTGGCTGGCGGGAACATATGTGCCCTTGAGGCCTTGTTGCGCTGGGAGCGTCCCAACTATGGCACGGTGTCGCCGGCGGTGTTTGTACCGGTACTCGAGAGCCTGGGCTTAATTGTGCAGGTCGGGCGCTGGGTGATCGACACCGTTTGCCAGCAAATCGCCGTGTGGCAACGCGGCCTGATTGGTGCCGTAGAGGTTTCGGTGAATGTCTCCGGGCATCAATTGATCGAGGGCGACCTGATTGCCGATATCGAACGCATCCTGAGGGAAACCGGGGTGGCGCCGCATTGGCTGGAGGTTGAACTGACCGAAGGCTCATTGATGGAAAACACCCAGCACACCATCGCCAGCTTGCAACGATTGCGCACACTGGGCGTAAAAATCTCCATCGATGACTTCGGCACCGGCTATTCAAGCCTGGCGTACCTGCGACGGTTCCCCATTGATACATTGAAGATCGATATCGCGTTCATCCGCGAAGTCACCACCAACCCGCAAGACGCAGCGATCACCCGCACCATCATTGAACTGGCCCATAGCCTGGGCTTACAAGTGGTCGCCGAAGGCGTGGAAACCCAGGAACAGCTGGCGTTTTTGAAGCAGGCCGGCTGCGATCAGATCCAAGGGTATCTGTTCAGCCGGCCATTGCCCGCAGACACCCTGGAGCGCCTTTTGCTGGAGCGCACGCCGCCGTTGTAACTGCGAGGTTCAATCAGCAGCGGTTGCTACGGGTCGAGCACCCCGCCGCTGTAACTGTCGGATAACCGCGTGCCGGTAAACTTCGCCACCACCGCGCCCTGTGCCACCAGGCGTTCGCGGTGGGCCGTGAGCATGCGCCCGGTTTGTGGGGCGTGCAAAATCACTTCTGACGCCGCATCCCCGGGCCGCCCGATGAGCCTGGCGAAACGCTCGCCCGCCTCGACCTGATCACCCAGGCCTTTCTCAAACACCAGCACACCGGCGCGGGGCGCCAGGATGGTTTCCATGCAGCCCATGTCCACTGCTTCGCCTTGCCATTCGCTGATGACCGCCACTTCGTCGATCACCCCGTTGATGCACAGCCACGCCCACAGGCCGTCGGCGTCCTGTTGCGCCAGGGCATCGCTGACGTCGGCCTGGCCACGCAATTCGACCGTGGCGGCCAGGCGCGGCGCGGCGTGATTGATGATGGTTTCCTCAAAGGAGCCGTCGCCGCCTTCATCCCAGACGATCACCACCTGCGCCTGCAGTGCCGCGGCCAGCGCCAGGCCTTGTTCGGGCCAGAAGCTGCGATGGATGTAGAGGTACGGCAATGCCTCATCGTCGGTGTGCAGGTCCAGCACCAGGTCGGCATCGGCGGCCAGTTGCAGCAGACTTTTTTGCCATTGCGCGAGGTTGCTCGCCGGGTGTTCCATCGCCAGGGCGTGATCGAAAGCGCGATTGAAGTTCTGCCCGGTAGCCTCGTGAAAGCGCCCCAGCAGTCGGCCCTGACGGAATTGGCCGATCCCAAACGGGTTGGCTTGCGGCACCACGGTCACCGTGCCTTTGAGGCGGCCCTGATCCCTGCAAGCTTGCAAACGCGGCAGCAGTTGGTGGAGCACCAGCATCCCGGCGATTTCATCGGCGTGCACGCCCGCTTGCAGGTGCACACGCGGCCCACTGCCGTCGCCGTCAAAGCGCCAGGCGCCGATGTGCAGCGCGTGGCCCGCATCGCCCGCCACCTGCCACGAAAGGTCGTTTGCCATGCCTTGCCCTCCTCCCATCATTTAATCGCTAGAGATTGAACACGCGTTCAACTAACCTGAGCATTCTGGTTTTTCATCACTGGTCTTCATCAAAGGCATCCCCGTGACCATCGACCCTCCCAAACTGCGCCGCGCCGACCCGGATGAACGCCGGGACTTGCTGATTGCCGCCACCCTGACCAGCCTCGCCCGCGACGGCCATGCGGGCATTTCCGTACGCCGGATTGCGGCTGAGGCCGGCGTTTCCGTGGGCTTGCTCAACCACCATTTCGGCAGCATCGACGCACTGATCGCCGAAACCTACCAAAAGCTCGCCAACGAATTGACCAGCGCGCTCTGGGCGCAAGTCGAACAGGCCGAAGGCGCCGCCGCGCGCCTGGATACCTTCCTCAGCGCGTCCTTTTCGCCGCGGGTGATGGACCCCGATCTGCTGGGCGTGTGGGTGGTGTTCTGGAGCCTGATCCGCCACTCGCCCCACGTGAACCAGTCCCACGAAAACAGCTACCGTGCCTACCTGGCATTGATCCAGCAGCTGCTGGACGACCTTGCCCGCAGCGAAAACCTGGTGATCCACGACAGCCATCTGGCGGCGATTGGCCTATCGGCGATGCTCGACGGACTCTGGCTTGAGGGGTGCCTCAACCCCGGCACTTTCAGCCCCGCCAACGGCTTGCACATCTGCCGATGCTGGGTACAGGGCTTGCGTTACGGTGCATTCGGCGCCGACCACATCGAGTGATTCGGGGTGGCGGGCGCTGAGCATGGCCAACGTCCCGCTGACTGCAATCAGCACTGCGCCGATGATCAGCGACAGGTCCATCGACGTGCCCCAGATCAGGCTGGATAACAGAAAAGCCCAGATCAACCCGGTGTACTCAAACGGTGCGAGCAAGGTCGCCGTGGCCCGCCGGAAACTCGCGAACAACAGAAACTGACCGATACCGCCGACCAGCCCCGCCGCCAACATGCCCAACCAGGCCGGGGTCGGCGCTGGGGTGTGCGTCCAGGGCAAGGTCAGGGCCATGCACACCACGAACACCACATTGGTGATGAGCATCTGCTCGAGCACCGAGGTGGTCGGGTCGACCTGGCGCAACTGGATATAGGTCAATGCCCAGCACAGCGCAGCGGTGAGGGTCAGGACGATCGGCACGGGGTCGAGCATAGTGCTCGGGCGACAGGCGATCACCACGCCGACAAAGCCGATGAGCAACGCGACCCATTGGCCACGGCTGGCGCGTTCCTTGAGGATCAGCGCAGCGAGCAACGTGACCATGATCGGCGCGGAGAAATACAAGGTGGTCATTTCCGCCAGGGTCAAGTCCTTGGCGGCGGTGTAATAAAGCAACCACGCCAGCAACGACAGCAACCCGCGAATGATCAGCAGCCGGCGGCTCACCGATGTGCATGCACGGCGCAATAAGCCCATGCGCCCAGCGATCACGCACGCGCCCACCACCACCAGGCTGCGCCAGAACAGAAGGGTGAACACCGAGTAATCAGCCACCAGCCATTTGATCGCCGCGTCCTGCAGCGCCAGAAACGCATAGGCCAGTGAACACAGGGCAATCCCTTGCAACGCGCGATCCTGTTTCATCCGAGCGACCTGCGCAGTGGCGTGCCGCGTCGTTCGGCGATGGCGTAAACGCCTTCGATCAGGAACGTCAGGCACAGGTAGACAGCGGCCACCAGCAACAGCGGTTGATAGATCTGCAACGTCTGCGCCCGCACCACGTTGGCCGCGCCCAGCAGGTCGACCACGGCAATCGTCGACGCGAGTGCGGTGGACTTAAGCAACATCACTGTCTCCCCCGCCAGGGTCGGCAGCAGCAGGCGCATCGCCCGGGGCAAGCGCACGCGCAATAACGCCTGGCGTGGCGTCATACCGAATGCCGAGGCGGCCTCCATCTCGCCCTTGGGCACCGCCAAAAGGCCGCCGCGAATCACTTCACCAACATAAGCGCCCACCGACAGCACCAGGGCAAAGACGATGTACCAATACCCGTCGCGCAGGAATGGCCACAGGAAGCTGGTGCGTATCAGCGGAAACTGGGCGAACAAACTGCCCAGCCCGTAGTAGAAGATATAGATCTGGATCAACAGCGGCGTGCCCCGCAGCACACTGGTGTAGGCCAGCGCCCCCCGGGCCAGCCACTTGCGCCGTGACAAACGCGCCAACGCCACCAGCACCGCCAGGACGAAGCCGAGCACCGCCGAGATCGCCAGCAAGGACAAGGTAATCTGCAGCCCCTTGGCAATCAGCCCCGCGTAGTCACTTATCCATTCAGGCATAGCCCACTCACTCGACAACCGGCATCCAGCGACGAATACGTCGCTCCAGGCGCCCGGACAGGTAGTTGGAAGCCAGCGTCACCAGGTAATACAAGGCGGCGGCCGTTAGGTAGAACAGTAAGTATTGACGGGTCGAACCCGCCGCCTGCTTGGCGGTGTAGAGCAATTCGTTGGTGCCGACCACACTGATCAAGGCGCTGTCCTTGATCAGGTTGATCCACAGGTTGGACATGCCGGCCAGGGCGTACGGCGCCATGATCGGCAGGGTCACCCGGCGGAACAGGCCCATGCCGCTCAAGCCAAAGGCCCGCGCCGCTTCAATCTGGCCATGGGGAATCGCCAGGATTGCCGCACGGAAAATCTCCGACGCGTAGGCGCCCTGCACCAGCCCCAACACCAGGATCGCCACCAGCGGGCCGCTGATGTTCACCTGCTCGAACCCCAGCCACAGCATCAACGCGTTCAGGCCCATGGAACCTGCGTAGTACAGCAGCAGGATCAGCAGTAACTCCGGCACCGCGCGAAACACCGTGGTGTAGCCGCGCATCAACAAGGCGATCGGGCGTGGCGCGCTGAGCTTGGCGCAGGCCACGACCAGGCCGATCAGCAACCCCACGGCGAACGCGCCGGCGGAGATTTGCAGGGTCATCCATAACCCTTTTAACAGCGCGTCACCCCATCCCTGTTCGCCGAAGCGGAGAAGGTCGAACATCTTATTCGGTCTTCTGGGCGATTTGCTGATAAGGGCTGTCGCAGACTTTGCTCACATACGCCGGGGTGTCGGCACGCTTGCACGGGCTGACCGACACGCCGAAGTAATGCTGGGACAGGTCATCAAAAGCCTTGCTCACCAGCAGCTCGCCGATGGCCGTGTCGAGGCGGGCCTTGAGCGCGGTGTCTTCCTTGCGTAAACCGGCACCGACGCCACGCCCGATGATCGGGTCGTAGGGCACGCTGGCGATGTGCGCCAGGCCACTGGCCTCGGGGGTCTTGACCATCATCGCGATCGCGGTGTCGTCAGCCATCATGTAGTCGATACGGCCTGCGATAAGGTCGGCGTTGGCCGATTCCTGGGTGTCGTAGTACTTAATGTCGGCGATGTTTTCGTAATACTTCTTC
Source organism: Pseudomonas sp. AP19 (assembly GCF_001728855.1). Classification (NCBI taxonomy): domain Bacteria; kingdom Pseudomonadati; phylum Pseudomonadota; class Gammaproteobacteria; order Pseudomonadales; family Pseudomonadaceae; genus Pseudomonas; species Pseudomonas sp. AP19. Next base: position 63,030 of record NZ_LXJP01000009.1, on the reverse strand, counting down.
AGGTAATTGGCGCTGACGGTGGAGATTTGCACACCGATCAACTTGCCCTTGAGGCCTTGAGGGGTAATGTCCACCGTCGCGCCCTTGGGCCCCGCCACACCCAGCAGCGAGTCGTAGTAGGCGCGACTGAAGGCGATCTGTTTTTCACGCTCATCGGTCACCGACATCGATGAGAAGATCACGTCGATCTTCTTGGCCAGCAGCGACGGGATGATGCCATCCCACGCCACTTCCTTGATCTGGCATTCGGCTTTCATGCCTTCGCAGAGCTTGTGGATCAGGTCCACTTCAAAGCCCGACCACTCGCCATTCCCGCCTTTTACGGTGAACGGTGGATAGGGTTCCGCCGCCACCGCAAACACGATGGGTTTCTCCGCCGCCAGCGTAAAACCTGCGGCCAACATCAACACTGCACCGCCCAACCAGCTTGCCATGGGTCTTGAGTTCATGATTTGCCCCGTCTTTGTGTGGAGTTAGCGCGCTTGATGCGCGTTGACGAACTGCCGGCAACGCTCACTGCGTGGGTCGATAAACACCGAGTCCGGCGTGCCGGTTTCTTCGATCATGCCTTGGTGCAGAAAAGCGACTTTGGAGGACACATCCCGGGCGAAGGCCATTTCATGGGTGACCAGGATCATGGTGCGGCCTTCTTCGGCCAGAGAGCGGATAACGCGCAGCACTTCGCCGACCAGTTCCGGGTCGAGGGCCGACGTGGGTTCGTCGAACAGCATGACTTTGGGACGCATGGCCAACGCGCGGGCAATCGCCACCCGTTGCTGCTGGCCGCCGGAGAGAAACGCCGGGTATTCGTTGCGCTTGGCGGCGAGGCCGACGCGATCCAGCAAGGCTTCGGCGCGTTCGATCGCTTCGGCGCGGCTTTCACGCAGCACCTGGGTCGGGGCTTCGATGAGGTTTTCAAGCACGGTGCGGTGGGGCCACAGGTTGAAGTTCTGGAACACCATGCCGAGGGTCGAGCGGATGCGCACCAGTTGCTTGGCATCCGCCACCAGCGGCGCACCGGGCATGCCGTAATTGAGCTTGATGCTTTCGCCGTCGACATGAATGCTGCCTTGATCCGGCACTTCGAGCATGTTGATGCAGCGCAACAAGGTGCTCTTGCCCGAACCGCTGGCGCCGATCAGCGAGATCACCTCGCCTTCGCGAGCCGTGAGGGAAATGCCCTTGAGCACGTCGATATTGCCGAAACGCTTATGCAGGTCGATGACTTCAATCATCTTCCTGGCTTCGACCGGCGGCAGCACTTCACGCGCTGGCGCAGCCGCGACTCGCGGCTCACCGGCAAGCCTGGCAACAAACCCGGCAATACGCTGGCAAGCCTCGGCCAGGCGTGCCTCGCCGAGGGTAAACGACAACCGCACAAAGCCTTGCGCCGGCTCACCAAACGCGGCGGCATCGAGCACCGACACGCCCGCCTCTCGGAATAACCGCCAGGCAAAATCCAATGAGCCCAGACCGGTGCCGCGCACATCCATCAACACGAACATGCCTGCTTGCGGCGCCTGCACCTTGATCCCCGGGCACGCGCCGAGGCCGGTCACCACCAGGTCACGGCGCCGCCGGTAGATCTCGCGCATGCCCTGCGTCACCTGATCATGGGCCAGCACCGCCGCCGTGGCAGCCTCCATCACAAACCCGGGCAAGCCATAGAGCATGCTCAACACCAGGGTTTCTGCATGCGCAACCATCTGCGGCGCCGCGATGATCCAACCGATGCGCCAGCCGGTCATGGCATGGGATTTGGACAAGCTGCCAATCACGATGCAGCGTTCGGCCATGCCCGGCAGTGCGGCGAGGCTGTGGTATTCACCGTCGAACACCAGGCTTTCATACACCTCATCCACCACGACCCAGAGGTCATGGGCGTTGGCCAGGTCGGCGATGGCTTGCAATTCCTGCGGGTTAAGGACCACGCCGGTGGGGTTGTTCGGGTTGGAGAAGAAAATCGCCCGGGTACGTGGCGTAATCGCCGCGCCGAGCGCCTGCGCATCCAGGCGAAAGCCCGACTCCGGCGAACACGGCACGCGCACCAGCGTTGCACCGCTGGCCTTGAGCGTGGCTTCGTAGGTGACGTACATCGGGTCGAGCACCAGCACTTCATCACCGGCTTGCAGCAGGCACAACGAGCTGATGAACAGCGCGTTCTGTGCACCGGGCACGATGATGACGTTTTCGGCAGCCACCGGCCGCGACAGGGTGTTGCTGTAGCGTGCTGCGACGGCGTCGCGCAATGGGGGGCGGCCAGGGATTTCGGTGTAGTGGGTATCACCGTCGCGCAGTGCACTGACGGCCGCGTCGGTAATAAAGGAAGGCGTGGCAAAATCCGGATCGCCGACGCTGAGGATGATGATGTCCTCACCCTGGCTGGCGGCGTGGAACGCGGCGTGGTGGATGTCCCAGGCGGCGACGCCCTGCCCTGCAATTCGCTCAACAAAGGGGGAAAACCGCATGCCAGAGCCTCTCGTTCAAGAAGAAAAAGCGCGAACCCGTTTGCGCACAAAGGGGTGGATGCGGTCAACATAGTGCAAACTGAACAGTCGTTCAATGGATACGTTTGCGGGGTGTCGTTTATCGAGCGAACAGGTCGCAGTCAGTGTTTTAACCACCTCGTCGCGACAGTGGGCTCAGCGCGCGGTCATCAGGTCACAGTGACGGTCCTGTAATTCCTCGGCCGACCCCAGGTTCAGTTCACTCAGCGCCAGGTGTGTGGTCAACAACACAAAACTGCCGTCTGCGCGGGGTGCCATCAGCAAGCTGTATTGGCTCATGCTCGCGCCCTGGGCATCGACATATGCACGCAACACGACCAAGGGGTCGAGCGCATCGGCGTCCGCCGCCGTCAGCGTGCGGGCACTGTATGTGTGCCCGATCAATCGAGCCGGCAGTACCCGCCATTGTTCGTTGAGGGTGCTGCTTTGCTGGGTGAGCACGGCAAAGATATCCGCGCGCAGGCAGGCGATATGCAGATGCAACTGGTTCTGCGTACGGCCGTAACGGGAGTTGATCGCGACCGAAATGAACGCGTCGGGAATCGGCTTTTTCAGGCCATCCGACAACACACTGCGGTGCCGCCAGGCTTGAGTAAAGTAATGCGGCAGCAAGTCACGGCCCAACGCGGCGTCTTCGATGCCGGTGATTTTATCCACCGGAATCAGCAGATCCTGCAGTGGGCCGTTGCGGTCTTTTAACAGGGTGTAGCCACGGTCCAGATCGACCGCCAGGCAAGGGCTGGGGGTGTGCTGCTGTTGCAGGTTGGGCACGCATTGCCGGCTGACGATTTGCCACAAGGCGTCGGGATTGCCCCGCCATTGCCAGGCACCGAGCAACGCCAACCCAACCAACCCACCACCGACGAGCTTGAATACGGTACCGCGCTTCATGCAAAAACCTCTACGCACAGGGAGGGTGTTTTGTTACCGACAGCCCTGTCATAACCCTAACGTTTTAAGGGTGTCATCGAATCCGGCTAGCGCGGATTGTTCAGCTCGCTGGCGATGATACGGTCGATATGTGTCAGGTCTTCGGCACTCAAGCGCCAGCCAAACGCCTCGTCAACCCCGTTCAGTTGCTCGGGAGTACGGGCGCCCCACAGCGCGATGGTCGGGCCTTGGTCCAGTACCCAGCGCAAGGCCAACGCGAGCACCGACTTGCCATGACATTCACGGGCATAGCTATCCAGCGCCGCCACGGCCGCCAGGTATTGCTCAAAACGCGGCGCGGTGAATTTCGCGTCGAGCGTGCGTTTGTCATCGTCGGCAAAACAGCTGGCCGCATGCAGGCTGCCGGTCAGCAAGCCACGGCATAACGGGCCATAGGCCAACACCACCAGCGAATGTTGCTTGGCATACGGCAGAAGGTCGCAGTCGATGGCGCGCTCAAACAGGTTGTACGGCGGCTGTACGGTGGCCAACGGGGTATGCCGGCTGAAATCGTTGATGTGTGCGCAAGAGCAGTGGCTGGCGCCGACGGCAAGGATCTTGCCCTCGCGGCGCAGGCTCTCCAACGTATCGGCAGTTTCCTGGCGGGCCAGCAACGCATCGGGCCAATCAACCTGGTACAGGTCGATGTAGTCCGTTTCCAGCCGCACCAATGAGTCTTCCACCGCTTTGCGAATGCGCTGCGCCGTCGCCTGGCGCCAAGGCGAGCCATCATCCCATTGCACGCCCGCTTTGGTGGCGATCACCGCACTGTGGCGCTGGCCGCGCAGTGCCTTGCCGATCAGCGTTTCGCAAAGGCCAAGGCCGTAGACTGGCGCGCTGTCGATCAAGTTGATGCCGCAGTTCAACGCATGGCGAATCGTTCTGATCGACTGCTCGTTATCCGCGCCGCCCCACAAATGCCCGCCCATGGACCAGGTACCGAGGGCAATCCGCGCGACGGGTTTGTCGATGCCGGCAATCCGGAGGGTCTCGATGCGCATTAAAAATGACCCCTGCCGGTAACGCGACGTATAAAAGCCATTACTCTAGATCATCCAAGGTTGAATAGGGCTCAACGCCGCGTGCAACCGAACCGCTATAAAGGAGGCTTGTAATGGCGGCTTTCAATCGTTCCGAATTGGCCGATCTCAATGTGTTCATGACGATCATCCGGCGCCGCAGTTTTCGCCATGCGGCCCACGAACTGGGGGTCACCACGTCGGCGTTAAGCCATACCATGCGCAACCTGGAAACGCGCCTCGGGGTCAAACTGCTGTACCGCACCAGCCGCGCCGTGGAGCCCACCGACGCCGGCACCCTGCTAGCCGAAAAGCTGCGCCAGGGTTTTGCGATGATCCAGGATGGCCTCGACACACTCGACCTGCACCGCGAATCGCCCATCGGCCGCCTGCGCCTCAACGTGCCACGCGATGCGGCGGCGCTGCTGCTGGCGCCGATCCTGGGTGAATTCACCAACGCCTATCCGCAACTGCGCCTGGACGTGATCGTCGAGGACGCCATGATCGATATCGTTGCCGAAGGCTACGACGCGGGCATCCGTTATGGCGCCACCGTGCCGCAGGACATGGTGGCGGTGCCGCTGACCGGGACGTTGCGCTGGATCATGGTCGCCTCGCCCGCTTACCTTGCACGCTGCGGTATACCGCAGGCCCCCCAAGACCTGCTGCAGCATTCGTGCATCCGCATGTACCTGGGCGATAAAACCCCCTACAAATGGGAACTGGGCAACGGCCCGAGGCAGCAACGTATCGACGTGCCCGGGCATTTCAGCGCTGCCGACACCGAGACCATCGTCAACGCCGCGCTGCAAGGCGTGGGGGTTGCTTATTGCCTATCCAACCGTGTGCAACAGGAAATGGCGGACGGCCGTCTGGTAGAGGTCATGCCGGACTGGGCCTGCCTGGGTCAACCGCTGTGCATGTACTACTCCAGCCGCCGCCAGTCACAGCCGGGGTTGCGCCAATTGATGGACATGATCCGCCTGAAAACCATCGGCTCGTCGCTGATGGAGCAATACATCGAGCCTGCGCCCGCAGGCTGGCCTGGAAGGAGCGAAATATAGGGTAACCACATAATCGGCGGGCCAAGGGAATCAATCTGCGTTGGGCGTTACGCAAGGGCAATGCTTCGTTAGCCGCTAAGGCCGAGGCTGTGTTTCCATACGCCATAGGACTGCCCCATGCACCGTATATCCAATCAACTCATCGCCGCCCCTAACCCTGCTCCAGCCCTGCCTCTACTGCCGCCGCTTTCAAGACAAAAACGCGACACCGCTGCCCCGCTGGAAGAAGAGGCCACCACGCGTGCCGGCGGAGACCGGGCGTTGGCAGCGCAATACGCGATGGCCCTGAACCTGGCCGGCCGTCGTATCAAGGTTGATGACTTCGATTACATTCCTGCCCATTCCACCTTTGGCCAATGGTGGCGGCACTTACATGACACCTTCCAGTCACCTGACGTTCAGCAGTGGATTCGAGCCGAGGGTATCGACACCAGCACAATAAAAATCGACCCGGCGTCAGCTCAAATAACCTTCTGCCTGGAACGTTCCCGTGACCCGCAACGCACATTACACACCCTGGGCCAGGACGACAGCCAGTGGGCCGCTATCAGCGGGCCTATCCTTCAAGCAGCCCAGCTCATCGGCCTCAATTCGCACATTGCGCCTCCGGTCAATAGCCCGGACGTACCGGTGCCCTGGTGGCTAGTCGGGCGTTTTTATCAGGAATCGCAGACGCTGACCCTGGCTGGCATGCTCAAACGCGGCAACGAAATCAGCCGCAACCCTAACTTTGATCGCCTCGATCCAAGCCGCTGCGCGGATCAGATCAAGTCGACCAGCGAGGACGCCCTCCAGAATCAGCAAGCGATTCTGGGCGACATCCACAACCGCTACCGGGCAGGCGCTGTGCTGCAACGCCTGGCGATGGCGCTGGAAAATGGCAGCGCAGCGGTCGAGCAACTCCAGGCCGAGCTGCAACAAACGATCCCGCTTGCGGCCGTCAGTACCTACCGGTCAGGGGGCATTACCGCCGCCAATGAAGTCAGCCTGCAGCAATTTCTGCAGGACCATGGCTGGGACGTCCCCACCACCCCAGAGCAACTGCAGAATCTGGCCAGCGCCCTCCTCAGCACAGACCTCAAAGCCGCCGCCCATGGCAATCTGGGCGGCGCGCTGACGTGGCCCGAACCGCTTGCGCATGACCACCAGGCACAACTGAGGATGGCTATACGCGAAGGAACATTCGGCGACCTCACGCTGAAACCCTTCAAGCATGTCCTCGACTATCTGCTCAACGGCAGACCGATCAGCGCTGAAGAACAGCTCAACCCGCGGCCACTCATCGACAGTTTGGTCAGCTCCCCCAGAGGCAAGGCCCTGGGCGAGGCGATTCAAGCCACATTCGAGGCGCGCTCGGTAAAAGGCAGCGCCACCGACTGGTTGCTGGCGGCCTTGGGCGTGGGGAAATACAGCGACAGCCGCGGTGAAGCAAGTATTGACGGCTACCCACTGGTCTCAGCCAATAACAGCCACCAATCGGCATCTGCGGTGGTCAAGGCGCTGGAGGAGCATCTCTTCGCCAACGGCCTCGCCTCCTCCGTGCCGGCAGCATCAGTACAGGCCTACCTGATGCTCGCCAGTCGCGCGCCGCAGTTTCTGGTCAAGGGCATCCCGAAACAAGTGACGATCGGTTCCCACAGCTGGGTCAGCTTCACCACGGCGGTTGCTCGCGAGGAAGCCAAAGCGCCAGGCTCGACAGCCCTCCGGGACTACGCGCAAATCATGCTGGCGGCCAACGCGGCACCGATCTCGCACGAGGAACGCCAGATTGAATATGCCGCCCAGAACGAGGCGATCAAAGCCTGGGCCGTTCCCAATGGTCTGGGCTATCCGACAACGGATACCGCCCTGTCCGAGGTGCGCAAAGCGTTCGACCAGCATGTCAGCGAAATGAGCGAAGCGGCCGCACTGCCGGACCCCGAGACGCCGATGACGAAAAAGATTGCCCTCGGGCATTTGAAAAAAGCCTTCCCGACCATTGACCCCGCGCTGTTCGAGAACAAGTGCATCACTTCGCAACCCTACACCCACTGGTACCCCGGCCCCTATTCACTGTTGGACCTGTACATCGATGGCAGAGCGCTCAGGTCGCCGCCGCCCGATTCCGATACCGGAAAGCCTGGGGTCTGGGTTTCATCATCCGACCAGATAGATATCAACGACGTGCTGCCAAGGCTCAAACCCTTGCCGGATCCAATCAAGCAGTTCAATGAGGACTTTCGCAATTACGCTGACGCGGTCAAAAAGATCACCGGCGCGCAACTCAAACTATTGATTTCCAAACTGCCGCTGGAAGACCGCCAGAATCTGGAGTTTGGCGAAATCGCCGTGCGCAGAGAAATTGACTACGACAGCCCCGATCAACCCCTGCGTACTGAAGCCGGCGTGCTGCTGGTCGAGACCCGGCGCACCGTCAACGGCCGAGTCAGCGTCATGACGTATGCAATCGACCGACTGCAGGGCACTGTCACCCGGCGACCGGGCAAGGTCTATAAAGAAAACCGGCCGACCGAGGGTTGGTATCCTGCACGAGGTAAACGATACGACAGGATAAAACCCGAAGGTCAGTACCCCGCTGGAATCACCGATGAAAGCCAGGCTGGCAATGGTGTGCCGAAGAGCGTTGCGAGTGCCAGAACCCAGTACCTGGTCGACGCAATGATCATGGACATGGAACTGCCTGCGGTGGGCGCCTATGCCAGGGGCACCACGACCTATCAGACGGAACACGCGACATACGAAGCCATCGGCGAGGCTATTCTGGGCCTGATCCCGTTCAGGTCCGCGATCAAGAATTTCAGCGAGGGCAAGACGGCTGGCGGTGCGGTCGACCTGGCGTTCGATATTTTTGGTTTTCTGGTCGGTGTGGGTACCGCTGCCAAGGCCGCAAAAGGCGCCTTGGCGGGTGCTTCCGCGTTATCAAAAGCGGCCCAGGTGCTAAAGATTCTAGGGCGCGCGACCATTGGTGCGCTGAACCCGTTGGGCGGTATTGATGACCTCGCGCTGGGGGCCGCCAGGGGCGTAAAGTTTGTCGCCGGCAAGGCCCATAAAGGGGTCAATTACCTGCGCGGTTCGTACCGCAGTCTCAACCTGTTGGAATTGGCAAAAAAGGCCGATATCGCGGAAGGAACATTCAGGGCGCTCAACAGCACGCGCAGCAGCAAGGCCCTGGCTAAGTTCGATGAGGCAACCCATCAGTGGTACGCCTTGGATCCGCACACCAAACACGCCTACGGCAAACCACTGGAGAACTTCGTTCCGGATCTACCCAAGCCGGGCGACGCGAACAGTTTGCGCGCAATCGCCAGTGACGACGCAATCCAGACTGCAAGCGAACAGCACGGCCTGGCGGCAACCGGCACGGTCAAGGTGGGGCAAGAAACAGTCGAGCGCCAGGCGGTTATGTTTCAGGGCAATTGGCATGAATACGATACGGTAAAGAAACGTGCCATTGGCCCGCCCCTGAAAGACTTTAACCCCAACCGCATTGCGGCCAGTGGAGAAGTTCGCTCACTGGACGATCTACACGGCTATGAAAGCCGCTACATCGCGACCGATGAACTATCGCCCAAAGGCTTGCAGAACAACGTGTTTGTGGGCCGCAGTCGAAAGGAATATGTGAAGGTTGATGGCAGGCTGTTTGAGTCGCAGGTAAAGGACGGCCAGCGCGTCATCTGCCATCCGAAAGGCACGAGCCCCGATATACCTGTCACCGACCTGGGTTCGTCCGGGTGGGCACCCTCCTCCCGTGCCGAACGTCTGTTGGGCGGTGCGGGGGCTCCACCGACGCCTTTCAGGTTAGGGAATAGCACCTACGTCGTGCCGATGGATGATATCAAGCGTGTGGAAACCTCAGGCAGTCCATTCAGGATCAACTACAAAGGCGCCGATCAGGACGTTGCCTTCGACAGCGTGGCCGGCGCATGGAGAAGTACCGACGAACACGCTCCGCAGTATTTCTGGCGAAGTGGCAACGGCAAATGGCAAGGGGGAACACTTGAGGAATACAAAAAGGCTAAAAAAGTCAGCGCCCACCACTATCACTTTGTTGAGGTTTCCTCGATTCCCAGAATTCCAACACAGTTGGCGCCCGTGCCCAAGACCCTGAACTATTTTTGGGCAGGCCAGGAGCTGCCAGACAACCTGATCGATAACATCGCCAAAAACGCCACCCGCGCCCCCGCGTATAAATCAGTCCTGCACGTGGACGCCGACAGCCCGGCTGTGTTTGAACAGATAAAAAGCACACTCAAGGATAAAGTGCCTGGCGTGACGGTGCTCAACCTGAATGAAGATGCCGCATTCAAGCAGCTCATGAACGGCGAAATGTACAGCTACTTCCGACGCGGGCAAGGACAAAATCTGGCTGCAGCTTCGGATGTAGCCCGCTACCCAATCATGAATAAGCACGGTGGTTTTTACCTGGATACCGATGATCTTATCCAATCCAACGTCGATGCCGTCGCTGTAACTGCGGGCGCCGACGACGTGCTGCTCGGTGCGTCAGTGACGCACCACGTGACTGACTATAAATCCTTTTATAACACCAGCAACTTTGCTACTCGCCCCGCCAACCCAGTGCTTGACGAGGTGATCAAGGAGATGGCTAAACGGTTTGAGGCTAACAAAGCCTACTTTGCCGCCCATCGGCCAACGGCCACTCGAGGCCCGGATGGCGCTGTCCAATACACCCCGGAGTTCACAGAATATGAGGCGAACATATTCGATACCGTGGGGCCGAACCTGTTTAATGACATCCTTAGAACGAAAAGACCCGACATGTACGACCTGGGTTTGGATGGCCTCGGCAAAGAAGCAAAGCGCATCGATGGACAACTCGTCTCGCAGGGTCCGATCGTCAACATTGAACACAGCATGAGAGAGGCGTATACGCGTCAGGGCCTTGTGCCGCCAATCACACTGCGCTATCAGTTACTGAAGACCAAAGAGCATTACTTCCCGCTTAACTTAAAGTTCAGAGTCAAAATTGGCGCTAATCATTCCTGGGCCGATAAGTGATCGAACCCGATTGAACCTGCACCGCGCCGTGGTCCTCCAACGGAGATAAACCACGGCCTGGTGCACGCTCGATGACTTTTATTCTGTGGATGGCCGTACTGGGCACTGTGTTGCTCACGCTCGCCCTCACCTCTTCCTATTTGCGCTGGATGCCGGTGACCACCTCAGCGGTGTGCCTGTTGCTGGGCGTAGCCATCGGCCCGCTGGGTGTGGACCTGTTGCACCTGGATATCAAAAACTCGGCGCGCTGGATGGAACACCTGACCGAAGTGGCGGTGTTGTTTTCCTTGTTCGTCAGCGGTTTGAAACTGCGCCTGCCTCTCAGGCATCGCACATGGCGGATCGCGTTTGGTATGGCGGGCCCGGTGATGCTGTTGACCATCCTCGGGGTGTGCCTGGCACTGCATTACGTGTTCGCGTTGTCCTGGGGCGTCTCGTTGTTGGTGGGTGCGATACTCGCGCCGACCGACCCGGTGTTGGCGGGGTTGGTCCAGGTCAACAATGCGCAGGACTATGACGCACTGCGCTTTGGCCTGTCCGGCGAAGCCGGCTTGAACGATGGCACCGCCTTTCCCTTCGTGATCTTTGCCCTGCTGTTCATGCAGCACGCCGGGTTTGACGGTGACTGGTTCGGTGGCTGGGTGCTGAAAAACCTGCTGTGGGCGGTGCCGGCCGGGCTGTTGATCGGCTACTGGATGGGCCGTGGCATCGGTCGCGTGACGCTATGGATGCGCATCAGCAATGAAGACAGCACGCTGTCCCCGAACGACTACCTGACCCTGGCGTTGATTGCGCTGGCCTATGTGGCCGCTGAGGCGGTGGGCGGCTATGGCTTTCTGTCGGTATTCGCCGCCGGGCTGGGCTTGCGCCAAGCGGAGTTCAGGTCCACGGGCCACTCGGTGACCCCATCGGAACATCTGGCACTGCCGGTGGTGGGCCACCTGGAGGTGGCGCCTGAGCGCGCCCTGCAAGGCGATGTCAGCGAACTGGCGGATACGCAGATCGCCGCTGGCGTGATGATGGGCGACATGCTCTCGTTCGGCAGCCTGGTGGAGCGTTCGATGGAGGTGTTTCTGGTGACGGTGTTGGGCATTGTGCTGATCAGTCACTGGGATTGGCGCGCACTGCCGGTGGCCGCGCTATTGTTCTGCGTGATTCGCCCCGTGAGCGTGCTGGCGATGCCTTGGGGCCGTTTGATCGATTACCGACAACGCGGTTTGATCGGCTGGTTCGGCATTCGCGGGATCGGCAGCATTTACTACCTGTTCTACGCGCTCAATCATGGGCTGGGCGGCACCAACAGCGCGGTAGCGGTGAACCTGACAGTGTCGGTAATAGCCTTGAGCATCGTCGTTCATGGGTTGAGCACGCAGCCGATGCTGGCGTGGTATGAACGACGAGCCAAGGTGCACGCTGAATAGGCAACCGCTCAGCCAAGATGTTCGGTTTCGGTGTTGCCCACATCCGCCGCATCGTCCAGGTCATTGAGCGGCACTTCTGCATCATCCATCAATGAACCCGGGTCTTCGTTGCCCGGGTCATTGAGTTCTTCATCGTCAAGGTCTTCATCGTCGTCCAGTACGTGTGACATGACTGTCTCCTCTAACCGCCTTGGGTGTCGATATCAGCGTCGGTTTCAGGCTTGGGCTCGCGCTCGGGCTTGAAGTCTGGACTGTAGTCGTTTTCCTTGGCCTTGGGGTCGCTGGCAGGCTTCGGATCTTTCGGCGCGTCAGCCGCCGTGCCGGGTGCGGGCTCACCGCCGTCGATTGCCGGATCGTTACGGTTGCTGACTTGGGGATCGTTGCTTGTGCTCATAGGTCACCTCTCTTGAAAAACACCGCCTGTATAAAGGTAAGGTCTCGCGCAGGACGCTGAAGTTCCGCCGATTTAACCGGCGATGCTCAAGAGATCGGGTTATCGACCTGGATGTAAAACGCATACGCGCCGAGCAATACCCAAAACACCATAAACAGCCACGGCGCGCGCATGGAGAACAGCAGCGACTTGCGATAGCCCTTGTGGGACGACTCGGTCTCACAGAACAGCGGTGAATCGTCATAGGCCATGCCCATCACCGGCTCGCTGCGCAGCAGTTCACTCTGCTTGTAGTGCCAGTGGTCAATGATTTCATACGCCGCGCGAATGCCCGGCCAGGCATTCAGCGAGCTGAGCACACCGAGCATGACCAGGAACACCGGGACCACCAGGGTAAACAGCTTGCCCCACTCCGGGTTCAAGTTGCCCATGCCGGAGACGAAGGCGATGACCAGGAACGACTGTGCGCTGAGATAGGCGTCGGTGCGGTTGGCCAGAATGGTGGTTTCGTACTGAATTTCGCGGCGGTAGAAGTCAAGACGGTCCTTGGGTGAACCGAAAATCTTGGCGTTGTGTTCACTGTGTTCGTCCAGCGACGCTTCTGGCGTGTTTGGAGAGATGATTCTGGGCACGACGATGCTCCACAAGGTGACAAGCCTTGTTAGAAGAATCGGGGCTGAGTGAAGTTCAAGTTTGTTCATGCACCATTGTGAAACACGCGCCGCACTGTTGTGGTCATCGCATGAGGCGGGCGGGTGCTGGCGCGCGCAGCCCTCGGGCTTTTTTCGGCCCATTGCTCAGCCGGGCGTGCGTTGACTCGCTCGCCAGCGGGTCATTGGTCTGTTAATGACGGGTTTCGGCACAGGCATTGCTTAAACCATTCATCTGCCCGGATACAGGAGCATTCGTTACCCCCCGACCCAGAGCCGACCCCATAAGAAAGTAAGGACCAGGCTTGTTGGCACCCTCAGCCACAGGCTCATAAAACTATGCGTTTTTCAAAGCGGCAGTGCCACCCGCGCAACCCTCGGCACTGACAAGGTACTGGAATGGCTCGATCTTTCTTTGATGAAATGAATGACGCACAAGGCGCTTGCCGTGCGCACTATCAGGAATTCTCCCGCTGGCTGGCCAACACGCCGCCGGAACTGCTGGCCCAGCGCCGCCGCGAAGCGGATTTGCTGTTCCACCGGGCCGGAATCACCTTCACCCTCTACGGCGACGAGCAAGACACCGAGCGCCTGATCCCGTTCGACATCATCCCCCGCAGCATTCCTGCCAGCGAATGGAGCGTGATCGAACGCGGCTGTATCCAGCGGGTCAATGCGCTGAACATGTTCCTCGCCGACATCTACCACGACCAGCGCATCATCAAGGCCGGGATCATTCCGGCGGATCAGGTGCTGGGCAACGAGGGTTATCAGCAGGCGATGGTGGGCCTGGACCTGCACCGCGACATTTATTCGCATATCTCCGGGGTGGACCTGGTACGCGATGGCGACGGCACCTATTACGTCCTCGAAGACAACCTGCGCACCCCCAGCGGCGTGAGCTACATGCTCGAAGACCGCAAGATGATGATGCGCCTGTTCCCCGAAGTGTTCGCCAAACAGCGTATCGCGCCGGTGGACCACTACCCCAACCTGCTGCTCAAAACCCTGAAAAGCGCCAGCCGCCTGGACAACCCCAACGTGGTGGTGCTGACCCCGGGGCGCTTCAACAGCGCGTTCTTCGAGCACGCGTTCCTCGCCCGGGAAATGGGCGTGGAGCTGGTGGAAGGTGCCGACCTGTTCGTACACGACCTCAAGGTGTTCATGCGCACCACCGACGGCCCCAAGGCGGTGGACGTGATCTACCGCCGCATCGATGACGCGTTCCTTGATCCGCAGGCCTTCAACCCCGATTCCATGCTTGGCGTACCGGGCCTGGTGGCGGCGTACTGCGCCGGCAATGTGGTGCTGGCCAATGCAATTGGCACCGGCGTGGCCGATGACAAGTCGATCTACCCCTATGTGCCGGAAATGATCCGTTTCTATCTGGATGAAGAACCCATCCTGCAAAACGTGCCGACCTTCCAGTGCCGCAAACCCGATGAGCTGTCCCATGTGCTGGCCCATTTGCCCGAACTGGTGGTCAAGGAAACCCAGGGCTCCGGCGGCTACGGCATGCTGGTCGGCCCGGCCTCCAGCGCCGCCGAAATCGAAGACTTCCGCCAACGCATCAAGGCGCGCCCTCACGCGTACATCGCTCAACCGACGCTGAGCCTGTCCACCTGCCCCACCTTTGTCGAAAACGGCATCGCGCCACGGCATATCGACCTGCGCCCGTTTGTGCTCTCGGGCAAAGAGACCCGCCTGGTGCCCGGCGGCCTGACCCGCGTGGCGTTGAAGGAAGGCTCGTTGATCGTCAACTCGTCGCAAGGCGGCGGAACCAAGGACACCTGGGTGGTGGAGGGCTGAGTATGTTGAGTAGAACCGCCGCAGATCTGTACTGGATGTCCCGTTACCTGGAGCGCGCAGAAAACCTGGCGCGCATGCTCGAAGTCAGTTATTCGCTGTCATTGATGCCCCAGGCCGGGCGCAGTGATGGGCTGGATGAACTGGCCATGTCGTTGCTCAGCAGCGGCACCCTGGACAGTTACCTTGAGCGTCACAAACAACTGGACGCGATGCGCATGCTGCACTTCTTCGCCCTCGACGAAGAAAACCCCGCCAGCATCTATAACTGCCTGCGCGCCGCGCGGGGCAATGCCCACGCGGTACGCGGGCGGATCACCGCCGACATGTGGGAAAACCTCAACGCCACCTGGCTGGAAATGCGCAGCATCGCCGCCGGTGGCCTGGCCCGGCATGGCATCAGCCACTTCTGTGACTGGGTCAAGCAGCGTTCGCACCTGTTCCGCGGGGCAACCTCGGGCACCATCATGCGCAACGACGCTTACCGGTTTATTCGCCTGGGCACGTTTGTCGAGCGCGCGGACAACACCCTGCGCCTGCTGGATGCGCGCTACGAAATGTTTGGTGAGGAGTCGGAAGAGGTCAGCGACCTGTCGGCACGCGGGTATTACCAGTGGAGCGCCCTGCTGCGGGCCTTGTCGTCATTCGAGGCGTATACCGAACTGTACCCCAACGCGTTGAACGCGCGCTCAGTGTCCGAATTGCTGCTGTTGCGCAGCGACGTACCGCGTTCGTTGCACGCCTGTATCGAGGAGTTGAGCCACATCCTGGCGGACTTGCCCGGCAGTTATGGGCGTACGGCGCAGCGCCTGGCGGCCGAGTTTGAGGCGCGCCTGCGCTATACCGGGATCGATGAGATTCTGGAGGACGGCCTGCACAGTCGGCTCACCGACTTCATCGACACCGTACGCGAGCTGGCCCGGGCAATTCATAGCTCCTACCTGGAAGTGGTGTGAGTTCATTGCAGTCACTTAACTGTCAATTCGGGTGATTGACCCTGCTTTGTTACCGCTCTTATGTTGGCGAGGTGAACGACCTTTCCACCATAAGAACAGGTACACAGCATGTCCGAACTGAAACTGCACCCCGCCGCCGCCCATAGCCTGCAACGCTGGCATGCCATGCTGACGGCTCACGACCTCAAGCCGCTTCCTGAATTGCTCGCGCCCGACGCCGTCTTTCGGTCGCCCATGGCCCACACGCCCTACCCTGGCGCGCCTGTGGTGTCGATGATCCTCAACACGGTGTTCAAGGTGTTTGAAGACTTTGCCTATCACCGCGAACTGGCCACCGGTGACGGCTTGAGTGTGGTGCTGGAGTTCAGTGCGCGGGTCGGTGACAAACAGTTAAAGGGCATTGATTTGATCCGCTTTAACGAGCAAGGGCAGATTGTTGAGTTTGAAGTGATGGTGCGGCCAATGAGTGGCTTGCAGGCGTTGGGTGAAGAAATGGCGCGGCGGTTGGCGCCTTACCTGGCAAAAGCCAAATCCTGAACCGAAGTGGCGACGAAGGTCGAAGCGGGCGTGCTCGCGAAGGCGGTGTGTCCGGCACAGTATGAGTAACGGACCCACCGCGTTCGCGAGCAAGCGCACACCTTTTGGTTTGCGCTGACTATTGGTTTTTGACCAGCACCGGTTCTGCTCTGTATTGGTCCGGGAACAGTTTTTTCAGCTGCGCCACTTTCGGCAAATCATTGATCACGATGTACGGGTAGGAAGGGTTCTCGGTGAGGAAGTCCTGGTGATAGGACTCCGCCGGGTAAAACGCCTTGCCCATCTCGACCTTGGTCACGATCGGCCTGGTGAAGGCGTTGGCCGCGTCCAGCTGGGCGATATAGGCCTGGGCGACTTTTTGCTGCTCGGCATTCTGCGCAAAGATTTCCGAGCGGTATTGGCTGCCGCTGTCGGGGCCCTGGCGGTTCAGTTCCGTGGGGTTGTGGGCCACGGAAAAGTAGATTTGCAGCAACTTGCCGTAGCTGACCTGGCCTGGGTCGTAGGTCACCGACACCGACTCGGCGTGGCCGGTATCGCCTCCACTGACCGCCTCGTACTGGGCTGTGTCAGCCGCGCCGCCGTCGTAGCCGGACACAGCGTTTTTCACGCCTTGCACATGCTGGAACACCCCTTGTACGCCCCAGAAGCAGCCGCCGGCGAATACCGCCGTTTGCAGGTTGCCGGGCGCGGCAGGAAGGTCGAGGGCAGGTGGTGCGATCATTACCGCGTCTTCGGAGGCGCCAAAAGAGAATGCCGAGCTTTGGCCGACGAAAGCAGCGAAAGCGAGTGCGGGTAAACATTTGAGCAGTTTCATACCACTGACTCCAGTACTCGGTTGAAGGTGGCAGCAGGCAAGCCAGCGCCCACATTGACCGGGTTAACAGTTAATGAAGCGGTTAACCGAAGGTGAAGGCATAGGCCGCCACATGCGGGTCGAGAAATTCGATGCTGAAGGTGCGGTCCTGCACGGCGCCGCGCTGCCGCACCAACTGGTACAGGCGTTGTTCGGTCACCGTGCCGCGGCCATCCGGCGCCACATCCGTGCCGTGGGCATCGCCCGGGGCCTGGCCATCAATCGTCACCTTGAACCGCACCGGTTTGCCGTCAGCCGCCGGGCCCAGCACCAGGTGCAGGTCGCGGGCATGGAAGCGGTACACGATGCGCCCGCCGGCCTGGTCCAGGGTGGCTTGCTGGCCGCCGACGTTCCAGTGACCTTCCAGGGTCCAGTTGTTCAGGCCCAGCGGGCGGGCGGCCGGGTAATTCACCACGGTGTCGGTGGCCTGGGTGCCGGTGGTCACGAAGTGTTCGGCGCGCTGGAAGCCCAGGTAGGTTTCCGGCGACTGCACTTCATGCATGTCCGGCGCCTGCTCAACGCCCTTCGCATCCGCCTCGATCAACCCACCGGCGACATCTTTGGCCCCGGCTTCACGCAGCAATTGCTGGATCACTCGCTCCGACTCGGCGTAATCACCCTCGCCAAAGTGGTGGTAGCGAATCTGGCCCTTGGCATCGGCGAAGTAATGCGCCGGCCAGTACTGGTTGTTGAACGCGCGCCAGATCTTGTAGTTGTTGTCGATCGCCACCGGGTACGTGATGCCCAGGTCCTTCATGGCCTGGCTGACGTTGTTCACGTCGCGCTCAAAGGCAAATTCCGGGGCGTGTACGCCAATCACCACCAGGCCCTGGTCGTGGTACTTCTCGGCCCAGGCTTTCACGTAGGGCAAGCTGCGCAGGCAGTTGATGCAGGAGTAGGTCCAGAAATCCACCAGCACCACTTTACCTTTCAGCGCTTCGGCACTCAGTGGCGGGCTGTTCAGCCATTGCACTGCGCCATCCAGTGGCGGCAACGTGCCTTCGATCGGCAGCGCGTCGCTGTGGTTGGCAGCCATCATCATCGCGCCACCGGCCAGCATCGCGCCGCCCTGCTGCGCGGGTTTGGCACTCAGCGTGTCCACCAGGCTTTGTTCCAGGCCGCCCGTGGAGGCAGTCGACAAGCGCGACAGCACACCGGTGTCCAGGCCCAGGGCGATGGCGGCCACGCCGGCGAGCATCAGCGCACCGAGGCCACGGCGCAACCATTCACCGGCACCGAGCGAGCGCTTCATAACGCCAAAGACTTTACCGCCGACCAGCAACGCCAACGCCAGGGACGTAGCGGCACCGGCGGCATAAGCCAGCAACAGCAACGTGGTGCCGATGCTCGCGCCCTGCAGCGCCGCGCCGGTGAGCACCAGCCCCAGGATTGGCCCCGCGCACGGTGCCCACAGCAAACCGGTGGCCACGCCGATCAGGAACGAAGCGCCCGCACGCGGCTTGGCGTCCGTTCCAGCGGCTTGCGACAGGCGACTGCCGGCGGCCACTAAGGGACGCGTCAAGCGTTCCGACAGGTGCGGCAGCAACAGCGTGAGTCCGAACAGGGCAACGCACAGCAACGCGAGCCAGCGCCCGTACTGATTGACTTGCACCACCCAACCGCCGCCCACCGCGGCCAGTGAGGCCACCAGGGCGAACGTCACCGCCATCCCCGCTAACAGCGGCAAGCCACTGCGCATAAACGGCTGCCCGGTGCGAGCGAAGACAAAAGGCAGAACAGGCAGGATGCACGGGCTTACAATTGTCAGCACGCCGGCCAGATACGCGAGAACCAGAAGCCACATGGAATCTTCCCTTATCAATATGCAGAGACATCGGCTTAAGCCGCCGTGAACGTCATGGCCACGCCATTCATGCAATAGCGCAGGCCAGTGGGTGCCGGGCCGTCATCGAACACGTGCCCTTGGTGGCCGCCACACCGGCGGCAGTGAATTTCCTTGCGTACCACGCCATAGGACGTGTCGACATGGCTGGCGACAGCGTGGTCCAGCGGCTGCCAGAAACTCGGCCAACCGGTGTGGCTGTCGAACTTGGTGCTGGAGGCGAACAACGGCAACGCACAACCGGCGCAGGCAAAGGTGCCTGTACGGTGTTCATCATTAAGGGCGCTGCTGTAGGGGCGCTCGGTGCCCTCCTCGCGCAGCACGGCGAACTGCTCGGCACTCAGCAGGCTGCGCCATTCGGCCTCGGTATGGTTGACTTCGAACGTCTCGGCGGCTTGCACCTCGGTGACCATACTCAGCTGTTTCAGCACACCACCGGCCAGGACGGCAACACCCAGGCCACCACCGGCAAGCAGTATTTGTCGACGCGTGTACATGGCGTTCTCCTCATTAAGCACTGAGGCCATCTTGAACCCTTGCCGGTCGCGGAATCCTCACGCAGAGTTAAACAATTCGTGATAACTACACGGGTGCGAAACCCGCACAATGCGCGAACTACAAGCGAAGGTTTCTTTCCATGGATCAGCCCAAACGAGTCCTCGTCGTCGAGGACGATGCCCATATTGCTGACTTGATCTGCCTGCACCTGCGCGACGAGCAATTTGAGGTGGTGCACAGCGCCGACGGCACCGAAGGCCTGCGCCTGCTGGAGCAAGGCGGCTGGGATGCGCTGATCCTCGACCTGATGCTGCCGGGTGTGGACGGCCTGGAAATCTGTCGCCGGGCCCGCGCCATGGCGCGCTACACACCGATCATCATCACCAGCGCGCGCTCCAGCGAGTTGCACCGCATCCTTGGCCTGGAGCTGGGCGCGGACGACTACCTGGCAAAGCCGTTTTCCATGCCGGAGCTGGTCGCGCGGGTCAAGGCGCTGCTGCGCCGGGTTGACGCCATGGCGCGTAACCTGAAGATGGACGCCGGCAGCCTTGAACTCGGCCCGCTCTTCATCAACCCGCTGACCCGCGATGCGACCTTGCAAGGCCAGCGCCTGGACCTTACGCCGCGCGAATTCGACCTGCTGTATTTCTTCGCACGCCAGCCGGGCAAAGTCTTCTCACGCATGGACCTGCTCAACGCGGTATGGGGCTACAGCCACGAAGGCTACGAACACACGGTGAACACCCATATCAACCGCCTGCGCGCCAAGGTCGAGGCCGACCCGGCCAACCCGTCACTCATCCTTACGGTATGGGGCCGGGGCTACAAGTTTGCCGAGAGCGGCCCATGAAACTGACCCTGACTCAACGCCTGTCAGTCGTGTTTGCGCTGTTGCTGGTGGTTTGCAGCGGCACTTCGGCCTGGTTGCAGGTCCGTTCCAACCGCATGCACGAACTGGAAGTGGTGCAAGGCTTGTCCCGCGACCTCGCGGCGCACATCGCCCGTGATACGCAGCTGATGGACGCCGACGGCCTCAAACCCGACGCGGTGCGCACGCTGTTCAGCCAATTGATGCTGGTCAACCCGAGTGTCGAGGTGTACTTGCTCGATATCGACGGCCGCGTCGTCGGTAATGCCGCACCCAGCGGGCATTTACTGCGTGACCACGTCGACCTCACGCCGGTTCGACGCTTTCTCAGCGGCGCCATGCTGCCGATTCTCGGCGATGACCCGCGCAGCGTTGACGGGCGCAAGGTGTTCAGCGCCGCGCCGCTCAAGGCCAACGGCCAACAAACCGGTTTCCTGTACGTCGTGCTGCTGGGCGAAGCCCACGATGTGTACGACGCAAAGGACGCCACCGGCATGGCGCTGAAGATCGCCCTCTGGTCCATCGGCCTGGTGGCGCTGCTGTGCTTGATGGCCGGCCTGATCGCGTTTGCCTGGATCACCCGGCCCTTGCGCCAACTGACCGACAAGGTTGGCCGGTTCGACATCAACGGCGCGCCGAAACCTGTGCAGCCGCCACCTCGCGAGCTCGATAGCAGCGATGAAATCGCGGTGCTCGACCACGCCTTCGTGCAAATGGAAAACCGCCTGGGCGAGCAATGGCGCGCCATCACCCACCAGGACCAGGAACGCCGGGAAATGGTCGCGAATATTTCCCACGACCTGCGCACGCCCTTGGCCTCGCTGCATGGCTACCTGGAAACGCTGTCCCTCAAGGACGCCAGCCTCAGCCCAGAGGAGCGCCGCCGTTACCTCGGCATCGCCCTCGACCAAAGCCGCAAGGTCGGCGGCCTGGCCCAGTCGCTGCTGGAACTGGTGCGCCTGGAACATGGGTTTGTCCAGCCGGTGATCGAAGGTTTTTCGCTGCCGGACCTGGTGCAAGACATCTTCCAGAAATTCGAACTGACCGCCGAGGCCCGGTCCATCACGCTCACCGCCAGCTTGCCGCCACAGGTGCCAACGGTGTTGGCCGACCTGGGCTTGATCGAGCGGGTGCTGACCAACCTGCTCGACAACGCCCTGCGGCACACGCCGGTGAATGGCGAGGTCGAGGTGATCTTGTCACCCGAAGCGGATGGCATGGGCGTCACCGTCAGCGACAGCGGCCCGGGCATCGCCCCTGAGTTGCGTGAAGGCTTGTTCCTGCGGGCCTTCACCATCGGCGGCGCGCGCCGCGATGGCGGCCTGGGCCTGCGCATCGTGCACCGCATCCTGCAACTGCACGGGCGC
Organism: Pseudomonas sp. AP19; assembly: GCF_001728855.1. Classification (NCBI taxonomy): domain Bacteria; kingdom Pseudomonadati; phylum Pseudomonadota; class Gammaproteobacteria; order Pseudomonadales; family Pseudomonadaceae; genus Pseudomonas; species Pseudomonas sp. AP19. Next base: position 41,298 of record NZ_LXJP01000009.1, on the reverse strand, counting down.
AGCATCCGCTTGGTGGACCGCCCTGGGCATGGCGCGACCTTTACGTTCTGCCTAGAAACCCGAGCATCAGCGCGTTGACCCGCTGCGCCTGCTCGTTCTGGATCCAGTGACCGCAGTTGGCCAACACCTGCTGCTCAAGGTCGGGCACTGAGTCGGGCATGCGCTTGAGGGTGTGGGCTTCGAACACCCCGACCGGGTCACGGTCGCCAATCAGGAACAAGGTCGGTTGCAGCACCTGCCGGCCCGCCAGGAACTCGGTGCGCTGCCAGTTGCGTTCGAAGTTGCGGTACCAGTTCAGCGGGCCGCGAAAGCCGTGTTCGGTGAACGCCTGCAGGTAGATGGCCAAATCCTCCGGGGAACACCAGTGCGGCAATGTACTGGGGGTTGAGACGCCTGCGAACAGGCGGGCCTTCACCGATTTCTGCTGCAGGAACATGTCCTCATCCTGCATGAACAGCCGCAGCGTGCGTTCGATGTCGGCGTTCAGTTCCTGTTCGGCTACGCCGGGTTCCTGGAAATACAGGATGTAATTGAACCGATCGGCATACAGCTCGCGCATGATCTCAAGCACCGGGCGGCGGGCGCGCCCGGCAAAAGGCACCGACAGTGTGATCAGCCGTGTAATGCGCGTTGGCTCCAGCAACGCCAGGTGCCAGGCGAGCACCGCGCCCCAGTCGTGCCCAACCATGGCCACCTCACGGTGACCGAAATACTCCATGGCCTGCTGGATGTCGGCGCACAGGGTCAGCAATGCGTAGTCGGCAATGTCCGCGGGCGAACTCGAAGCGCCGTAGCCGCGCAGTTCAGGAGTAAATACGCGGTACCCGGCGGCGGTCAACGCAGGAATCTGCTCGCGCCAGGAGTGCCAACATTCAGGAAACCCGTGCAGCAGCCAGATTGGCCGGCCGTTTTCCGCGCCGTCGATGTGCACGCACAGCTGAATACCGTTGACGGAGAGTGTTTGCTGGCGCATGGGCGTAACCTTTCTGCGTGTTTTGATCAGCCTGCAGAATCGGCGGCGGGCATGCCAGTATCATTGATGACGGGAATAAGCCGAACGTACTTAATCGACGGCCCACCAGCGCGGCAACAACTGCCGCACCCGCGCCTCGCCAAAACGGTCATCAATCAACATCACCACGCCCCGGTCGTGTTGGCTGCGGATCACTCGACCCGCCGCCTGCACCACTTTCTGGATACCGGGATACAGATAGGTGTAGTCGTAGCCCGCGCCGAAAATCGCGCCCATGCGCGCTTTCATTTGCTCGTTGATCGGGTTCAGTTGCGGCAAGCCCAAGGTGGCAACAAACGCCCCGATCAAGCGCGCGCCGGGCAAATCAATACCCTCGCCAAACGCGCCGCCCAACACCGCAAAGCCGACGCCCTGGCTGTGCTGGGTGAATTGCTCAAGAAATGCCTGCCGCTCGGCCTCGGCCATGCCGCGTGATTGCAACCACAGCGCGACCTGCGGGTGCCGTTCGGCCATCAGTTGCGCCACTTGCTGCAAGTAATCGAAACTGCTGAAAAACGCCAGGTAGTTGCCCGGTTGCGCCGCGAACTGCCGGGCAATCAACTCGACGATGGGTTCCAGTGACGCTTGGCGGTGCACAAACCGCGTAGAGATCTCATCGACGATGCGCACCTGCAATTGCTCGGCCTTGAACGGCGATTCCACATCAATCCAGGCGGTATCCGCCGGCAACCCCAACAAGTCGGCGTAATAGTGACGCGGGCTGAGCGTCGCGGAAAACAACACGCTGCTGCGCGCCGCCGTCAGCCTGGGACGGATGAATTCGGCGGGCACCACGTTTCGCAGGCACAACGTTGACGCACTGCGCTTGCCGCCGAACTGACGCTTGCTGATATCGAAAATGAACTGCTCATTGAACAGCTCGGCCACTTTGGCAAATTGCAGCGCCTCGAAATAGAACGCTTGCAGGTCGCCGGCGAGGGCTTCGGGGTGCTCGTTGAAGTGGTCGCCCATGGCGCTGGTGCACAGGCTCAGGGCCTGGAGCAGTTTGTCCGGCTTGGTGGCATAGGCCTGGTACGGCGCGAGCTGCTCCTTGTGCAAGGCGTTCCATTCGCGGTTCAGGCGCTGCAAGGGTTTCTTCAACGGCTCGGGGGCAGCGTCGCGCAGGGTGTGGAGGCTGTATTGGTCGAGGCTGGCGCTGTACATCGCGCGGGCGCGCTCCACCAAGTTGTGGGCTTCGTCCACCAGCACTGCGGCGCGCCATTGGTTCAACTGGGCGAGGCCGAACAGCATGGCGCCAAAGTCGAAATAATAGTTGTAGTCGGCGACCACCAGATCAGTCCAGCGCGCCATTTCCTGGCTAAGGTAATACGGGCACACGTCATGGGCCAGGGCGACGTCGCGCAGGTTGCGCTGGTCCAGCAGCTGTACCTTCGAGGCTGCCGTGCGCGCGGCCGGCAGGCGATCGTAAAAGCCCTTGGCCAAGGGGCAGGAATCACCGTGACAGGCTTTGTCCAGGTGTTCGCACGCCTTGTCCCGCGCCACCAGTTCCAGCACCCGCAGCGCCAGCTCGGGGCTGCTGTCGAACAGCACCTGGGCCGCGTCGAGTGCCAGCTTGCGGCCCGGGGTCTTGGCAGTGAGGAAGAACACCTTGTCCAATTGCTGCGGCGCCAGGGCCTTGAGCATCGGAAAGAGCGTGCCGACGGTTTTGCCGATGCCGGTGGGCGCCTGGGCCATCAGGCAGCGGCCGGTGCTGACCGCCTTGTAGACGGACTCGGCCAGCGCGCGCTGGCCGGGACGAAACTCGGCATGCGGGAAGGCCAGGCGTTGTGCAGCGCTGTTGCGCGCGTCGCGGTGCTGCATTTCCTCGCGCGCCCAGCCCAGGAACAGCGCACATTGCTGGTTGAAGAACCGCTCCAGCTCGGCCGCGTGAAAACGCTGGTTCAGCAAGGTTTCACCCTCACCGACGATGTCGAAGTACACCAGCGCGAGGTCGATTTCATGCAGGCCGAGTTTCTGGCACATCAACCAGCCGTACACTTTGACCTGGGCCCAATGCAGTTGCCGATGGTTGGCGGGCTGGGCGTCGAGGTCGCCGCGATAGGTTTTCACCTCTTCGAGGCGGTTGCTGTCCGGGTCATAGCCGTCCGCCCTGCCCCGCACCCTGAGCTGTTGGAATTCGCCTTCCAGGGCCACTTCGTGTTGATAATGCGCACTGCGTCGCGAGGCGACCGTGCGATGGCCGACGATACCTTCCTGGGCGCTGGGCGACGGCGTGAAGCGCAGGTCGAGGTCGCCGACCTTGGCCGTGAACTCACACAGCGCCCGCACCGCAACGCTATAGCTCAAGCCGGTTCAGCCCAGCGGACATAGCAGACGGTCACCGGCATCTGGTACTCACCACAGAATTCCAGCCAGCGCAGTTGGTTGTCTTGCAGACGATCGCCGGGGCCTTTGACCTCGATCATGCGGTAGGTCTTTTGCGCCGGCCAGAACTGGATCAGATCCGGCATGCCCGTGCGGTTGGCGCGGATGTCCAGCAGCAGCCGTTCAAACCAATAGCGCAGGTGTTCGGCCGGCAAACACGCCAGTGCTTGTTCGAGCAGTTCTGCGCTGAGCAGGTTCCAGAACACGAACGGTGACTGGATACCCCACTTGTCTGCGTAGCGCTGGCGGATGGTGGCCTTATAGCGCTCGTCCTCCAGTTGCTCGAAACAGGCGGCGAACAACGCGCTGCGGCGCTGGTGAAAGTCGTCACTGTGCAGGTCCACCGGCCCACGCTGGAACGGGTGGAAGAACGCACCTGGCAACGGCGCGAAAATCGCCTCCCAGCACAACAGCCCGAACAACGAATTGATCAGGCCATTTTCGACATAATGCACCGGCCCATCGGGCTCGCTGAGATGCGCCTGAACACAATACTCCACCGACATCAGTGGCTGCGGGGCCAGTGCCAGGTCCAGACGGGTGACCTCGCGCGGCGTGGTCTTGGGCAACGCCGGTTCGCCGAGTTTGCGGCGCAGGCGTGGCAGCACGCGCAGCAGGTGTTGTTGTTCAGCGGCACTTTCCGGCGCCTGTTGCGCGGCACACGCCAGGGCCATGGCTTGCGCGTAGTGCGCCTGACGCTCCAGCACGCGAATCAGCCGTGCGCGCGCGCCAGGGTAGGCGCAATCACGGTAGATCTGCGCCGCCAGCGCCAATTCGGCGCTGCGCTCGCAATACTGGCCGACCTGGAACAACAGCTTGGCGCGACGTTTTTCCAGCCAGGGGTTGTCGGTGACAAGCGTAGCGATCCGTGGCAGCACCTCGTGCAGCGCCTCCCCCGCTTCAAAAGCCTGCTGGCATTGGTGCAGGAACAGAAAACCGACCACATCGTCACGGCTGCGCAGGCCACGCGACTCGGCGCAGAACTGGACTTTTTCGTAGGTGTAGATGCCCAGGTCGGCCAGCACGAACTCCGACCAGTCCTGATACAGATTGCCGAAGAACATCAGCCGCAGGCGATCGCACAAATCCATGATGGTCAGGCTGTAGAGCGCATCGCTCAGCTGCGGGCACCACTGGGCAAACCGGCGCTGTTCGCTGAACTGTTCCGTCAGTAACGCCAGCCAATCGGCCTTCCTGCCCTTGGGCTGCGCAATCCACGGTTTGAAGGCCGCAAGGATTTCGCCTTTTTGCAGCAGTGCAAACAGCTCTTCCACGCACAGCAGCCCTTGATCCTCAACCCAACCCTGTTCCACCAGTGCCAGCACGGCCGTGCGGGTGCAGCCAATCTCCAGATAATTGAGTTTGCTCGCCCGAAAGTGCACGCCCTTGCGCATCACCATGCGCACCAACAAGGCTTGGGACGCTTGCGGCAACCTGTCAAATTGCTGAATGAAATGCTGTTCTTCCGGATCGAGTAAATCGGCATAGCGTTGCCCCAGCCAATGCAGGACTTGGCGGAAGTTATGCAGGTAATACAAGGGATCGTCGAGGGGATTGGCCATGTCGCGCGCTGATCAAATACTGGTTATGCATACAGAGTGCCGCCAGCGGCGAGCTGTTGCAATCGGTAATAGATAAATGGCGCACGCAACTTTTTGTATAAAAATGATCAGATAGGACAGTTGATGGCGTAACATTTGCGGCCCGCAGCCCATGGCGCGGGACTTTTCAGGGTTAAAGGTAAGGGTTATGAACATGAAGAATTTGGGTCTTCCACTGGTTGCACTCACTTTTCTGCTGTTGGCGGGTTGCTCCACGCAAACCGTCGTGACACTGCAAAACGGCACGCAGTATTTGACCAAGGACACCCCCAAGACCAAAACGGCCGACGGTTTCTATGAATTCACCGATATCGCCGGCAAGCACATCCGCGTCAAGGCGGATGATGTCGCGACAGTGCGCAACGAAAAGTAAGCGCCCGCACACCAAAAAGCCCCGCCAATGCGGGGCTTTTTGTTTGGGCCGCTACCGATCAATACCGGTAGTACGGGTGGTAGTAGGGATGGTAATAGTACGAGTGGTAGTACGGGCGGTAGCAGCATGGGCCCGGATACGCCGGGTACACCGCGCACCCGCCAAGCCCCAGCACTACCAGCGCGCACAGCATCAGTCGAAATCGGGACATGCTCAGCTCCTCACATAACGCGCGAACCTTCTCGCAGGCAGTGATTAAACGCGTGAGCCCGGCCCAATCCGTCGCAGTGCTGCGCCGTTGATCCATGAAGATTTATTTACCGAAGGATTTTCGCCCTGCCGGCGTTTAACCGATAAGCCGCCTTCATTTTCGCGGGCGGTAGCACGGAGAACGACGACCATGGCAGTCATGTCCCGCACGGTACGCGCTCTTTTACTGATTCCGTTGACGCTGGTGGCCCTGGCCAGTGCGCCGGCGTTTGCCGACACCCTCATCATTCGTCAGCCACCCAGGGTGATCGTGGTGCAAGCCCCGCCTCCACCGGTCTATTACGGCCATTGGGGTTATGGCCCACGGCCCTATTACTATCCGCATCATGTCTACGGTTACGGCTATGGCAACCCCCACCGGCCGTATTGGGGCGGCGGCTGGCGGGGGCACCCTTGGCGGTGATCAGCCGATGCTGACGCCGTCCGCCCACAGGCCGCCATGGCCGACGCCAACCAGGGTCACCGAGTCGGCGCCAAACGTGAGCACCGTGTCCGCGCCGACCACTTTGGCATGGTCACGCAGGTCGGTGCTCCCCTGCACGTCCTGGAACACCAGCTTGTCGGTGGTCTGGTAGCCAATCACGCGATCGTTGCCGAACTGGCCACTGAACAGGAAGGTGTTATGCCCACTGTTGTCGCGGATCGTGTCATTGCCTTTGCCGCCTTCGATAAAGTCCGCGCCCTTGCCACCCTGGATCAGGTCGTTGCCGTCGCTGCCAATAATGAAGGTATTGCCCTTGTGCGGTTCGGCATTGCGGTTGAGGTCCTGCACCCACGTAGTCGCCCGCGCCGGGTCGGACAGGTTGGCGACGATTACCGTGGAGTCACGGGTCATCTGGTCATAGAACCCGGAGTCGAGGATGCGCGTCATGCCGTCGCCGTATGCGGTCGGCAGGTGCGAGACCCAGGTCGGCAGGTTGACGATGGAGAACGGCAGCACATTCCACAGCGTCGAGGCGTAGTGGTCGTTGAAGCTGACGATGTTATCGGTGGTCGACTCGTGGGGCTTGTCGTGCACGCCCAGGGACGACAGATTGAAGGATGAGCCGTCCAGCGCGCGAAACACCGGGTCGTTTTCATAGCCGATGTTGAGCACCTTGTCGCCGGCGCTTTGGGTCGGCGATGCATAGGCCACGTAGTTGGCGTCCGTGTAGAAGCCCGACCATTTGTTGGTGCTTAAATCCGCCATGCTGTTGACCGCCAGGCCGCCCAGGCTGTGGCCGCTGACCACCACGTCCTTGCCGGTAAGGCCATGGGCAGCGGCGTAATCGGCGACGTTTTTGAGCAGCCCGCCGAACGCTTCGCCGGCGTAGTTCTTTGCGTAATCCTTGGGGCCCAGCGCCGCAAGCAGATCGCTGACCAGGTCGCCGATGGAGTCGCTGATCAAGGTTTCCCGCGGCCCCGACGTGCCGCGAAAGCCGATGCCGATTTCCAGCAGTTTGCCGGCGTCATCGTACTTGCCCAGCACCTCGACCTGCGCCGTGGTGTAGCCGGCTTTTTCGCCAAAAAACGTGCCGCGCGCATCGACTTTGCCGCCGTAGCCGAGGGTACTTGCAGTGATCGGCGTCCAACCGGCTTTTTGCACCGCCTCCAGCGCGGCTTTTTCCGAATCCGGGTTCCAGGGAATGCCCGGAATGACACCCTGTGAATTCGTGCTGCCGAGCAGTGCACCCACCAGCGTGGCCGGCAAACCAAGCCCCAAGCCATTGTGCTGGTAACCCACGGCAAAGCCGTTATCCAGGTTGTGGTAGGTGTACAACGTGATCGCCATGGCGTCGGCGAACAGCGCTTTGGAGCCCTCGGTGCCGAGGTTTTTATAGTCAAAGATACCCATGGTAGTGCCTCTCTGTTGTTGGATTTGTAGAGAAAGCGAAAACACCCGTTGCCCCTGAGGGAACGGGCTTTATGTGGGAGCAGGCTTGCCTGCGATGATGGCCTCCAGACTGACGCAAATCTACCTGATGCCCGGCGATCCAAATGTGGGAGCGGGCTTGCTCGCGAATACGCTGTACCAGCCAATGAGGCCGTTAACTGACACACCGCTTTCGCGAGCAAGCCCGCTCCCACATAAAGTCCGGTTCCACATTAAGCAGGTCGTGCTTGTTTAGAACGCCCAGTCGAGGCTCAACCCCACCCCGTGGACTTTTTCCTTGCTGGCCAGCAGGCCGTTGTAATCAAAGTTCACCCGCGCGTCCTTGCTCAACGCCAGGCTGACCCGCGCGCCCACCAATGCCGCATCACGCACCATCGGTGCACTTTCCACCGCAAACGCCGGACCGCCCGAAGCAAACGCCAGGTGCTGTTCGGAATCGGTGCTGCTCAGGTTGTGCTGCCAGCCCAGCGTGCCGGACACCTCGAGTTGCTGGTGGTCATTGACGTTGAAGGTCTTCAACGCACGCATGCCCAAGGTGCTCAACACCCCATCGCGGCTGTCGTCGCGACCTTTCAGCGCAGCGGCATCACCCTTCTCGGTGAAACCGTCGGTGTCCAGGTGCACGTAAGCCAGGTTGGCGAACGGCTCCAGGGCCAACGGTTGCAGGTTGACGCGGTACGCCGCCTCGCCGAACACCTGGGTGCTGCTCGCGTCCACTTTGACGGTTTGCTTGCCGGCGACGGCGCCGTATTGCAGGTCGCGCTTCACGTCGGCGCGATGCCAGCTGTAGGTCGCACCACCGCTCAGACGCCAGGCACCGATTTCATGCCCGGCGTATGCGCCGAAGTGGTAGCTGTCGACCGACGCCCGTGAATGGGTGTCGTTGCCCATGTTCAACGAAGTGTCACTGTAGCCGGCGACCAGGCCGATTCGGGTCGCTTCATCCAGCGCGCCATCCACACCGGCAAGCATGCCGCCCAGTGACGTGGTGTAGCCTGCCGTGTCGCTGCGGCTGTCAGTCTTGCCCCACGCGCCCAACGCCTTGACCCACACGTTGCCACGGCTATCGAGGGTCTGGCTGCTGGCGCCCATCTCGCCATGGCGCAGGCGCTCGCCCACGGCTTCACGCACGTAACGGCTGTCATTGATCAACGCACTTTGCAGCGCCGGGTAGATTTCGCCGGAGAGCTGTTGGAACGCACCTTGCGCCGAGGCTGCAGTCGGCGCCAGCAACAGGCTTTCATACACCGCATTGCCCGCGCCCAATTGGTCAGCTGCGGCCGCCACAGCACGCTGGTTGGGCGTCACAGCCACACTGGCGAAGCTGTTGGTGCGCGCCACGTCGAGTTGCACGCCAGTGGCGGCGTAGTTCAAGGTGCCACCGACAAACAGGTAGTTCGGCACTACTGCACCGAAACTGCCGGTGACGCCACCAGCGGCTTGCAGGATGTTGTACTGGCGACCGATCAGGCTGCCAGCCTGCGCATTGGTCAGCAGCGTCGGGCTGTTTTCCAGGGCCAGGGTCACGGTGCCGCCATTGAGCGTGGCGGTCCCCCCGGCGACGATCCGGTCACTGCTGGTCGGCGACAACTCCACCGCGTAGGTCGACCCTGGGTCAAAGGTGACATTCCCGGCCACATTCAGCGTGCCAATGGAATTGCCCGGTGCCACGGTGCCGCCGCTTTTCGCGCTCAGCGAGCCAATGCGCCCGGAGCCGCCGAGCACACCGCGCTGGCCGACGGTCACGTCGGAGCTGACCGAGCCGTTGATCGCCAGCACGCCTTGATTGACCAGGGTCGGGCCGCTGTAGGTGTTAGCGCCGGTCAGCACCAGGGTGCCGATGCCCTGCTTGGTCAGGCCGCCATGGCCTGAAATATTGTTGCTCCACACGTCCAACCCGCAATGCACGTCCGTGCACAGGCGTTGGGTCGGTTTGCCGGCATCCACCACGGCGCCGATCCCTGGCAAATCCGCAACAAACTGCGCGCTGCCATACGCCCCGTCGATACGGAACTCAGCCGGGATATCTTCGGCGGTAATAAACATCGCTGGCCCGTTGACCGCCTTGCCCAGGTTGATCATGCCCCAGCCGTACAGCGCGTCGATGCCCGGCGCGCCGAGGTCGGTGGCGGTGGTTTTGAGCACGGTGGAGATCTGCTCGCCGCTCATGTACGGGAAGCGCTCCATCAGCACCGCCGCAGCGCCCGCCACATGGGGCGCGGCCATGGAGGTGCCGTTTTTGTTGGCCCAGTCGGTGGTGAGGTTGGCAAGGGTGGTGCCGTTGATGATCGAACTGAAAATCTTCGTGCCCGGCGCCGACACACAGAAACTCGCCGCATACCCGCAGCGCGACGAGAAGGTGCTGATCACGTACGGGTTGGGGCTGGTGGTATCCGGGTTTTGTTGCAAGGCCGCGACCGACAGCCAGTTCGGGGCAATCTCCGGCACAAAGTACGCCAGGCCCGACATTGCATCCGGGTTGTTGCGGTTGTAGTCGTTACCGGCGGCAAAGATAGTCAGCACGCCGCTGCGGGCCGCATCGATTGCGCCTTGATAAGCACCACCGGCCAGCGTGCCGAGGATCGGCCGGATGTTATTGAACTGCGCCTGCGCCTCATTGACCGTGAAATTCGGGAACGCCGGATCGCGGCCGCCCTTGGCGTATTGATCGCCAATGCCGATGCCCCAGCTGTTGTTGATGATCCGTGCGCCGCTGGCGACCAGCCCATCCCAGCCGGCCTTGTACACCGCGCCGTCGTTGCCGAGGATGATCCCGTCTTCCGGCCCCGGGTCGCCGTTTTCGGCGCTGAGAATTTGCGCATTGAACGCCACGCCATGCATTGGCCCGCCGTCACGGTTGCCTGCGGCAATGCCGCCGACGTGGGTGCCGTGGTTACCCAGCTTGCCGTTGGAGTCCTGGGACGGCGTGCCGTCATAACGGAACGCATCGCCCGCCTTCACCGGAATATACGGGTCGGTGTATTGGCGGATGCCTTCGGTGACAATCGTCACCACTTTGCCGGGGCTGGCGAATTCCGGGTGCTGGGCGTACACCGGCTGGTCGAAGATCCCCAGCTTGACGCCCTTGCCGGTGTAGCCGGCGGCATACGCGGTGTCTGAATGGATGGCGCCCAGCCCCCAGTCGGCCTTGAACTCGTTGCTGCGCCAGCTCGCGGCGTCGCCCAACTTACCCGTTTCCACATAGGGTGCGGCCTGGGCGGTCCCCAGGCTTGCCAGGCAGCACAGCAACGCGCCGTATGGCACGCAGCTCAAGGCCTTGAGCGGGTAGCCCGGGCCGGTGTGAGTGGCGGTAATTAACCCTGACTTGCGTTTTTTCACGGTGACCTTCCTTAGTTTTCTTATTGCCGGTATGTGAATCACTTTGCTTCAGCGCCGCAGTGCCAGTGTGGGAGCGGGCTTACTCGCGAAAGCGCTGTATCAGTCGTCGCATTCATCACTGACCCACCGTCTGCTCCCACCTGCTGACCTGCGCTGCCGTCTAGAACTGCCAGTTCAGGCTCAGCCCCACGCCCTGGGTTTTCTCGCGGCCACCCAACTGCCCGTGGTAATCCAGGTTGACCCGTGTGGCCTTGCTCAGCGCGAGGCTGGCCTGCACACCGACCAGTGCGGCATCGCGCAGCAACGGCGAACTGCGCACGGCAAATGACGGCCCGCCGGCGACAAACGCCAAGTGTTCTTCGGAATCGACCGTCGTGAGGCTGTGTTGCCAACCCAGGGAGCCGGACAGTTCAAGCTGCTGATGGTCATTCAGAGGCAGGGTTTTCAGCGCCCGCACACCAAGGGTGCTGAGCACGGCATCGCGTCGATCGCTGCCACGCTCAAGCGCTGCGGCAGCGCCTTTTTCGTGGAACGCGTCACTGTCCAGGTGCACATAGGCCAGGTTGGCGAACGGCTCCAGCGCCAGCGGTTGCAGGTGAAGGCGGTACGCGGCTTCGGTGAACAACTGAGCCGTGCGCGCGTCCAGCTTGGTCTTTTGCTTGCCGCTGACTTCGCCGTATTGCAGGTCGCGCTTCACATCGCCGCGATGCCAGCTGTAGGCACCGCCGGCGCTGACGCGCCAGTCGCCCAATTCACGCCCGGCATACGCGCCGAAGTGGTAACTGTCGATGGACGCCGACGAATGCGTGCCGCTGCCCATATTCAGCGAGCTGTCGTTGTAGCCGGCAACCACACCCACACGGGTCTGCTCGTCGAGTGCACCGTCTACACCGGCCAGCAGGCCGCCGATCGAGGTGTTGGCGCCAGCCGTTTCGCTGCGGCTGTCGGTCTTGCCCCAGGCGCCGAGCGCCTTGAGCCACAGGTTGCTTTCACCGTTCACCGGCCCATGGCGCAGGCGCTCGCCGACAGCGTCGCGCAGTTGCAGGCTGTCGTTGATCAGCATCGCGCCAATCGCCGGGTAGATTTCACCGGACAGTTGCTGCAAGCCTTGGCGGGCGGTGGCGACCGAGTCCGACAACAACACGCTCTCATACACCGGGTTACCGGCGCCGAGTTGCTCGGCGGCGGCCGCAACGTTGCGCTGGTTACGGGTGGCGGCGACGCTGGCGAATGTGGCGTTGTTGCGCCCCACGTCCAACTGCACGCCGTTGGCGGCGTAATCGAGGGTGCCGCCGAGGAACACGTAGTTGGGCAGCACCTGGCCAAACTGGCCCTGGATGCCACCTGCAGCCTGGAGGATGGTGTATTGACGGCCAATCAGGCTGTGCACCTGGTTCTGGCTAAGTAACGTCGGGCTGTTTTCCACCGCCAGGGTTACGGTGCCGCCGCCCAGCACGGCCTTGCCGTCCGCGACAATGCGGTCGCTGCTGGTGGGGGTCAGTTCCACCGCATACGTGGAGCCCGCGCCCAGGTTCACATCACCGGCCACCTGCAAGGTGCCTACCGAATTGCCCGGTGCCACCGTGCCACCGCTGTTCACCGACAAGGCGCCGATACGCCCGGAACCGCCGAGTGTGCCACTGGTGTTGACGGTCACGGCCGAGGTCAACGCGCCATTCACGGCCAACAACCCCCCATTAACGCTGGTCGCGCCACGGTAGGTGCTGTCGCCGCTGAGTACCAGGCTGCCGGCGCCGGATTTGATCAGGCTGCCTTCATATACCCGGTTTGCAGCGGCCTGGTCGCGGGCGTTGCCAACGGCGTAATCGGTCTTGTCCTGCTGGCTGGCGGTCGCGCCCACACCGTTTTGCCAGCCCTTGTCGACCAGGGTTTGCTGCCAGGCGCTGTGCTCGGCGCGGTCCTCGGCCTGGCGCTGGAGCAAGGCCTGATCAGAGATTGCATTGCTCCAGACATCGCCCTGCCCGGCGGCCAGGCTGACATTCATCGGGCCAAGCAATTGCCCCGGCCCGTGCATGGCCCGGCCGAGGTCCGGCACGCCCCAGCCCACGATAGTATTCGGTGCTTGAGTGATAGAACCGTCGAGCTGGGTGGCAGTGGTCAACAGCACCTGCAACGCCTGCTCATTGGTCATGTACGGGTAGCGCTCCATCACCAGCGCCAGCGCGCCCGTGGCATGCGGTGCCGACATCGAGGTGCCGGATTTGACCCCGTATCCGCCGTCGGGAATGGTGCTGTTGATCAGCGCGCCGGGGGTGGAAATGCACCAGTATTTGGCGATCCCGCACTTGTTGTATTTCTGGTTATTCGCCTTGTCCAAACCCGACACCGCCAACCAGTGGCCTTCCAGTTCCGGCTGGAAATACGGCAACGCCGAACGCACGCTCGCGTTCGCATAACCGCTGTTACCGGCACTGAACACGTTGATAACGCCGGCCTTTGCCACATCCGCTGCGGCATCCAGCCACGTGCCCTGGTTGTAGTGCTGGGCGTAAGCCGCGTGCAGGTCACCGAGGGTTTGGTAGCTGACGTCCTTGGGCTGGCTGCCCCAGCTGTTGTTGATGGCCCGCACACCGGAATCCACCAACGCGCTGTACACCGTCTTGAAATACTTGGGGTCCGGCGTCGGGCCAAACAAGAAGCTGTCGTTGGCGTTGGTATTGCCCACATAGATTTGCGCGTTGTAGGCCACACCGTGCATGCCTGCGCCATCTCGCGCGGCACCCATGGTGCCGGTGACATGGGTGCCGTGGGAGTCGTTATTGGGGTTGAGCGCACCGGTGGTGCTGAACGGGCGGCCATCGACGTAGGTGCCTGTGGCGGTGACGGCGTGATAACGGTCTTTGGCGGCCTCGGGGTGATTGGGATCGAAGCCTGAGTCCAGCGCGCCGACCTTGACCCCGCTGCCGGTGATGCCGGCGGCATAGGCTTCATCCGCCTTCATGCGCCCCAGGCCCCAGTCGCTCTGGAATTCGGCGGAGCGCCAACTGGCAGGGTTACCGGCTTGGCCGGTCTCGGTATACGCCGCCTGTGCCGCAACGGACAACAGGAGCAAAGAGCCTGCAGTAAACGGTTTGAAACGCGGTGAATCGGTGATCATCTAAATCATCCTTATTGTTTTTATAAGTGCTCATTTCACAGGGCCGAAGGCCTCATCGACTTTCGCAAGGTCGGTGTCGCGCAAGTTGCCCGCGTAGTAGTGCAATTTGGTCCAGGCCATCAGGTAGTCATACCGGGCCTGGGCCAGGTCGCGACGGGTGCTGTACAACTGCTGCTCGGCGTTCAACGCGTCGAGGTTGACCCGCTCGCCGCCGAGGATGCTTTGCTTGGTCGACACCACCAGCGCCTCGGCCGACGCCAGGGCTTTTTGATAGGCGCGCAACTTGCTCACCCCCGACAGGCAGGCGCTGAACTGGCGACGCAGCTCAATCAGGGTTTCGCGGGTTTTGCCTTCCAGCTCGTACTCAGCCTGCTCCATGCTGCGACTGGCCTGACGGGTGGAGGCCGAGACGGCACCACCGGCATACAGCGGCAGGCTCACTTCGACGCCGATGGTGTTGGTGTCGTAGCGCTGGTTGTAGGTGTTGCCGCTGTCGGACTCCTGCTGGCGTGTACTGGCAAACGCGGTGATCTTCGGCAGATGCCCGGCGCGGTTGCGCTCCACTTCATAGCGCGCGACTTCGACGGCCTGACGCTGGGAGGCCAGCGTGGGGTTATTGCTGATCGCCAGCTCATGCCAGGTGTCGTAATTGGCCGGGGTCAACGTGAAGGCGGCAAAGCTTTGGTTCAGCGGTGCCAGGTCATTGATGTTGACGCTCTGCACGCCGATCAACGCGCCCAACTCGCGTAACGACGCGTCTTGTTCATCCAGCGCCTGGATTTCTTCGGCGGTGGCCAGCTCGTAACGGGATTCGGCTTCGAGGATATCGGTGCGGGTGCCCTCGCCCTGCTGGAACAGGTGCCGGTTCTGCTGGAACTGCTGCTCGAAGGCCTTCTTTTTGGCGCGGGCAATGTCGATCTGGTCCTGGGCAAACAGCGCCTGGGTGTAATAGCTCAGCACCCGCACCAGCAGCGCCTGGCTCTTGTCGCGAAAGCTTTCATCGGCAAACAGCGCCTGGGCCACGCCCTTGCGATAGTTGGCATAGGCTTCGTAGTCAAACAGCGGCTGCTGCAAGCTGAGCGTCGAGCCATAGCTGTCGTAGTTGCGGTTGTCGTGATAATTACCGCCGCGCCCGTCGGGCAAGGTGGCTTTGGAGTTGTTGCGGCCCTTGTTGTAGTTGTACGAGAGCCTGGGCAGCAGCCCGGCGCGGCCGATGGTGCGGCTTTCCAGGCCGGCGTCGCGCTCCTTGATGGCCCCCAGAAACACCGGGTCGTTGCGCAGGGCCTGCTCGTAGACATCAAACGGGCCCATGGCGGCCTGGGCACTGGTGCAGCTCAATAGCAACGCGAGGAACACAGGCTTCATGCTCATTCCTCAGTCAACGCAGAGCCGGCGCGATCGAGCAGCGGCTTGAACAGGTAATTCAGTAACGAGCGCTCACCCGTGCGCACGAACATCTCGGCGGGCATGCCCGGCTTGATCACCAGGCCATGCAACTTCGCCAGCGCCACCTCGCTCACGGTGGTGCGCAGCACGTAATACGGCGCGCCGGTTTTTTCATCGAGCATCTGGTCGGCGGAGATCAGGCTGACTTCCCCCGGCACGCGCGGCGTGCGGCTCTGGTTGAAGGCGGTGAAGAGGATATCGACCGGCAAGTGCGTGCCGACTTTGTCCACCAGGTGCACCGGCAAATGCCCTTCGACTTCCAGACGCGTGCCTTGCGGCACGATTTCCAGCAGGGTCTCGCCCGCCCGCACCACGGCACCTTCGGTGTGCACGCCAAGGTTGACCGCAATGCCATCGGCCGGCGCATTGATTTCGCTGTGTTGCAGGTTGAAGCCCGCTGAGGTGAGCTGCTGCTCAAGGGTCAGGCTGCGCAGCTGCGCATCGGCCAGTTGGCTGCGGACTTCCTTTTGATATTCCTCGCTGTGTTGCTGCAACTTCAGGCGTGACTCCAGGATGCCCTGCTCTACACGCCCGCTTTCGCCGGTGTTCTGCGCCAGGTCTTGCTGCACCTGGGACAGTTGGCGCTGGTATTCCATAAGCCGGTTACGCGGGATGTAGCCGTTGTCGGCCAACGGTTGCAGGTTGCTCAGTTGGTCACGCAGCGACTGCGCCTGGGCGGTCAGGTCACTGCGGGCCCGACGCATGCCGCTCAACTGTGAGGTGGCGCCGTCAATGTTCGCGCGGATACCGGCTTGTTCGCGGGCAAACGCTTCGCGGCGGCTGCTGAACAGTTGGCGCTGGCCTTCCAGCACCAACGCCAGCGCCGGATCGGGATCGGCGCTCAGCTCGGCAGGAAAGGTAATGCTGGAGCGGTTGTCACGTTCACTCTGCCAGCGCGCCACACTGGCCCAGGCCATGCGGTACTGGGCTTGCAGGGACTGCACGTCGGCCTGATTCTGGGTCTGGTCGAGGCGAAACAGCGGCTGGCCCTGCTTGACCAGCTCGCCCTCCTTCACCAGGATCCGGCTGACCACGCCGGGGCTGAAGGTTTGCACCGCCTTGCGCTTGCCCGACACCACCACCGTGCCTTGCACCGGAATGCCCTGGTCCAGCGGGGCCAGGCTGGCCCAGAGGAAAAAACCACCGGCGCCGACCAGGGTCAGCAACCAGCCCATACGGACAAAGAAACCGGCGTCACGCTGTTCAAAACGGGGTTCAACAATAAGGCTGCTCATGCGCCTGGATTCCTTCCGGCTTGGTACTGACGGCTGAGGCTCACGCCGGCCTTTTCTCGCGGTGCTTCCTGCTGGCCCGACAAGGCGCGCAGCACTTCCTGGCTCGGCCCGAACGCCTGCAGGCGCCCTTCGTTGAGCACCAGCAACTTGTCGGCCTGGGCCAGCGCCGAGGAACGGTGCGTCACCAGCACCACGCTGCTGCCCTGGGCTTTCATCTGCACGATGGCGCTGGCCAATGCCGCTTCGCCGACGGTGTCGAGGTTGGAGTTGGGTTCATCCAGCACGATCAAGCGCGGGCCGCCATACAGCGCACGCGCCAGCGCCACGCGTTGTTTCTGGCCACCGGAGAGGCCGCCGCCGTTGTCGCCAAGCACGGTGTCGTAGCCTTGGGGCAGGCGCAGGATCAGTTCATGGACACCGGCTTGTTGCGCGGCCTTGACCACGCGTTCAGGGTCGGCATCGCGAAAGCGCGCGATGTTGTCGGCGATGCTGCCGCTGAACAGTTCGATGTCCTGGGGCAAGTAACCGATATGTGGGCCGAGGTCGTCGCGGTCCCAGCGATGAATATCCGCGCCGTCCAGGCGCACAGTGCCCGCCAGGGTCGGCCACACGCCGACCAGCACACGGGCCAGGGTGGATTTGCCCGAACCGGACGCACCGAGCACGCCGAGCACTTCGCCCGCGCCGAGGTTAAAGCTGACTTGATGCAAGGTCGCCAGGCGCCGCCCCGGCGGGCCTGCGCTGACGTGTTCGAAACTGACATGGCCCTTGGGCGCCGGCAACGCCATCTGCGCGCCTTCCGGTGGAAATTCGCGCAGCAATTCGTCGAGGCGCTGGTAGGCCAATTTGGCCGAACTCCACTGCTTCCACACCGCAATCAACTGGTCGATGGGGCTGAGCACACGGCCCATGAGGATCGAGCCGGCAATCATCATCCCGGCGGTCATCTCGCCCTTGATCACCAAAAATGCGCCCAGCCCCAGCACCAATGATTGCAGGCACAAACGCAGGGATTTGCTCAGCGAGGTGATCACCGAGCCGGTATCGCTGGCGGTGTTCTGATAGCCGAGAAATTGCGAATGCACGGCGAACCAGCGTTTGCGCAACGCACCGAGCATGCCCATGGCCTGGATCGTTTCGGCGTTGTGCAAATGGCTGGTCGCCAACTGCGTGGACTGCTGGGAGAACACACCCGCCTCGCCCAACGGTTTTTTGGTCAGGTATTCATTCAGGCACGCCAACGCGATCAGCAGCACCGCGCCCGCAGTGGCCAACACGCCGAGCCACACGTTGAACAGGAAAATCACGAACAGGTAGATGGGAAACCACGGCGCATCGAAAAACGCGAACAACGCCGGCCCCGTGATGAATTGGCGGATGACCGTCAAATCGCCCAGTGATTGCCCGGCATGCCCCTGGCCCCGTTGCAGGTTGCGTTCAAACGCAGCCTTGTAGACGCGCAAGTTGAATCGCCGCTCCAACTGGCTGCCGATACGAATCACGATAAAACTGCGCACGACTTCCAGGGTGCCGATAAACGCGAAGAAGCCGACGACCATCAGCGTCAACATCACCAGGGTGGTTTCATTCTGGGAGGACAGCACTCGGTCATACACTTGCAGCATGTAAATCGACGGCACCAGCATCAACAGGTTAATCAACGCCGTGAAGCAGCCAATGCTGATCAAAATACGCTTGTATTCACCCAACGCCCTGAATAAGGGCGCAACCGCATGGGACTTCGCCATATCTTCTTATCTTCCGTGAGCGAATGACGCGCAATAGTTGCCCAACCCCTGAATAAGGGCGGCCAACTATAAAAATCGAGTTATAGGCTTATAACTTTTTAACTAAGGTATTCGTTGCAGTACAACTTCCCCACCTGAAGGGGTGCGCCCTTTATATTCGCCTTCTTTCTGGCGGTTCAAATGGGTAATGCCCGTGCCTTCGGCATTCATCAGCCAGATCCCGTCCGGGGTGGGCGTCCAGGTCAGGGGTTTCTCGCCCAGCCATTCGGTGACACACGTGACATCACCGGCCAGGGCATTGGCCTGCTCCAGCAAGTCCAGCGCGCACACCCGACCCTGCTGGTGCAGCTGCCAATGGCCGGCCAATTGCGCGGTGGTGGGTAAAACAAGACTGCTCGCCATTGCGTGGGCTCCTGCCGAAACGAACAACACCTGTGAAGCACAGGCAATCAAATGAGAAAAACGCGGCATCTTTCGCTCCATCCTAGAGCGCGGCGCCGAAGCGCCGCGCGCTTTACATCACGCTACGATGTCGCTGACAGCGGCCTGGCCAACGGTGGTGACGAGGAAATCCGCCACGCCGTGCCCGGAGAAGTCCACGGCCAAGGTGCCCAGGTTGGTGCCCGAGGCATAACTCAGCACTGCGTCGCCGGCATGCCCGGAGAACGCGTTGACGAAGGTCAAGCCTGCACCTTTGGTGATACCGGACAGGTCGATCTTGTCCGAACCCGAGGTGAAGTCAAAGATCTTGTCGGCAGCGCCCGGCTTGGAATCGGAACTGGCACCGTACACGAAGGTGTCGTTGCCGGCGCCGCCCCACAGTTGGTCCGCACCGCCACCGCCGTAGATGATGTCGTTGCCGGCACCGCCCTTGATGACGTTGGCTGCGTTGTTACCAATGATCAGGTCGTTGCCTGCCCCACCGAACGCGTTCTCGACGGTAACGCCCTTGGCGATGGACACGTTGCCCACCAGGCCGCCAACGTCGGAGAACGAGGTCTCATTGAGGTTGATCTTCTGGTTCTGGGTAAAGCCCGAGAAATCCAGGGTGTCGTTGCCGCCACCGTCCCATACCGAAAACACCAGCTTGTCGGCATTGGATTTGGCGCTGTAGAAATCACGCCCGGTGTTGGAGTTGAAACCGTAGGTGGTGTCGCCGGCGCGGGTGCTGTAGTTGGCACCGTAGAGCTTCTGGATCGCGGCAATGTCGTCGATCAGCGGGCCCGAAGCATAAGCTTCGACGCCGCCTTTACTGAAGTTCTGGTTGGTGTTGCTCTCGCTCCAGTAACTCATGACGCTGTAGCCACGCGTGTCCTGTCCATAGGTCGCGTCGTTGTAGGTCGGGTTGCCATTCCCGGCGTTGTAGTCGCCAGGGTGAGCCAGGCCCAGGGTGTGGCCGATTTCGTGGGTCAGGGTCTGCCGGCCATAGTTGTTCAAGTCCGGCGTCTTGTTCGGCGTGTAGCTGTTGTTGGTCAGGTACCACGAAGTGCCGTCGTAGCCTGCGCCGGTGCCGGGCAGGTAAGCGAAGGCGGCTGCGCCGTCCTGGCCACCGCTGTAGTTGCCGAAGGTCATGTGTGCGTCACCGCCCGAGGCCTTTTCGGTAAAGGTCACGTTGGCAACATCCGACCAGGATTGCATGGCCAGCGCGGCCTGTGCTTTCTGCTGGGTGTTGAACTGGCTGAACCCGGAGATGCCATGTTTGTTCATGGTGGCCGAGGAAGCCGAGGTGAGGAAGGTGTAGGTCAGATCAATCTTGCCGTTGCCATCAAAATCCCGATACGCGGCGCCATCACGCAGCAGCTGGGTGGCTGCCTGGTCCACGGAATAGGACGGTTTGCCATTGACCGTGAGGTTGCCGCCACGGTCGTATAAATGGCTAAAGCTATCGATTTGCGAGTAAGCGGTGCTGGCTTGCGCGGCAGAAACAATAGCTTTGTCTTTTACTTTTGACATAAACGTACTTCCTTGTTTGCAAGTGCATCAGTCTTGGGTCGATAGGAACCTCGCGGGCGAGATCGTCCTATCACTCGCCTCTTTTGAAGGCGTATCGAAACTGACACAACTTGAAATCTTTCGTCTACAAATATTTCCGAACTGAAAATGTGACGTAGATTCAACTTAAAGAAGTCGCGCGTAGCATTTATTGGGCGGCATTGCTGTTGGCAGGCAAATCGCCAGCCACTGTTATTTAAATATTAAATAGACCGAGCGCCGCCCTAGTTGCGCGGCGCACTTGAAATATGGATCCAATATATTGTCACGGTGTCATTGGCGACATTAAAGAGCCATTACTTAGACTATTTAATTAACGCTGTCCCCTATTACCGGGACATGCCCCAACCCGACTTGCCTAATGCCGCCAATAACATCTCGCCCGCCAACCCGGGCACCTGGACGCCGTCATCGGTGGTCATGTCCTCGCCGGCCAGCATGGCGTTGATGATCGCCTCCTCCACCGCCTCGGCCGCAGCGCTGAACAACGGCGAAATATGGTCGTTATTGACCATGCGCAACACGGTGCTCAGCGGCAGGTCCTTGCGCGCGTAATCCGCCGGTGGTAGCGCGTGATTGCCGGTGGCGAAGGCCAGGAACAGGTCGCCACTGGAGTCCTCGGTGCCGCCACCGGTGCGGGCAATGCCGATGGCGGCGCGCTGCGCCAGGCGCTTGCATTGATGAGGCAGCAGCGGTGCGTCAGTGGCGATAATCACCACAATGGAGCCCATGCCCGGGGTGCCCCGTTCGGCGAACGGTGAAGCAATGCCCATCAACTGGCGGCCCACCGGGTAGCCATCCACCCGCAGCTCCTGGCGTTTGCCGTGGTTGGCCTGCACCAATACCCCCACGGTCCAGCCGCCCTGCGCTTCAGGCAAACGGCGGGACGCCGTACCGATGCCGCCCTTGAACTCGTGGCAGATCATGCCGGTGCCGCCGCCCACTGCGCCCTCCTGCACCGGGCCGCTCTCGGCAGTGTCCAGCGCCTGGCGCACGTGCTCGGGTTTGACGTGCTGGCCCCAGATATCGTTGAGCAGGCCATCGTAGGTTTCCATCACGACCGGCATGCACCAGTACACCGCCGGGTCCGCCAGGCGCTCGCGCTCCAGGGCGATCAGGGTGTCACGCACGATGCCGATGCTATGGGTGTTGGTGATGGCCATTGGCGTGGTCAACAACCCGGCCTCGCTGATCCACTCAAGGCCGGTGGCGTCACCGTTGCCGTTGAGCACGTGGTAGCCGGCAAAACACGGCTGGTGCCTGGCTTCGCCGGCGCGCGGCTGGATCACGGTGACCCCAGTGCGCACCTGCTTGCCGTCGATACGGGTGTTGAGCGTACTGTGGCCGACCCGGACGCCAGGAACATCGGTGATCGCATTCAATTCGCCAGGCGTGCCCAGCCCCAACGTGATGCCCAATTGACGTGCACGCATACCCACTCCTTACAATTTCTGATACGCCGGACTCGACCGGCCACTGATGCAATACAAAATCACCGACACGGCCAGCAAGCCGATGATAATCATGATGTCGCGCACGGACGCCGCCGCGATCAAGGTCACCAGCAGGTAACCGGCGCCCAGCACCGCCAGCAAGGCCGGCAGTGGCCAGAACGGCATGCGATAAGGATGCTCGCGATCGCGCAGCAGCACCCGGCTCATCAGCGCGCTCAACGCCACCACCAGATACACCAGCATGATCAGCAATACACTGAAGGACGTCAGGTCGGCCAGGTTCGAGCTGAAACTCAACAGCGCCGAAGGCACCGCCAGGAACAACGTCGCCAGCCACGGTGAATCCCAGCGCGGGTGAATGCGCGTGAACAGCGCGTTGATGCGCGGCGTCCACAGGGCATCACGGCCGCTGCTGAACACCACTCGACCAATCTGGATCACAATCGCGACGATCGCGTTGAACACCGACAGGAAGATCCCGGCGCTGACCAAGCGTGACAGGGTTTCATTGCCGTGGCTGGTCAGCAGATAGCCAATCGGGTCGGGGCTGCTGATCATCGCACTCAGCGACGGCGCGCCGATCAACAGCGCGGTGATCGGCACCAGCTCGATCACCACCACCAGGCCCAGCGACCATAGCACCGCCTTGTGCACGCCTTTGCCAGCGCATTTCATGTCTTCGGCCAGCAATACCGCAGGACCATACCCATTGAACGAGAACAGGCCGATGCCCACGGCGCCAATCACCAGTGCCCAGGGCGCCAGGTGCAGTACGCCATTTTCGACGATCTGCGGCTGGAACAGCACGCTGGCCGGCTGCACCGGGTTGCCAAAGCCGATACACACGATGACCAGCAACGCCGCCACTTCCAACAGCAGGCAGGTGCCGGTAATCCAGGCATTGAGCTTGATATTGAGGATGCCCAGCGCGTAGCTGCACACCACGATGACCAGGGCGACGGTTTGCGAGTCGAACTGTGTGCCCAGCGCGTTATTCAGGTACGTCGCCGCTCCGGTGGCCAACACCGGCGGGATAAACAACAGCATCACCAGCACCGTCAGAAATGTCGCGTAACCGGCCATGCCGCCAAACACGCGCTTGGCATACACATATTCACCACCGGCGCTGTTATGGGCGCGACCGAGTTCGGCGTAGCAGAAGGCGAACATCAGCGCGAGCAAGGCCGCCATTACAAACGCCAGGAACACACCACTGCCCGCCTGCTGGATGGCAAACGGTGCAATTACGAAGACGGAGCTGGCCGGCGTGACCGCCGAAACCGTAATGGCCACCACATCGAAAACACTCAGCGTTGGCTTGAGCACGCCGTCTGGCGCGGGGGAAGCACTCATGTCGTTATCCTCTGTCGTTGTTTTTGGTAGGAGGCAGAAACGAAAAGTCGGGCTTTTGCGGGATATGTTTCTCGCTGGACAGTGGCAAAACTAAACGTTGTGTTTATGCCAGCCAATTCCCCTATTGGCGTACTCCCCTTGACGGTACTCGTTAAAAGCCGAACCCTTGGCCGATCTTTTGCTGGCGGGAGCCTGATCCATGAGCCTGTTCAGAGAGGTCGGCATGCACGCCGGGCTGGGCCGTACCGTCGCACACCTCGGCACCGAGCGGTTTTGGAAGCAGCTGGTGCTGTTGCTGCACCAATGCCTGCCGTTCGATAACGCCCTGGCGATTTTCTATCCGCTGGAGGGCCCGCCCCAGGCCTTGGAGGAATACGACGCCCAGCCCAGCAGCAAACCGGCGTCGATGCTGGTGTACCTCAACGGCTTGTATTTGCTCGACCCGTTTTACCAGGCCTGTCGCGAGGGCTACGCCAGCGGCGTGTACCGCCTGGAGGAAGTCGCGCCGGACCATTTTCGCCAGAGTGAGTATTTCCTCAGCTACTTCCACGACAACGTGCTGGAAGACGAGGTGCAGGTCATCCTGCAACTGCCGGGCGCCGGCACCTTGTCAATGTCGCTGGGCATGCAGCGCCGGTTCACGTTTGAGGAGACTGGGCTGCTGACTACATTGGCGGCGTGGCTGCTGCCGTTGATGCAGCAGCATTGGCAGCAAAGCACCCAGCGGGCGCCGGCCATGGACAGCCAGATCAGGGATGCGCTGAGTCACTTCGGCAGCGGCGTGCTGTCGGAGCGTGAATTGGAAGTCGCGCGCCTGGTGCTGCGCGGGTTCTCGTCCAAGGCCATGGCCGAGCGCCTGAAGATCTCGCCGGACACCGTGAAGGTGCACCGGCGGCATCTGTACGCGAAGCTGGATATTTCGTCACAGCCGGAGCTGTTTTCGTTGTTTATCCAGTCGCTGGGGCATGACCTGGACAATCCCTGATTAATCGGCAAGCGTTGAGCGACCGTTTATGGCGCGCGGGCATTATTCAGCGGCCGGTACGAATGGTGTTCCACACCCGCGTACGCACTCGGTCAATGTTCAGCGGCATGGCCTCCAGCGCGAACAACTTGCCCATCATCTCCGGGCTCGGGTACACCTTGGTGTCGGCTTTGATCGCCGGGTCTACCAGGCTGTCAGCCGCCGCGTTGCCGTTGGCGTAGTGCACGTAGTTGGTGATGCTGGCCATGACTTCCGGGCGCAGCAGGTAGTTCATGAACGCATAGCCGGCCTTTTCATCCGGTGCGTCGGCGGGCATGGCGACCATGTCGAACCAGATCGCGGCGCCTTCCTTGGGAATGTTGTAGCCGATCTTCACGCCATTCTTGGCTTCCTTGGCGCGGCTTTCGGCCTGCAGGATGTCGCCGGAGAAACCGACGGCTACGCAGATGTCGCCATTGGCCAGGTCAGCGGTGTATTTCGAGGAATGGAAGTACGCCACGTATGGCCGTACTTTCATCAGCAAATCTTCAGCCTTTTTGTAGTCCTCGGCCTTTTTGCTGTGGTGCGGCAAGCCCAGGTAGTTCAACGCCGCAGGCAGCAGTTCCGGGCCATTGTCGAGGATCGCCACGCCGCATTTTTGCAGCTTGACCATGTTTTCCGGCTTGAAGATCAGGTCCCAGGAATCCACTGGCGCGTTGTCACCGAGTACCGCCTTGACCTTGTCGATGTTGTAGCCAATGCCAGTGCTGCCCCACAGGTATGGGAAGCCATGGGCATTGCCCGGGTCGTTGTTTTCCAGGGCCTTGAGCAGCACCGGGTTGAGGTTTTTCCAGTTGGGCAACTGAGTTTTGTCGAGCTTTTTCAGAGCGCCGCCCTGGATCTGCCGCGCCATGAAATGGTTGGACGGGAACACCACGTCGTAGCCGGATTTGCCGGTCATCAACTTACCGTCGAGGGTTTCGTTGCTGTCGTACACGTCGTAGGTGAAACCGATGCCGGTTTCTTTCTGGAAGTTTTTGGTGGTGTCCGGCGCGATGTAGTCCGACCAGTTGTAGATCTTCACGGTCTCGGCGGCCTGGCTGATAGTGGCCACCAACATCAAGGGCAACAGGGCAATGGCTTTCATGGTTCGATTTCCTGGCGGTTTTAGGGCTGTTTTTATGGCAGGCGATCAAGGATCAAAGCGTTACAGAATCAATACGTAGGTCTTGCGCACGGTTTCCTGGATATCCCAGATTCCGGTGCTGTTGGCCGGCAACATCAGTGCATCGCCGGCTTGTAGGTGGACGACTGCACCGTTGTCGGGGGTGAACGTGCAGCGACCCTGGATAAAGTGGCAAAACTCCTGGGCTTTGATTTGTCGGCGCCAGCGGCCCGGGGTGCATGCCCAGATGCCGGTTTCGACGCCGTCGCTACGTTCCACGCTCAAGGTCGAGGCCACGGCGATGGGCTCGCCCAAAGGCACGGCCACGGGTGATGAGTCCGGCAGGTGGGCGTTCAGCGCGTCTTTGAATTGAGTGATGCTCATGGGTCTTCTCGTTGTGAGTGAAACGTCTTAGTGCATGAAGCTTTCCATGAACCCGGCCACGCCAGTCGCCAGCTTGCGGCGCCACGGGGCGGTAGTCGGGTCGGCCAACACCTGGTCTTCATGGACAAAGCTGCGAATGATCGCGTTGTAACCCAGCCAGCGGCAGGGCTCGGGCTCCCAGGCTTTGAGTGCGTCCAGGCCGCGCTCGCGGATCACCCAGGGCTGCGTGGTCAAGGCGGTGTCGAGGCCGAGAATCAGATCGGCCAGGGTGCGGCCGCCGAGGTTGGTGGCGCCTACGCCCTCCCCGCCATACCCGCCGGACAGCGCGATGCCGGTCTTGTGGTCGCACAGCATGTGCGGCCGGAAGTGACGCGACATGCCGAGGTTGCCGCCCCAGGAGTGGGTAATTTTTACGTTCTTAAGCTGTGGGAAGAGTTCGCCAAACAGGTAACGACGCAGCGCCACTTCGCTGTCGGTCAGGTCGAAGTTGTGGCGCAACTTACCGGCGAACTGGTAGCCGCCACGGGCGCCGAATACCAGGCGGTTATCGGCTGAACGCTGGCCATAGGTGACTTGGCGGCTACTCTCGCCGAACGCCTGGCCATGGCTCAAGCCGATTTCATCCCAGGTGCTGGCGGGCAGCGGCTCGGTGGCGACAATCAAGCTTTGTACCGGCAACTGATAGCGGCCCAACGGCGGCAAGGTGGTGGCGTACCCCTCAACCGCCGGCACCACCCACGCTGCGCGCACGCTGGCATTCGCGGTGCGCAGGCTACCGGACTGCCACTGGGTGACTTGGCTGTTTTCGTAGATCTTGACGCCCATGCCCTCCACCACCTTCGCCAGGCCGCGCACTAGCTTGGCGGGGTTGATGGTCGCGACATGGGGGGCGTAGATCCCGCCGTAGGGCTTGGCGATGCGGATCTGTTCGGCCAACTGCTGCGGGCTCAACCAGCGATAGTCGGCTTCGGTCAGGCCTTGGGCATACAGCGTGTCGAGGTAACGCCGCAGGCTGCCTTCTTGCTCGGGGTAACGCGCGGCGCAGTACAGAGCGCCGCCCTTGCGGTAGTCGCAGTCGATGCCTTCGCGGGCCAGCACCTGGGCCACTTCATCGGGAATGCCGTGCAGCAGGTCAAATGACGCTCGCCGCTCTGGCGGTGAAAGCCCGGCCAGCAGGCGGTCTTCACCCAGCAAGTTGCCCATCAGCCAGCCGCCGTTGCGGCCCGAAGCACCAAAGCCTGCGGTCTGCGCTTCGATAATCGCGATGTTCAACTCAGGCGCCCGGCGTTTCAGGTAATAGGCGGTCCACAGGCCGGTGTAGCCGGCGCCGATGATGGCCACATTGACGTCCAGGTCGTGCTCAAGCGACGGCCGCGCATGCAGCGGGTCGTCCAACTGGTCCATCCATAAACTGATAGTGCGCCATGCCGGCATGCCAAATTCCCCAACCTCGTTTCGATAGGCTGGATCCTAGAGCGCGCTGTTACTAACTGTCTTGCGTGCGTGCACGCAGGGAAATGTGTTTGACGTAGGCTTTGGGCGATTGGCCGGTGTGCTGGCGAAATGCACTGTAGAACGCCGACAGCGAATTGAAACCGGCAGCGAATGCCAGGTCATCGACTTTAATCGGCGGCACGGCGGTGTCCAGCGCGGCCAGCAAATACTGGAGCCGGGCCTGGTTGACGTAGCGGTAGAAGCTCTGCCCCAGCACCTGATTCAACAGGTAAGAAATCTGATTGCGGCTGTAGCCACATTCCTTGGCCACCCGCTGCAAATCCAGTTCCGGGTCCAGGTAGGGTTGCCTGAGGTCGAAATAGTGCTGCAGGTCATTGGCCATATGCCCCAACTGCTGGGGTGACAGGCCCAGGCGGCTGACGGTTGGGCGCAGGGCCTGGGTGGGCTGCTCGTGGACCAGCGACGCATACTCATTGACCCGCCAGATCAGCCCATCGCGCACGGTGATGGCTTCGCTGGTGCGAAACGACACCAGGCCCTGCCCGCCGCGCAAGGTGATGCGGTACTGGATAAAGGCAGTGTCGCCGTCGGCGCGGATACGGTCGGTGTGTTCAATCGCCTCATCGGCGCCGCGAGGCATGCTGGCTTGCAGGTAATCACGCAACTCGGCGTAACCGACGACGCGGTTCTGGAAGAAGTCGTGGTACTGGATGTCGGGGTGGTAGTAGGCCATGACGCCATCGAGGTCACGATTTCGCCAACACAAATGGTGGCGCAAGACCAGCTCGCCGGTGGCTTGAGTGTTTTGGCAAGCATCGTCGGGGGCGATGTCGGGCATGTCAGGCTCGGTAAGGGATAAACCACTGAGATTGCCGAATTTTAACCGGCCCGACAATGGCCAAACAGCCGTTCTCAGTAGTGGCCTTTTGCCTGGGCTGTGGCAGGACATGACCCACATCAACCTAATGGACGAGAACCGCCCAACGGGCGCAAAAAACTCACCGTCGGGGTGCGAACGGATGCTATTTTTAAGGTCGTCAATGCCATGACCAGTGACGGTCCTGGCCCCCTGCCGCGAGCTAAAGGAAGCGCTCAATGAACAAGGTGGGCAACATGAACAAAGTGACGTTCCCCAACGCCTGCCAGCTGATGCGCTGGCATTTTCATCCAATGGGCTTTGAGGGGAGCATGGACGCCCCTGGCAGTATGGTTGCCCGCCTGTTCGACCGTGGCACCGGCGAGACATTGATTGCGATTGCCGGCATCCCCTGCGCGACGGTGATGAACGCCGCCGATGTAGAGCGAATCATCGAGGCGGTAGAGGATGAACTGGAGAGTTTCGTGCCACCGCTGTCGTTGCGGGCTTGAACTCACCGATCAAACACAATGCACCCGCCTGTGGGAGTGGGCTTGCCGACGCCCACAGGCGCACTGCGTGGCGCTACTGATTACGCTGATCGTCAAAAAACGCTTTTTTGCCGTCGACTCGCTCTGACGCCCTGGGCACATTCACGCCCTGGCCTTCCGGCTTCTCCACATACCAATAGCAATGGCTCACCGCGCGGGTAATCCCGACATAGGCCAGACGCAGCACTTCGTCTTTTTGTGCGGTGTCATACGGTTCGCTGTCACCCTCATTGCCCAGGCCGGCCATGCGGTACACCTGGTTCTTATACGGCGAACTCGTCACGTGCTGGCAATCCCCAAGCAGGAATACCGCGTCCGCTTGCAGGCCTTTGGCGCTGTGATAGGTCAGCTGCTTCAACCGGCGCGCGTGTGGCGGCAAACTAGAATCCACATTAACTACAGACTGAATATGTTCTTGAATCAGTAACTTATCGCTACTTTTTCGATAAAGCATTAACACGGATTGGCCGTTTTGATAGTGCTCCAGCAACCGGCGGCCCAATGCCGCGTCGTCCCGCTCCTGCACGGTGACCGCCACCGGCACCTTGGGTTCGCCGCTGGCTTTGGCCTTCTTGCCGGGGATCGCCGGAGCGGCCCGCACGATATGCTCGGCAGCGTCGATGATGTGCTGATGGCTGCGGTAATTCTCACTGAGCATCACGCGGGTGGTGCTTGGCGACGGGAATTCCGTGTTGAACGCCATAAAGTACTTGGGCGAGCTACCGCGCCAACCATAGATCGACTGCCAGTCATCGCCCACGCACAGCAAGGAAGAGCGTTGTGCGCCACGCCCTACGTGCATCGCCGGGCCACGGCTACGGATCTCGCGCAGGCTGGCCCGCAGCCACGAGACGATCTGCGGTGAGACGTCCTGAAACTCGTCGATCATCAGGTGCGACATCGGCCGCAGCAGCGGGTCGCTGAGCAACTTGAGGTTTTCCGGGGTGTTTTCGCCGAACAGCGAGAACATCCGGTTGTAGGTCATGATCGGCGGCGATTGATCGAGCAGGTGATCTTCCAGGGCCTTCCAGAAAATACTCAGGGCTTCAAAGAAGAAGCGGTCCGGGTCATCCTTGGCGAAGCTCATTTGGCCAACCGCCGTCGGTACGTCCAGCCCGAGGTTCTCGATAAACCCGGCGGCCATGACAAAACTGTCCAACAGCGGCGCCGAGGACAGCTCACCTTTCACCTTGTAATCAAAACCGGGTCCGGCGGCGGCGTCACCGGCCAAGCTGCTTAAAAGGCGCTTTGAAGATTCGTAACTATCCAACCATATCAGAGGCTTGCGACAGAAAGCTTGAAACAAGGTGCGCTTTACCGCCCACTCCGCGCGCACCGATAGCTTCGCGTTTGGCCGACTGATCTGAGCGTTTTCCCGCGAATCGAAGCCCAGCACGACCCAGGCATCCAGCTCCGCGATATAGCCGTGGCAATGGAAGTGCGCGCCATTGATTTCAAACGTCTGCCGGCTGGGCTCGATGCCCTTGATCGGCCAGGCGCCGGCGCGAAACCACAGGTCCTCGATCACATCGCAGAGTTCTTCATCGCGCTTGGCGGCCAGTTCGGTCACGGCCACCCGCTTCTGGACGTCCGGGTGGTCGCGCTCCAGTTCCTTGAGTTGCAGGCCGTGACGCGCTAATGGCGCAATCAGCTCGCGGAAGCGCGCGTGGCGGCCATGCAGCCGGTGATAGCAGGCATTCATCTGTTGGCGCTGAGCGTCGCTGATGCGCAGGTCGAACGGATTGCTGTCGGCGTCCTCGACGCCGCTGCTGAGGTTTTCGAAGGCTTGCAGCCGCTCAAACCCCGGCAGGCTGCGGACCATCGGCAAAATGCGCGAGTGAAAGGTGCGCACCACCGCCTGAGCGTCTTTAAAGCCAAGAGGTTGGCCCCACAGTTGGAGAATTTCGATTAACTTGTTGATGAAATCCTTGCGCGACTCGCGGGTGAACGTCACCACGGTCATCGAGCTCAGCTCAAAGCCCAAGTAATGGGTCAGCAACAGGATCCGCAGCACCAGCGAGGTGGACTTGCCGGCACCCGCGCCAGCAATCACTGAGGTTGACGGTGTGTCGCTGAAGATCATCTTCCATTGCGCGGCACTTGGCTGTGCATGGGCCGGCAGCAAGCGCGCCACATCAGCCTTCATGCGCTTCTTTACCTCGGCGCTGAGTGGCAGGCGCCAGTCGTCGAACAAACTGTCATCCACGCCAGGGGCGCGGTGCTCCTCAGGGCGAAAGTCGCGGATCAGCAACACCTGCCGACCTTCCTCGATGCCGTCGGCCTTGCCCTCGCGATAACCGTACTCGACGCCCGCCTCATGCCCACTGCGGAAGCCATCGGCCTGGCCGTGCAGCCACGAAAACCGATGCTGCGCACGCAGGCGTGTGAGGCCATGGCCAAACAAACGCGCGGCAAGGCGCTTGAGCAAGGGCATTTCGTTTAACGGGCGCAGTTCGGGGGGCAGATCAGGCGTTTGTTGCGGCACGCGGACTCCAGTGATGAGGTTGGTTTTGGCGGAGCCGCCATGGTGGCCGGAATCGGCGCTCAGTTCCAGCCAATTGCTTTGACGTCATGCAGTTAGGCGACGAAGTAAAAGTTAAAACGCCAGCAACCAATCGATTCAACTGATAGGAATCAGGCATTTTTTACGCTTTTTATCGATCTTGCACTGCAGGATGATGAGCCCATCAACAGGAGACGATCATGCTTGAACTTCGACCTTTCAATTCCCTGGGCGGCGCGCACCATGGCTGGCTCGACGCCCATCATCACTTTTCATTTGCCGAATACCACGACCCCGAGCGCATGCACTGGGGCAACCTGCGGGTGTGGAACGACGACATCATCGCGCCGGGCACCGGCTTTGCGCAGCACCCGCACCGCGACATGGAAATCATCACCTATGTGCGTGAAGGCGCCATCAGCCATGCCGACAACCTGGGCAACAAGGGCCGCACCGAGGCGGGCGACGTACAGGTAATGAGTGCCGGCACCGGGATTGCCCACAGCGAATACAACCTGGAAGCCACCCCGAGCAAGATTTTTCAGATCTGGATTATCCCGAATGAAGCCGGCCTGCCGCCCTCCTGGGGTGCCAAGCCATTCCCGAAAGGTGATCGCGAGGGGTTTGTGACATTGGCCAGCGGCAAAGCCGGTGACAGCGAAAGCCTGCGCATTCGTGCCGATGCACGCCTGGTGGCAGCCAACCTGAAAGCGGGTGAAAGTGCCGAGTATCGGCTCGACAGCGGCCGTCGGGCGTATCTGGTGCCGGCGACGGGGGTGATTGAAGTCAATGGCTTACGGGCGCAAGCGCGCGACGGTGTGGCGATTGCGGATGAGCAGGTGTTGCGGGTGACGGCGCAGGAAGACAGTGAAATCGTGCTGGTCGACCTGGCCTGACGTGACGCGTTGCTTCAACCGACACGGTGGGAGGCAGCAAGCCCCCTCCCACAGTGGGTTTGGCGTGGTTATTGGCTGATAGCGCCGTCTACCAGCACCTGGGCTTCTTCCACCAACTGCTTGAGGTGATCTTCGCCAATAAAGCTCTCGGCGTAGATCTTGTAGATATCCTCGGTGCCCGATGGCCGCGCGGCGAACCAGCCGTTCTCGGTCATCACTTTCAAACCGCCGATGGCCTGGTTGTTACCCGGCGCATGGCTGAGGATTTGTTGGATGCTCTCCCCGGCCAATTGCGTGGACGTGACCTGCTCCGGCGACAACTTGCCCAACAAGGCCTTCTGCGCCGGAGTGGCTTTGGCATCGACACGAATCGCGAACGGCTCGCCCAGGGCGTCGGTCAGGCCACGGTAGATCTGGCTGGGGTCCTGGCCTTTGCGCGAGGTCATCTCTGCCGCCAATAAAGCCGGAATCAAGCCGTCCTTGTCGGTGCTCCACACGGTGCCGTCTTTACGCAGGAACGAGGCGCCGGCGCTTTCTTCGCCGCCAAAGCCCAGCGAACCCTCGAACAGGCCATCGGCAAACCATTTGAAGCCGACCGGCACTTCGTACAGGCGACGGCCGATGCGCGCGGCGACGCGATCAATCAAGCCGCTGCTGACCACGGTCTTGCCGACGGCCGCGTCGGCGCGCCAGTCCGGACGGTTCTGGAACAGGTAATCAATCGACACGGCCAGGTAGTTGTTCGGTGCCAGCAGGCCACCGGACGGCGTGACGATGCCGTGGCGGTCGTGGTCAGGGTCGCAGGCGAAGGCTACGTCAAAGCGTTCTTTGAGGCCGATCAAGCCTTGCATGGCGTAGCTGGAGGACGGGTCCATGCGGATTTGGCCGTCCCAGTCGACGCTCATGAAACGGAACGTGGCGTCGACTTCGGTGTTGACCACGTCGAGGTTCAAACGGTAGTGCTCGGCAATCGCCGACCAGTAGCGCACCCCTGCGCCGCCCAACGGATCGACACCCAGGCGCAGATCGGCGCTGCGGATCGCGTCCATGTCGATCACATTGACCAGGTCGGCCACGTAGCTGTTGAGGTAGTCATGGCGATGGGTGGTATCCGCCTTGAGCGCCTGGGCGTGCGTGATGCGTTTAACCCCGGCCAGCTTGTTGGCAAGCAGCTCGTTGGCCTTGGCTTCGATCCACTTGGTGACGTGGGTATCGGCCGGGCCGCCGTTGGGCGGGTTGTACTTGTAGCCGCCGCTTTGTGGCGGGTTGTGCGACGGCGTAATCACGATGCCGTCGGCCAGGCCGCTGGTACGGCCACGGTTGTAGCAAATGATCGCGTGAGAAATGGCCGGGGTCGGTGTGTACTCATCGCCTTCGGCGAGCATGACGTGTACACCGTTGGCAGCCAGCACTTCCAGGGCGCTGGCACCGGCAGGTGTCGACAACGCGTGGGTGTCCAGGCCAACGAACAAAGGACCATTGATGCCCTGGGCTTCACGGTACAGGCAGATGGCCTGGCTGATGGCCAGCACATGCCATTCGTTGAAGCTCAGCTCAAACGAGCTGCCACGGTGCCCGGAGGTCCCAAAGGCCACACGCTGTGTGGAGATCGCTGCATCAGGCTGGCCGGTGTAATAGGCCGTGACCAGTCGCGGGATATCCACCAGCAACTGAGCTGGGGCCGGCTTGCCCGCAAAAGGACTGATTGTCATGCATAAACCTCGAGAAGGAAGGATTCGGAAAAAATGACAGTTTACTGAGAGTTGGACTGCTGCGCGACGGTATCGATCCTACAGCAGCGAGAGAAATTTCATGCGCTTAGGCTATCTGTGCCTGTCGCAGCGCCTCGCCGAGTGTCTCCAGGGCACTCTCCAGGTTGGGCTGGCCATGGAAAGTATGACTTAACCGCAGGTGCTGGTGATGCAGGCCGCCGACGCTGAACAGTTCTCCCGGTGCCACCACCACCTGCCGCGCCAGCAAATACTGGAATGCCTGGCGCATGTCGACGGGGTGCGTGGAGCCTAACCAGAAAGCGCCACCCCCTGCGGGCATCCGATAGCTCACTTGATCCCCCAGGTACCGGTCCAGGTACTGGCTCATTTCGCCCGCCTGTTCACGCAGCAACCGGCGCAAGTCGTGCAGGTGCTGGTCGATGCGCCCACTCTGGTACACACGGGCAATCGCACGTTGGCGAATTGAGGACAACCGGAACGCGCGCAACAGGAACTGGCGTTGCAATTCGCCGCTGCTGTGGCGCGCTAATGCGTAGCCAAACGGCGCCTCTGGCCCGAGTATTTTCTCGAATGAGGAAAACACCACCAATCGCTCGGGGTTGACGAGGTCACGCAGGGGCGCCTGGGGCTGCTTGAACCCCAACTCACCACAGCTGTCGTTTTCGAGCAGCCAGCACGCGTACTGGTCCAGCAGTTTCGCCACGCCCTGGCGGTCGCGGGGCTGCATCGCGACCGCCGAAGGCAGGCTGACCGACGATGACAGCAACACCAGGTGCACCGGTTCACTGCGCAGCATGCCTTCGAGCCTCACCAGGTCCAGACTGCCCTCGTCCGACCAAGGCAGCTCGAGGATGCGCACCCCGGCATCCCGTAGCACACGCAGGATCAGCCAGTCGCAGGGTGACTCGACGATCACCGTGGAGCCGCGCAAGCCCAACACCTCAATGAGGATGTCGAGCACACCGCGCAGGTCGGCACCGATATACACGTCGTCGGCGTGCCAACAACGCGTCGGCGACGTGGTATAACGTGCCGCCAACGCCGCTCTCAGCTCCCAAACGCCACAGGGTTGGGACCACGGTTGCAAATGGCGCGGGTACTGGCGCACCAGTTCGCGCTCCAGGCCCAGCAATGTGCCGTCCAGCGACGCCAGCAACGCAGGCTCGTCGCCGCTGAGTACCACCATGCCCGGGCGCCGCGCGGCCACATAGAGGCGTTCAAGTAAATCGCCACTGGGCCAGCTCACCGGGCTACCCGCCAGCGGCCATGCGTAATAGCCCGACTTCGACACCGAGTACACCCGGCCCTCTTTCTCCAACAGCGAGTACGCGTATTGAATGGTGGAGATCGATACATTCAAACGCTGGGACAACTGCCGCAAAGACGGCAGTTTCACCCGCGTATCGCTACTGACCTCATTGATCAGGTTGATCATGTAGCGATAGACCGCCTGATAAGCGAAGTCTACTTGCCGCGCCCCCCGCAGCGTCATCGCCCGGACAGCTGACAGGCCATGCTGCCACTGGCCAGGGGCCGTTGCGTTGGACCGTTGCGTACGCCACCGGGGGCAAGCGTCATCGGCCGTTTGCGGTACAGATGCTGAAGCAAAGGCAGTGGCAGCCCGCTGGCATCGGTCACCCATTGCTGCAACATCTCGGCGGCCGGCTTGCCCTGCAGCACCTTGTGCAGTTCAGGCAACGCCACCAACATTCCCGGGTGGCACTGGCGCAAGTAACCTTCCAGTCGCTCGCCGTGATGGATAAACGGCGAAAACAGCAGGCAGATCAGCTGGCTTTCATCCAAGCCGAAGAACTGCTGCGCGTACGTGCTCGACACGACGCGCTCCTCGCGGTTGACGGCCCGAGTCACCAGTTCCTCGGGAACGTGCCGCCGACGCAGGTACTCACGCGCCAGCACCAGGAACTCATCGACGCCTTCCTCATAACGCAATTCGCGCAGGCACTCGGCCTGCAGGCCGCGCAGGTGGGCCATCAGCAGCGGATTGGCAAAGGCTGGGTGGCTGAAATGAAAGCCCAGCGGGTCGGGTGTGTAGGCCATGAACTCGGTGAGCAAGGGCGCGCGGGGGCGATCGATCCCCTCAAGCAGGTCGGCAATACCGATGTACGCCAAGTGGCGGTGCCCACCCGGGCTGATGTCGGCCTTCGGCACATAATGCTCACCGTACAGGTCGCGGTAGAAGTCGCCGCTCCATTCATCCATGCGCGTGAACAGGCCGTTGAGCGAAGCTGGCTGGCCCTTCGAAGGGCTGACACCTTTGGCTTGAGCGGCCTTTTTCAGCCAGGCGAGGAGTTGGCTCTGTTTGCGCGTAGAGTCGCCGCTGACCAATGCATGTACGCCGCCTTTCCAGGCGGTGACGCGCTGATAGAAATCACCCAGCGCCAAGTAGGTCTCGTTGCACAGGGTGGCGCGAATATCGCCGGAAGTCAGATGCCCCACCATTAGCATGTTGCGCTGGTGGGTATCACAGGCCCGGCCAGATACCGGATGTTGGTGATTGAAGGGCAGCACGTGTTGATTATCGACCATCAACAACTCGACCCGGGGGTCGTCATGGAAAAACAGTCGGCTGTAACCGCGATGAATCGCGTCAAGGGTGTCTTGAGTCATGCCCGCGTGGCACAGCGTGGCGACCCGTAGCTGAAATGTTCTGGGCGAGCGCCCGGCGATACTCAGTTGTGCGGCGCGCAGCATTGCCAGGGTGTAGCTGCTGACTTCGCCGCCGCCATGGGCCACCAGCACCTTGTAACTCCCTACTTGCTCCATACCACCGGCGGCCACGACGATACGCTGAATCAACAATTGAAGTGCTGTGCGTTCTGCACGGGTGAAGTACCCAACTAAGCGTTGCTGAACTTGCTGGTATACGTAATTCATAGCCTGTTCGTGAATAGCGCTCATAGCTCTACTACCTGAGTTGAAATATCAGTTTCAAACAACTACCGAGCGTAGCTGCCCGATCTATTGCATGTGTAATAACGTTGCCCGCAGCGCAGTGTTCGGGATAAATAAACACCAGCATCTTGCAACAAATCGACGGACTGCGTACTTCCCACGTCCGAGCGCATTTGCGGCACCGAACGTCCGTACGACAAGCATCCAGAGCACTGCGGCAGTGCTCCTAGGAACATTCAGACAAGTTCCTACAACGCCTTAACAATAAGTTCAAAGATCTATCCGACAAACAAAACTCACTAAACTCCGATCTTCGCTTGGGTGTGGATTGATATCTGCCGTGAAAATCTACCCGTCCGCGGGGGCCTGCAAACACTGCACCCTGCGCAATGACAGAAAGTACCCACTGCCACTTCAATTGGTCATTCATTACTCAGTCCTTGAGTTGAAAGTGAAGCACCAATTATCAGGGCTGAAATAATGAATAACAGATACAGAACCTGACCGAAAACCAGTTCAGTTAGTTATCGGGCACTGCGTTGGAGACGCGCGCACAAAAACGCCGCGCTGAATTTCAGGGCGGCGACGGGGAGAAAGGTATCGTTTACAGGACGGAACGGCCCCTGCGCGCTTCAGTCAACGCGCAGGTTAAACCCTGTCAAATGGCG
The DNA here is from genome assembly GCF_001728855.1 of Pseudomonas sp. AP19. Taxonomy (NCBI): domain Bacteria; kingdom Pseudomonadati; phylum Pseudomonadota; class Gammaproteobacteria; order Pseudomonadales; family Pseudomonadaceae; genus Pseudomonas; species Pseudomonas sp. AP19. Next base: position 4,011 of record NZ_LXJP01000009.1, on the reverse strand, counting down.
CATTTGCCCCATGCGTCCAGGGTTTTGAAGACGAATTTGCGAATCCTCCTACAACTCAAACAGCTTCAACCTGCAACGCAACACGCTCGCGGCACGGACATTCGTCCATATAACGGTGCGCTTCAACGAACTGATTGAACGCAAATACCGTGGTTTTCAGTGGCACCAGCACGCGATCGGCGGTCAATTGGTTGATATCGCGCAACGCACGTTGCAGCGCCACATGGTCCTGAATGATGCCCAGCTCCGGCTTACCGGTGAAGTTGCCGATACAGTGCACGAAGAACTGGATGTTCTTCTGGAAGGCTGCACACGCCGGGAATGGCGTCTGGTTGCCGCCTTGCAACCCGTAGAGCACGAGGCTGCCACGCGGGGCCAATACGTCGCCCAGCAATGACATCTGCGGGCCACCCAAGCCATCGAATACCACATCAACGCCGCGGTTATCGGTGTACTTGTTGATCTGCATGAGCAGGTCCTGCTCTTCGGTGACGATGACCTTCTCCGCCCCCAGGGACAGCAAATACTCACGCTCGGCGCTGTCCTTGGTCGCAGCAATCACCCGCACCCCAAGGGCCTTGCCCAGTTGTACGAACGAGGGGCCGGCACAGTGGCTGGCGTCGGTGACCAGCGCAAATTGGCCGGGCTTGACCCGCGCCAGATCCATGTAGGCAAAGTAAGCAATCAGCAGCGGCGTGTAGTGCACGCTGGCTTCAATCGGGCTCAAGACATCCGGGTAGCGGGTCAAGGCCGAACGGGGCAGAACGATCAGCTCGCCATACACCGGGTAATCATTGGGGCTCTCGGCCGGAAAACTGGCCACTTTATCGCCCACGGCCAAGTCATCCACGCCCTCACCGAGGGCGACAACCACCCCGGCCATCTCATGACCAAGGCCGGACGGCAGACGTGCATGCGAAGACGCCAGGTTCTGACGCCACAAAATGTCATACCAGCTGATGCCAATCGCCTCGACACGCACCTGCACTTCGCCCGGTGCGGGCTGCGCGGCTGCATGCTCTTCGCATTTGAGCACCTCGGCCGGACCAAACTTGTGAAAACGGATCGTGCGGGACATCGCAAACCTCGTCAAAGTAACCTCTAATGCCATGAACTCTATCTGGGCTTTCCAGCGAAGGCCATCGGTCGGCGTTAATAGTCGACATGCCTGTCATTGATTCCGCAACCGAGGAATAGACCTCAACTCTTATAGGAAAACTCAATTATCTTGTGCAGAGTACCAGCCTTTCCCCGTAAGATTCATGCCGGTCATGCGTCTAAGTGGAACCTGAGGGTTCTGAATATGGCCGTTCACGTCAAGTTTGCTGACTCTTCCAGGACACAAGATGAACCGTAACGACCTGCGTCGTGTCGACCTTAACCTCTTGATCGTATTCGAAACCTTGATGCATGAGCGCAGCGTGACCCGCGCCGCCGAGAAGCTGTTCCTCGGCCAGCCGGCCATCAGTGCGGCGTTGTCGCGTCTGCGCGGGCTGTTTGATGACCCATTGTTTGTGCGCACCGGGCGCAGCATGGAGCCGTCGGCACGCGCCGTCGAAATCTTCGCCCTGCTCTCCCCGGCCCTGGACTCGATTTCCACCGCCGTGAGCCGTGCCGCCGAGTTCGACCCGGCCACCAGCACCGCGGTGTTCCGTATCGGCCTGTCCGACGACGTCGAGTTTGCGCTGCTCCCCCCATTGCTCAAACGCCTGCGTGCCGAAGCTCCGGGCATTGTGCTGGTGGTGCGCCGCGTCAATTACATCCTGATGCCGGGCCTCCTGGCCTCCGGTGAGATCTCCATCGGCGTCAGCTACACCGCCGACCTGCCGGCCAATGCCAAGCGCAAAGTACTGCGTCGCAGCCTGCCGAAACTGCTGCGGGCCGACAGCGTACCCGGCTCGCTGAGCCTGGACGACTTCTGCGCACGCCCCCACGCCCTGGTGTCCTTCGCGGGCGACCTGAGCGGGTTTATTGACGAAGAGTTGGAAAAACTCAATCGAAAACGCCACGTGGTACTGGCGGTGCCGCAGTTCAATGGGCTGGGCACCTTGCTGGCGGGCACCGACATTCTGGCCACCGTGCCGGACTACGCAGCCGAGGCACTCACAGCGGCGGGCGGCCTGCGGGCCGAGGACCCACCGCTGCCGGTGCGCACTTTTGAACTGCATATGGCCTGGCGCGGGTCGCAGGATAACGACCCTGGGGAGCGCTGGCTGCGGTCGCGGATCCAGATGTTTTTTGGGGACCCCGATAGCCTGTAATGGAGCTCCATTAAATTCCATAAAATTGTTTTATAACAAACGCTTATTGGAAATTTCAGTCCATTGCCGCCTGTCTAAAGCCAATGGATTCCACGACTCATGGGGGCATAATTGGCGGCCAATTTCGGTTCCTTAAAAAGGATGCCCCCACCGATGCCCCCAGATAATGCGGTTGTTTTCAAACGAAAACTCAGCGATGCCTTGATCCGCTCGCTGACCGAATGTAGTGGTCAACTAATCCCGGACACGACGTTAAGTTTTTCTTCGGCCCGAGCTGGCGCCAGCCCACCGTTGAATTGATGGGGTCGAATCCAGTTGTACTGATGCATCAAGAAATGGCTGATATCGCGCTGGGCTTCTTGAGCAGTTCTGTAGCCCACGCTCGGTATCCATTCAGTTTTCAGGCTGCGGAACACGCGCTCCATCGGCGCGTTGACGCTCCTATGTCAACAAGATCGAGCTGAATCGGCTAAATCTGCCAGGATCAAAGGGTATAGCTCCCTGACGATATAGCGCTTTAAACAGCGCTGGATTTCTTTGGAAGACAAACCTTCAGCACTACGACGGGCGACGTAGCTTTGGGTTTTGGGATCACCTCGCATGCGTACCATCGCAATGGTCCATAGGGCGTTGTTCGCAGACCGATTCCCACCTCTGTTTAAACGATGTCGCACCGTTTTACCCGAGGATGCCGGTAAAGGACTGACCCCACAGAGGGCGGCGAGAGCTGCTTCACTTTTTAACCGCTCCGGGTTATCACCTGCTGTCGAAAGCAGCACGGCCGCCGTTTGAGGGCCGACGCCGAATTGTTCACGTAAACGGCGAGCATGTTGGCGAGTCAGGTTTTCTAGAATGACATCGAGCTTTTCAACTTCCTCTGCCAATGCCAGCCAGCGCTTGCCCAATAGACACAGGGAGGTCGTTAAGATGTTCAGGAATTCAGTCGCGCTCCGTGAGCGAAGACGTGCACATCCCTTGGCGCAGTCGCCAGGTTTGGTTTTCCAGAGCCGTTCACGAATGTCTTGCGGGGCACTGACGAGCAAGGCTCTCAATTGATTGATCGCTTGGGTTTTCGCTCTGACTGCGCTGCGCCGAGCAACCGAAACCACCCGCATCGCCTCGGCCACACCCGATTGGGTCTTGGCGATCGCCGTGGCGTTTCCTGAAAGAACGGATCGAGCCGCGCTCTCGGCGTCGGTGGGATCGGATTTCCCCTGGAGCCGGCGTTTGGAGCGATCAGGGCGGTTAACCTCCAGCACCTCGATGCCATGATCACGCAGGACACGGGCTAAACCCGCGCCATAAGTTCCGGTGCCTTCCACGCCGGCACGCTTCAACATACCGAAGGAGTTGGCCCAGGTAACGAGCTTGAGATATCCGCTGGTATCGGTTGTTACCGCCAAGCAGCCAAGCAGGTTTCCATTCGTGTTGATCAAGACCCCTACGTGGGTATCCAGATGTGTATCAACTCCCAAGATGACTTCGTTTTCGTCCATGGGGCTGTTCATGACTAATGCCTCCGATGAGAACGCATTACCAACCCCATACGCAGGACAGGACACTCAAGATGCAGGACAAGGCTCCTATCAGGTCACAGACGCTGGGCCCGGCAATGCCAGGGAACGTCAGCGTCCAATCGACAGGTCAACGCAAAGGCACTCTATTGGCCAATCCCAGCACGGGTCAGATTGGGCCGACGCTCTTGAGCATAGTGAACTGAGTGTCCCAGCAGTTTCCTCGGCGGCTCATA